>CALRNP020000012.1:0-45219 GCA_943369575.1 Azorhizobium sp. AG788 | reverse complement strand
GGCGCTCACCTTCACCGCGCCAGCGGACACGCGGATGTCGCCGCCTTTGGCCTTGCCATTGGTGCTCGCGCCCCGCGCCACCACCTTCTGCGCGACCGACACGGACCCGCCATCGCCCGCGGTGAAGAAGATGCGCCCGCCCTTGCTGGCGACGCCGGTGGCCTTGGTGATGCTGGAGGTGTTGCCAGCCAGGGCATAGACATTGCCGCCATTGGCGCGCAGTTCCACTTCCGCGGCCTTGATCACCCCGGAGGTCTTGGCTTGCGTATCCGCTCCGCCCACCTTGACCACGAACTTGCCGTCGGACAGCGCGCTGTCGCGCACCAGCACCTCATAGCCGGCGGCCAAGGCCGCCGTGCCATTGGGCGCGGTGATGGTGCCGGCATTCTCCACCGTGCGGGCAATCAGCGCCACGTCGCCGCCCAGGGCGCCGATGCTGCCGTAATTGATCACGGAGGCAGTACTGGTGCCCCGGAAGGTCAGGTCGCCGCCGGCCATGAAGGCGGCATCCGACACGTCATGGGTGGAGGCGACAAAGGAGCCGCCGGTGGTAACGGTGCCGGTCGGCCCGACGGTGATGCCGTTGGGGTTCACCAGATAGACGCTGCCGGTGGCGGTGAGCGCGCCGTCGATCTGCGAGCGCGACAGGCCGGTGACCCGGTTGAGCGTCGCGCCGCTGCCATTCTCGAAGCGCACGGCATTGCCGGCGCCAATGGAGAAGCTGCCCCAGTTGAGGATGGCATTGGGTGATGACTGGGTGATCAACACGCTGGTAGCGGAAGGCGAGGAGATCGCCGCCGCGCCGGACACCACGCTTCCCGCGGTTGGCAAGGCGCCTGCCTGTTGCGCTTGCGCACTCCCCGGAAGGGAAGCCGAAAGGAAGGCAACGCTGGTCAGCAGGCTGACGACACGACGACCATGAGCCCGCATAATTCCTCCACCGATCCGCGCCCCGGCACCCGCAGGAGTCGGCACTCTCACGTCTAGCGAAATGGCTCAGAGTCCGCATGGGCTATACGTCTCAAGACTGGGCTCCACGTCTCAATGTGATGCATTTCAAAATCAACGAAAATAATTCCGGATTGATGAGCTCGTTTTTCGTTCATATGGTGCGAATGATGTCGTTTATTTAGGCTTATCGCCAGAAACGCACGAATGACTTGAAATAATGAAAATAAAATATAGCGTATTTAATTATAAATATAAAAATAAAGTCGAAAAACCATTAAATAGTACGAAATCAATTTTGTTATTTACATAACTGATATTTTATATATTGCTGCACCGACGTTAATTAGCGTAATTTTCGGCAGTGGCATGCGGAGTCCAGTAAGGGCTCCACCTCGCAGGTGCTGATCTCCAGTCCCAGCACTTCGCGCCGCCCGTCGGTATTGATCCCGATGGCGATGATTGCCGTGACGGAGACGATCCAGCCGCCGCGCCGGACCTTCAGTGAGGTGGAGTCGATCCACAGATAGGGCCAGTCGCCGTCAATCGGGCGGTTCAGGAAGGTCTTCACTTGCCGTCGATCTCTTCGCGCAGCCGCGACACCTGGCTCTTGGTGACGCCCGATGCTCGGCGCAACGCCTTGGGTCATGTCTGTGGGATGCTACGGCTTGCCGGCCTGCGAGACCACTCAGCCTTGGTCGTGGAGAACAGTGCTTCCGATTGGGCCTTGGCGACCTTGCTGATCTCGGCTGCCAGTTCCAGGACCATGGGTGAGCGGGACTGCCAGGTGGGGTGGAGGAAGCCGTACTGAAGGGGAAACGCCGGACGAAAAGGCCGCAGAACAAGATCGGGAACGCCGCTGGAGCGGGCGACAAAGGGGTCGCACAGGCAGCAGCCCAGGCCCCGGCCGGTGAGTTGACAGGCGATCACCCCGTTGGTGGCCTCAAACCGCACCTTCAGCGGCTTGCCGGCCGCCCGTCCCACACGCTCAAGATGCTGGCGCAGGATCGAGCGCGGATGCGTGACGATGACTTCCTCGGCCACGAACTGGTCGAAGGTCACCACCTCTTGCGCAACCAGCGGGTGATCGGGAGGCATGGCGACCATGGCTTCCACCCGCAGGAATTCCTCGGTCTCGAATGCCGCATGGGAGAGCGGCAGGATGGTGACCCCCAGATCGAATGTTTCCTGCCCAACCCAGGTCTCGATGTCCAGGCGCACGCGAGATTCAATCGAGGCGGTGAAACTTGGCGAGCGCTTGGCCAGGGTGGCGACGGCGTCGGCGACCATCGCATGGGCAATGAACGGGGCGGTCAGGATCCGCAGATGGTCGCGGCTTCCGCGGCACATCTGTGCCGCAAAACGTTGAAGGCCATCATGGCCGAGCAGGACCCGCTCCGCATGGGCGTAGAATTCGCGTCCTTCGCGGGTCAGCGACAACGGACGGCTGTCGCGCCCGAACAGTGAAAATCCCACCTCCTGCTCCAACGCGCTGAGCAGCCGTCCCACTTGGGGTTGGGTGCGCCCCAATCGTTCCGCCGCCCGCGAGACGGATCCTGTTTCCACAAATGCCCGGAGGGCTTCTAAGCCGCGCTGATTTGGCACTCCAATCTCCATATGCGTTTTCCGCACAATAGACGACACATTACGCATTTGACGCATGTTATGTGCAATGTTTCTTTGCAGTTCAGGGAAGCGCCCAACCGTTGGGCAAGTGGGACGATCCATGAACGCGCATGTCGATGCCGACGACGCTTGGCAGATTTCTCCCGGTGCCTATGTGGCGAGCCGTCCGGTCGCCTTTCGCCTGAGCGAGCCCACCTCGTGCTACGTCACCATGCGTGATGGCTGCCGCATAGCCGTCGATGTCTATTTGCCGGACCCCATCGACCGCACGACCTGCGACACCTCATTCGCCACTATCGCTTTGTTCACGCCTTATTATCGCCGCTTCAAGCTGCGCCCGGGCGGCAGCGGAGAGGTCAATCCCAACACCGGCAAGTTCCGCGACTTCTTCGTGCCGCGCGGCTATGCGGTGGTGGTGGTGGACGTGCGCGGCACCGGCGCCAGCTTCGGCACCCGCGACAGTTTTCGCTCCCCCAAGGAGCGAGAAGACAGCCGGGAAATCGCCGACTGGATCGTGGCCCAATCCTGGTCGAACGGCATCATCGGCGCCACCGGAATTTCCTATCTCGGAGCGGCCTCGGACTTTCTGGCCAGCACCGGCCATCCGGCGGTCAAAGCCATCGCCCCGTTATTTTCGGTATGGGACACCTACTCCGACAATTATTTTCCCGGCGGCATACAGGTTACGTCTCTGACGAAGATCTATGACGATCTTCTGGTCGGACTGGACCATGATCGCCGCGATCTTCTTCAGCAATTCTCCTATTTCAACAATCCCGATTTCGACGGCCCTCAGCCCGTGGACGCCGACCCCGACGGCAGCCTGGTGCGGCAAGCGGTGCAGGAGCATCTGGCGAACTTCCGCCAGACGGATTTCATGGCGGAATTCAAGTTCCGCGAAGAGGGGCTGCCTTACGACCCGGGCTTCAGCTCCGCGTCGTTCAGCCCTTATGCGGTGTCCTCCGGCGTTCAGTCTGAAGTGGCCATCCTGTCCGTCTCCGGCTGGTGCGACGGAGCCGGATATATGAATGGCGCGATCTCCCGCTTTTTGACTCTGAAGGACAATCCGCGCCATCTCCTGCTCGGCCCCTGGGACCATGGCGCGCGCATCGACATCTCTCCCTGGCGGACGACGGAAGTCGCCGACTTCCCGCTCCTGGGAGAAATTCTGCGCTTCTTCGATACATATCTGCTCGGCTGGGAGACCGGCCTCAAGGAAGAGGCGCCGGTCCATTATTTCTCCCTCCATGCGGAAGCGTGGAGGGCGGCCCCCGCCTGGCCGCCGGTCGAAGCCCAGCAGATGCTGGCCTTCACCGCTGGCCACGGCCTCGGCGCGCCCACGGCCCAAGGCGGGACGGACGGCTACAAGGTCGATTTTACCTTGGGCACGGGCCACGAGACGCGTTTCGAGCGCATCGCCGGAGTGGACAGTCGGAGCTATTATTCCGACTGGCAAGGCCGCACCGATCGGATGTTGAGCTACACGTCGGCGCCCCTGACTGAGGCCATGGAACTGGCGGGCCATGGCCTCGCCGATCTTTGGCTGTCGTCCAGTGAACCCGACGCGGCGCTTTTCGTCTATCTCAGCGAGATCGAGGCGAACGGGACCGAGCGCTATGTGACGGAAGGCCTGCTGCGTGCCCTGCATCGCCAGGAGGCGCCGGCGCCCGACACGTATCGCACCACTTGGCCATTCCGCACCTTTTCCCGGGCCGATGCCGCCCCAATGGTTCCGGGCGCGTGGGAGCGCATTCGTATTCCGCTGCTGCCGATTGGCTGGCGGTTCGCTGCGGGCAGTCGCATCCGTCTGTCGATCGCCGGTGCCGATGCGGACCATTGTGGGCAGGTGCCGCACGGCCGTCCTCCGCTCCTCACGTTGGCCTTCGGCGGCGAGCGGGCATCGGCCCTGCATCTTCCACTCGCGGCGACCGCTGGATCGCGCGCATGAGCAGCCATCAGCCACCCCGGCCCGGCAGTTTCAGCGCGCCGCTGGCGGCGCTGGCGACAGCCTTGGCGGAAGAGGACCAGCCGGGCGCGAGCCTGCGCACGCTGGACCGCCTGCTCGAGGCAAACATCGGGCACAAGTTGTTTACGGCGCTTCTTTACCTGCCTGAAGAAGGCATCGCGGACCGTCTGTACAGCAGCGAGCCCGATCGCTTCCCGGCGCGCGGGTCCAAGGCTCTGGACGATGCCCCCACCATGCGCCGGGTGCTCATGTCCGGCTTGCCCTATATTGGCCGAGACGCCAGCGACATTGCGCGTGATTTTCCGGACCATGAGAAAATCTTCGCACTGGGCTGCGCCAGCATTCTGAACATGCCCGTGCACGGCAACGGCCGGGTCGTCGGCCAACTCAATCTGTTGCATGAGGCAGGGCATTTTCACGAAGGGCATTTGCCCCTGGTGGAGGCGATGGCCCAACTCGTCGGCCCGGCATTTCTCCTCGCAGCCCAGCACGTACGGAGGGACCGGCATTGACCTCGAGCCGTCTTGCTTATCGCGCCCTCGTGGCGTTCGCGTACGTTCTGATGCTCGCGCCGGTGGTCATGGTGATCATGACCAGCTTCTTCCGCGATGAGATCGTCTCGTTTCCACCCAGCGGCTTGACGTTCCGCTGGTATATCAATGCCTGGAGCCGGCGCGAATTCGCCAATGGCTTCCTGGTCAGCCTGCAAGTGGCGCTGACCGCGACAGTGGTGGGCGTACCGCTGGGCACGGCTGCGGCCCTGGCCCTATCGCGGAGCGCCATCGCGGCGAAGTCGGCCATCAATACTCTGTTGCTTGGCCCTCTGGCGGTGCCGGGCATCGTCGCCGGCACGGCGCTGTATCTGTTTTATCTCAAGCTGGAAAACCAATTCGACCATGACATTGTCGGCACCCTACCGGGCTTGATCGCCGCCCATGTCCTGCTGACCATCCCCTGGACGGTGCGGGTGGTGACGGCCAGCTTGCAAGGCTTGGATAGCGCGGCGGAGGAAGCCGCAGCCAATCTCGGCGCGCGTGCCTGGACGGTCTTTCGCCGCGTGACCTTGCCGATGCTGCGGCCCGGCATTGTGGCGGCGACCATGTTCTCCTTCATCCAGAGCTTCGAGAGTCTCGAATTGACCCTGCTCCTGGTGGGGCCGGGCAAAACGACGCTGCCCGTGGCGATGCTCAATTACCTGGAATTCCGCATGGATCCGACCCTCGCCGCGGTGGCGACGGTGCAGATCCTGATCGTCGCGGTGCTGATGCTCATCACCGACCGCTTCGTGAAACTATCCCGGGTCGTCTGACCCATCGAGGAGGATACACCATGGGCACTCTCCTTCTCGAGGGGCTGCGCAAGGAATACGGACCATCGATCGCGGTCGAACGCGTCGATATCGCGATCGCCGAAGGTGAATTGGTTTCGCTGCTCGGCCCCTCCGGCTGCGGCAAGACCACTACGCTGCGAATGGTGGCCGGATTCATCGAGCCGACCGCCGGGCGCGTGGTCATCGCGGGCCAGGACGTCACCCGCACCCCGCCCTATGCCCGCCAGACCGGAATGGTTTTCCAGTCCTACGCGCTCTTTCCTCACATGAGCGTGGCGGACAATGTGGGGTTCGGCCTGGAGATGCGGAAGGTCAATCGCGCCGACCGCGATCGGCGCATCGCCGAAGCCTTGAAGCTGGTCCGTCTCGACCATCTGGCGGACCGCATGCCGCGCCAGCTCTCCGGCGGCCAGCAGCAGCGTGTGGCGCTGGCGCGTGCGCTGGTCATCAATCCCGCCGTATTCCTGCTGGACGAGCCCCTGTCCAATCTCGACGCCAAGCTGCGGGCGGACGTGCGCGCTGAGATCCGCGCCCTGCAGCAGCGCCTCGGCCTCACCACCCTCATGGTCACCCACGACCAGGAGGAGGCGCTGACCATGTCGGACCGCCTGGTGGTGATGGAGGGCGGGCGGGTGCGCCAGATCGGCACCGCCGAAGAACTCTACGAGCGGCCGGCGGATGCCTTCGTCGCGGATTTCGTCGGCCGGTGCAACATCATCAAGGGCACCATTGAGGGGGAGGCCCTGCGCAGTGAAGGCGGCAGCCTGCTGCCTTGTGACGTCACGGCCGTACCCGGCAATGCCAGTGTCCTGGCGCTGCGACCGGAACGCGTCGCGCTCGCGCCGGATGCCGACGCGGCCGGGCTTCCCGCGCGGATTTCCGGAATCCTCTATCTGGGCGCTCAGACCGAGTATCGGCTTGAACTCGATGGGGTCGCGCTCACCGCCATCCGAGCCACACCCGCTGCCGGCGATGCCATGCGCCAGCTCAAGACCGGCGACACGGTGCGCGTCCACTGGGACCGCGCCGCCGCGCGGCTGATCCCCGCCTGAATAGAGCAAGACCCAGACCGGAAGGGACAACATCATGACCGCATTCACTCGTCGCGGATTTATCGGCGCAGCGTCAGCGGTGGCCCTGATGCCACGCATGGCGCGGGCGGAAAGCTCGCAGATCATCGTCGGAACCTGGGGCGGCGACTATGGTGACCTGCTGCGCGAGAGCGTGGACATGGCGATCATGAAGCCGATGGGCATCGAGGTGCTGCAGGATATTTCCGGTCCCGTGCCCCGTCGCACCAAGTTGCTGGCCGAGCGTCAGAACCGGCGCGGCAGCATGGATGTGGCCTGCCTTGCCGACTTCGACATGTTCGCAGCGACCCAGCGCGGCGCCCTGGAAGACATCTCGGCGCAGGTGGTCCCGCGCGTGGACAAGGTGCTGCCTTTCCTGCGCAAGCCGAACTCCATTCCGCAGATCTACTCGGCCCACACCATCGTCTACAACACCAATCGCGTGCCCACGCCGCCGAAGTCGATCAATGACCTGTGGGATCCGAAGTATCGCGGCAAGGTTGGCCTTTCGGACTTCCTTTTCACCACAAACACCGCCTTCGCGGCGGTCGCCGGCGGCGGTTCGATGACCAATTTCGAACCCGCCAAGAAGAAGCTCATGGAGTGGCGGTCTCTGGATGTGAAGGTGCTGGCTTCGACGGAGGCGGTCGCCGCGGCGCTGAAGTCAGAGGAAATCTGGTTCACCATCATCGCCGCGGCGCGCGGCTTCATGTGGAAGCAGACCGGCATTCCGCTGGGCCATGTGATTGCCGAAGAAGGCGCATTCCCGACCATCTATGAGGGCGCGGTACCGCGGAATGCGCGCAACAAGCAAGACGCCTTCAAGTATCTCAACGCCATGCTCGAGCCTTCTGCGCAAACCGCCTTTGCCTCCAAGATGGGCTATGTGCCCACCGTCTCGGACGCGCCGCTGCCGCCAGAGCTTGATAAGCAGATTAACTTCTCCGAGGCGGAGCGCGCGCGGCTCTGGAAACCAGACTTCGCGTACCTCTCCGAACAGCAAGCCGCCTTTCTTGATTTCTGGAACAAAGACTTCAAGGGTTGAGGCGCGACATGGCCATCTTCATCCTCCCCGCCGGTCTTCTCGTCTGCCTGCTCCTTGTTGCGCCGATGATCATGATGGCCCGCATCTCGCTGAACCATTACGACGCGGCCACGCTGATGATCGAGGCCCTGAGCGGCGAAAACTATCTGCGCGCAGTGGCGGATCCCTATTATCAAAGGGTTCTGCTCATGACGCTGGCGGTCGCGGTGTTCTGCACCGTGGTCACGGTCATTCTCGCGTTTCCAGCCGCCTATTGGTTGTCGCGGATGGACAGTAAGCTCAAGAGCATGGTGACCATTCTCACCATGTTCCCGCTGCTGGTAGGTAATGTGGTCCGCTCGGCAGGATGGATCGCGCTGTTGGGAAATGACGGCTTGATCAATGCCTCGCTGCAGGGGAGCGGCATCACCACGGCGCCGCTGAGGTTGCTCTACACGCCGGGGGCGGTGGTCATCGGCATCATCGGCATCGTCCTGCCCTACATGGTGCTGACACTATCGGCGGTCATCGAAGGCATCCCGCGGCAGACCGAGGAGGTCGCCGCCAATCTTGGGGCACGGCCCTTCACCGTATTCCGGCGTGTGGTTCTGCCCTTGGCCATGCCAGGAGTGGTCGCCGGCAGCGTCCTCGTGTTCATCTTGAGCATGAATGCTTACGCGACGCCGGTGCTGCTGGGCGGCCCGCAATTCCAGATGATGGCGCCTGCGGTCTATGATCAGTTCAACCGTGTCAGCAACTGGCCATTCGGAGCGGCTCTCGCCTTCATCCTGCTTGTGGTCACGCTCCTCATGACCGTCATTGGAAGCGTGACGCTTTCCAGAAAGTACAAGGGCGGCTAGGCCGTCTTGAACGAAGAGGTTGGCTCCTTGAACCGATCAGTCGGCGTTGGGGCAGGCCGCGCAGGGATCCGACCCGGGATCCGTCGCGGGCAGGATGCCCGCCCGATCGGATCGAACCGCCCCGGCTTCACCGGAGGCCAATTGGTTAAGTCGCGCCGCCCGTTTCTGCTCGTCGAGCATGGCGTAGTCGCGTGCCTCAGCTTCGGCGGCGGTATGTTGCCGATGGGCTCCAACAGCCGGCGATGGTTGAACCCGTCGACCCAGGTCAGCGTCGCGAACTCGACGGCCTCGAAGGATCGCCAAGGCCCCCGACGATGGATGGACACCCGCTGCGGGTCCATAAGCCATGAAGGCCAAGATGACGGCACAGGCCATCCTTCTGCGCGCACGCTGCACGCAGCCTTTGAAACGATGATCTTGCATGATGAGCCCTAAAAGGCTGGGGCAGGCCGGCGACGCGCGCGAGGCGCCCTGTCTGCCCGATGGAAACGAGAAGGGCGGCCAAGATCGCCCTCCAGCAGTCAGTTCCTGTTTTGTTCTTTCACTGCTGAACGCCGCACCCCGGATGCATCAGGGTGTGGGGCGGTGACGCCTGACTTCAGAAAAGATCTTTGAAATCAACGTCTTGCAAGGGTGGGTGGCGGAGACGGAGGGATTCGAACCCTCGAGACCCTTTTGGGGGTCTGCTCATTTAGCAAACGAGTGCCTTCAGCCTCTCGGCCACGTCTCCACTCGCCCCCTCTATGCCCAACCGAAGCCGCCTTTGCAAGACTGTGGGGCAATCAAATGGTTGATGACTCCCGCCAAAGCGGCCGGGCGCCCTTCAGCCGGTCGGCGTGAGGGCAGACGGGGACAGGGCTTGCACCGCCTGGGCGATGCGGGTGAAGGGGCCGGACCAGTCGCCCGCCTTGCTTTGGCGGAACAGGCGCAGCGAGGGATAGAACAGGCTGAACGCGCCGTCCTCGCCCCAGCGCCAGTCGGGCACGGCCCGCAAGGCCACGAAGGCGCGGGTGCCGAGGGCGCCGGCCAGATGCGCGGCCGATGTGTCGGTGGTCACCAGCACATCCAATTGCGAGAGAATCGCCGCGCGATCGAGGAAGATGCCGTCGCTGTCCACATCCGGCCCGAGGGTGACGATTCGATCACCGAACGGCACCTGCGCCAGTTGCTCGCTGCCCGGCCCATGCTGGAGCGAGACCAGGGTCACGCCGGGCAGTTCCGCCAGCGGCGCCATGGCGGCCAGGGGCGCCGAGCGGCCGACGTCGATCAGCCGCGAGGGATTGCCCTGCCAGTTCAGGCCCACCAGCAGGCCGCCCTTTTCCCGCAGGTGTGCCCATTTGGCGAGCCGGTCGGCACGCGGGCTCAAATAGGGGGCGGGGGGCCAATGGGCCGGATCGGCGCCCAGCAGGCGCGGCAGGCTGGCCAGCGGCGCCCATTGGATGCTGCCTGCGCCCTCCGGAAGGGCGTCGGTATCAGCCACCACATCCACCTGCGGGACCATATCCTTCAGCAGCGGCACCAGACCGGCGCGCACCATGAGGCGGACGGGCAGTTCCCGCTCCAGCAGCCAGGGCAGCAGGCGGGAGAAGTGCAGCACGTCGCCGATGCCCTGCTCACTGAGAATCACCAGCAGGTCCGGGCGGGCGATGCCGTCCCAGCGCGGGAAGGGCAGGGGCTGGAACGGCGGCGGCAGCATGTGCTCGCGCTGCTCATAGCCGGCCCAGCCGTCGGCCCAGCGGCCGCGCGCCAGGTCCTGAGCGGCGCGGGCGAACAGCACCCGCGGCTCCTTCGGCGCGGCGCGCAAGGCGCGGTCGACGGCGCCGCGCGCCTCGGCCCCATGGCCGAGATCGCCGAGGGCGCCGGCACGGGTCAGCTGCGCCAGCGCGAATTGCGGCTGGATGGCGATGGCGGCATCCGCATCGGCCAAAGCGCCGGCGGCATCGTCCAGCGCCCGCTTGGCTTCGGCGCGCTCATGGAGGGCGGCGGCAGACCGGGGCTGGGCGCGCAAGGCGCTCTCGCATTCGGCCAGTGCCGCGTCGAATTGCTCGCGCAGCCGCAGCAGATGAGCATAGCGCACCCGCAGCTCCGGCGGGGCATTGCCGGTCTCGATGGCCCGCACCATGGCGGCGGCGGCGGCATCGAGATCGCCTTGGGCCAGGGCCACCTGATAGACCACCACCAGCGCCTCGACCGCGGCCGGGGCCAGCGCCAAAGCCGCCTGTGCCGCGGCCAGAGCGGCGGGCAGGTTGCCCATCTCCAGCAAGGTGTTGGCCTTGGCGATGTGGTGCACCGGCACCCAGGGCTGCATCTCCACCAGCTTTTCGCAATCGGCGAGCGCCTCGGCATGGCGCTCCAGCCGGGCGTACGCGGTGGCGCGGTTCATCAGCGCCTCGGGCGCGCGGGGATCGATGGCGAGGGCCTGGGTGAAGCGGGCGACGGCGGCGCTGTGCCTGCCCAGCGCCGCGAGCGCATTGCCGGCCTGGAAATGCGCTTCCAGCAGGCCGGGATGCAGGCTCGCCGCCTGGTCGAACGCCGCCAGCGCCTTGGCGGGGTCGCCCGCCAGCAGCAGGCCGGCGCCCATCAGCACATGGGTATTGGGATCGCGCGGGGCGAGGTCGCGGGCCTGGCGGGCCGAGCGCACCGCCTCCTTGGGCCGGCCGGCCTGGAGCAATGCCAGCGCCAGCATGCGGTGCACGTCGATACTGCCGGGCACTAGGCGCGCGGCGGATTTATAGGCGTCGATGGCCTGCTCCATCTTGCCGGCGCGATGCAGATTGGAAGCCTCGGCGAGCAGAGCGCGCGGATCGACAGACATGGATATGTTTTCCCCAGGCAGGCCCGCAGGCGGGCGCTTCGCCTTCTAAAGCGCCATGGGCCGGGAGGGAAGCGCCTGCGCGTTTCCCGCGCCTGGGGGCGTGTTGGCGCTCCCCGCGCCGGGAGGCGTCAGCGGGCGCGCTGGCCGAACAGGACGCCCTGGGCGGCCTTGTCCTTGGTGAGGTCGTGCTTGGCCCGCTCCTCGGCATTGACCATCAGCCCGCGCTGCACCGCCGGGCGGGCCTTCACCGCTTCCAGCCAACGCTGGAAATGGGGGAATTCGGAAATGTCCTGGCCCTGGCGTTCCCACAGCTTCGCCCAGCCGATGCAGGCGATGTCGGCGATGGAATAGTCGCCGGCCAGATATTCATTGTCCTTCAGGCGCGTGTTCATCACGCCATAAAGGCGGTGCACCTCATTGGTGTAGCGCGAGACCGCATAGGGGATCTTTTCCGGCGCATAGAGCCGGAAGTGATGCGCCTGCCCGGCCATGGGGCCGAGCCCGCCCACCTGCCAATAGAGCCATTCCTCCACCGCGACGCGCTTGCGCTCATCGGTGGGGTAGAACTTGCCGGTCTTGCGGCCGAGATACTGGAGAATCGCCCCGCTCTCGAATATCGAGATCGGCTGGCCGTCGGGGCCGTTGGGGTCGATGATCGCCGGGATCTTGTTATTGGGCGACACCGCCAGGAAGTCCGGCGTGAACTGGTCGCCCTTGCCGATGTTGACCAGCTTGATCTCATACGGCAGGCCGCACTCCTCGAGCATGATGGAAACCTTCCATCCGTTCGGGGTTGGCCAGTAAAGCAGCTCGATCGGCTGAAGCTGAGCGTCCGCCATTGCAATGCTCCATCCTCGACCGGCCGCGCCGGTGAACGGCGATACAGGTATGCTGAGCTATCGTTTACGGCAAGCGGGCCTGTTTACATCTCGTTAACGCTGGCGGAAAACCGTTGCTGCGCCTCATTTCCTGGGGTGGCCTGACACGGGCTGTATTGCCGCCAAGATGCCCCATTGCCGCCGGAATTGCGCAAAGATGACCATCGTGACGCTCAGGCAGACGCTGGGTCAGGCGTCCTCGGCATAAAGGTGGATGCCGCCGCAATTGTCGCTCACCTGCCAGCCGCCGGGGGCGGGATGCAGGTGGTTCGGCGTCAGCGGCACCTTGCCGGCACCGCCGGGAATATCCAGCACATAGGTGGGCAGAGCGAGGCCGGAGACCTGCCCGCGCAAAGCCCGCATCAGCGCCTGGCCCTCGGGGATGGAGAGGCGGAAATGGCCGGTGCCGGGGGCGAGGTCGGGATGGTGCAGGTAATAGGGCAGCACCCTTTCCTCCACCAGCGCCCGGAACAGAGCGGCAAGGGTGGCGGCATCATCATTCACCCCGCGCAGCAGCACGGTCTGGGCCACCAGGGGAATGCCGGCGTCGGCCATGCGCGCCAAGGCGGCGCGGGCGGCGGGGGTGAGTTCGCGGGCATGGTTCACATGCACCGCCACATAAGAGGTGGCGCCCGGCGCTTTCAGGGCCGCGACCAGGTCCGGCGTGACGCGCTCGGGTGCCGCGATGGGCACGCGGGTATGGAAGCGCACCACCTTCACATGCGGGATGGCGGCCAGCCGCCCCACCACCTCGGCCATGCGGCGGGGCGAGACCATGAACGGGTCGCCGCCGGTGAGAATCACCTCCCAGATCTCCGGATGGGCGGCCACATAGGCGAACGCCGCCTCCAGCGCCTCGGCGGATAATGCCTGCTCGGCGCCGGGGCCGACCATCTCGCGGCGGAAGCAGAAGCGACAATAGACGGCGCACACCCCCACCAGCTTCAGCAGCACCCGGTCCGGGTAACGATGCACGATGCCGGGCACCGGCGAATGGGCGTCATCGCCAATGGGATCAACCAGTTCGCGCGGATCAATGGTGAGTTCGGCACTGTCCGGCACGAACTGGCGGGCGATGGGATCGGCGGGATCGGCGCGGTCGATGGCGGCGGCCAGGGTGTCGGTCACCGCCACCGCATAGCGGGCGGCCACCTGGCCGAGGGACGCGCGCCGGTCGGGGGCGGCAAGGCCGGCGGCGATGAGGTCGTCGGCCGTGCGGAGGGTGGGCATGAATGGGCTCGCGGCGGAAAACAAATGGTGAGGGGCGGTGGGCTGCAATCCATCGGGCCGCCCCTTATATCTGGGTCTATATAGGCAAGGAGTGGCCAGCGCCAAAACCGCGGCGCCGTTGCCGCCGACGCCGATGCGGTGCGCCGCGGACGCCATGCCGGATGGGAGACACGCATGCTCGCACGCGAAGACGATGTCCTGGAAGCCGCCGCCGCCTGGCGCCGGGCGGGCAAGGCGGTGGCGCTCGCCACCGTGCTGGAGACCTGGGGCTCGGCGCCGCGCCCGGTGGGCAGCCATCTGGCCATTGACGAGACCGGCAATTTCCTCGGCTCGGTCTCCGGTGGCTGCGTCGAGGGCGCCGTGGTGACCGAAGCGCTGGACGTGATCGAGACCGGCAAGCCGCGCACGCTGGAGTTCGGCGTCGCCGACGAGACCGCTTGGCGCGTGGGCCTGTCCTGCGGCGGCGCCATCCGGGTCTATGTGGAACGCATCGACTGATCCTTTTGCCTGGACTTGTCAGGACTTAACGAGCCGGAATCGAGCACCCATGGACCTTGCCCTTCTCACCGCCATGAATGCCGAGCGGGCGGCGCGCCGCGCCACCGTGCTCATCACCCATCTGGCCAGCGGCACCCAGCATCTGCTGCGCGCCAGCGAGATCTCCACCGATCCGCTGGCGCCGCACCTGGAGGCGGCGCTGCGCGCGGGCAAGAGTGGCGTGGTGGGGGAGGGCGACGGGCGGGTGTTCCTCACCGTGCAGGTGCCGCCCGCCCGCATCGTGGTGATCGGCGCCGTGCATATTTCCCAGGCCTTCGCGCCCATGGCGCGGCTGGCGGGCTTTGATGTGACCATCGTCGATCCGCGCACCGCCTTTGCCACGCCGGAGCGCTTCCCCGATACGCCGGTGATCGCCGAATGGCCGGACACCGCGCTGCCGGATCTGGCGCTGGACCCGTTCACCGCGCTGGTCGCCTTAACCCACGACCCCAAAATCGACGAGCCGGCGCTCGAAGCCGCGCTTAAGGCGGACTGCTTCTATGTGGGCGCGCTCGGCTCCCGCCGCACCCATGCCAAGCGGCTGGACCGGCTGGCGGAGCGCGGCCTATCCGCCGCGCAACTGGGCCGCATTCACGCTCCCGTCGGCCTCGACATCGGCGCCGCCAATCCGGCGGAAATCGCGGTGGCGGTGCTGGGCGAGGTGATTGGCGCCCTGCGCAAGCCGGCGCCAGTGCGCGAGGCGGCCGCGTGAACTTCGGGCAAGTCCCGCTCAGCGCCGCCGAAGGGGCCATTGCCGCCCATTCCATTCGCAGCGATGGGCTGGTGGTCAAGAAGGGCACGCGCCTCGGCGCCGCCGAGATCGCCGCTTTGGCGGCGGGGGGCGTCAGCCATGTGGTGGTGGCGCAGGTGCAGCCGGGCGACGTGCATGAGGATGCCGCCGCCGCCGCGCTGGCCGAACGCATTGCCGGGCCGCAGGTGCGGGTGGATGCGCCCTTCACCGGCCGCAGCAATCTGTTCGCTTTGGCCGATGGCGTGGTGGCGGTGGACCGCGCCGGGGTCGACGCCTTCAACGCCTTGGACGAGGCGCTGACGCTGGCGACCCTGCCGGATCTGAAGCCGGTGAAGGCCGGCGACATGGTCGCCACCGTCAAGATCATCCCCTTCGCGGTGGACGAGGCGCTCATGGCGCGGGCGCTGGAGCAGGCGGCGCCGCTGCTCAGGGTGCATCCCTTCGTGCGCCGGCAGGTGGCGGTGATTTCCACCTTGCTGCCGGGCCTGACGGCGAAGGTGGTGGAGAAGACCTTGCGCGTCACCGCCGCGCGTCTGGCGCCGGCCGGGGCGGTGGTGGCGCAGGATCTGCGCATCCCCCACGAGACGGATGCTTTGCGCGACGCCATCGCCGCCACGGTCAAGGCCGGGGCGGATCTGGTCATCGTCTTCGGTGCTTCGGCCATCACCGACCGGCGGGACGTGATCCCAGCCGCGCTGGAGGCGGCGGGCGGCGTGGTGGACCGGCTGGGGATGCCGGTGGACCCCGGCAACCTCACCTTGCTCGGCCGGCTCGGCCCGGTGCCGGTGATCGGCGCGCCCGGCTGCGCCCGCAGTGCCAAGGAGAACGGCTTCGACTGGATGCTCATGCGCATCCTCGCCGGACTGGAGGTCACGGCGCGGGACGTGGCGGCGCTGGGCGTGGGCGGGCTGCTGATGGAGATCGTCACCCGGCCGCAGCCGCGCCTGGAGCCGCCGGCCGTGCGCCCGCCGCAGGTGGCGGCGGTGGTGCTGGCCGCCGGCCGCGGCACCCGCATGGGTGGGCCGAACAAGTTGCTGGAGGAAGTGGGCGGAACCAGCGTGATCCGGCGTGTAGTGGAAGCCGCGCTCGCCTCCCGCGCTCATCCTGTGCTGGTGGTCACCGGACACGATCACGCCCGCGTGGAGGCGGCGCTGGCGGATCTGCCGGTGGCCTTCATCCACAATCCCGACCATGCCACTGGCATGGCGAGCTCGGTGCGCCGGGGCATCGCCGCCGTGCCGGAGGATGCCGACGGGGCGATGGTGATGCTGGGCGACATGCCGCTGGTGGCGCCCGCCTTGCTCGATCGGGTGCTGGAGGGCTATGCGCCGGAACAGGGGCGGCTGATTGTCGTTCCCATGGACGGAGAGATGCGCGGCAATCCGGTGCTGTGGTCGCGGCGCTTTTTCCCGGAATTGGCGGGGCTGGAGGGCGACATCGGCGCCCGCCGGCTCATCGCCGCTCATCCCGAAGCGGTGTTCGAGGTCGCGGTCGCCGATGCCGGCGCCTTTCTCGATGTGGATACGCCGGACGCGCTGGCGCAAGCCCGCGCCTATGCGGCGAGCCCTGCGCGGCACGCGCCGGTGCGCGATGACGACATGACGTGAGCGCCGCACCCACCGTTTGAATAAACTGGGCAGGCTCGGTATCAGCCACTGTCCTGGCGCGCGCATTCTGCCGCGCGTCGGGAAAACCGTCTCGCGGCTGCCGCCGAGAGGCGCGTGCTTCCAGGAGGAATGTATGTTCGACGCCGCCCGGCTTTCCGTCCGCCGCACGCTGCTGGCCCTTGCCGCCGTCGGCGCGCTGTCCGTGGCGCCGGGCGCCATGGGGGTGGCCCTGGCGCAGGCGCCGCAGGCGGTGCGCGGCACCACGGTGTCCATCGTCCCGCCGGAAGGGTTCGTGCCCGCGCCGGGGTTTTCCGGCTTTGCCGGCAAGGACGGCATGTCCAGCCTGATGGTCACCGAACTGCCCATCGAGGCCTATGACAAGGTCGTCACCATGTTCGGCGATCTGGAGGCCGCCCGCACGGCGCTGGCCCCGCGCGGCATCACCGTGAGCACGCTGGAGCAGGTGCCGAGCGCCGCCGGCCCCATTCCGCTCATCAGCGGCACCCAGAGCGTCAGCAACCAGGTGTTCAAGAAGTGGCTGACGGTGCTCAAGGGCGACAAGACCGTGCTCATCACCATCCAGGCGCCCGACACCGCTCAGCTGGACGCGGTGGGTGTGAAGCGGGCGCTGGCCACCTTGAGCCTGGGCAAGGAGCCCTCGCTGGCCGAAAAGGTGGCGAGCCTGCCCTTCACCATCACCACGACGGCGCCGTTCCGGATGGTCAACACCATCGCCGGCTCTGCCCTCATCATGACCGCCGGCCCGCTCGATGTGGATCCGGAGGGTACGCAGCCTTTGATCGTGGTGGCCTCGCAGGTCTCCGCGCCGCTGCCGCCGGACCAGCGCAAGGGCGTCGCCCGCGCCTTGCTGGAGACCGCCCCCGGCTTGCAGAACGCCAAGGTGGAAGCCGAGAGCGACGTCACCTTCGCCGGCGCCCAGGGGCTGCTGCTGACCGGCACCGCCACCGACGGCCGCAAGTTCTGGCAATATCTGTCGTTCGGCTCCGAAGGCCGGTTCCTGCGGCTTCTCGCCATCATGCCGCCGGCCCAGCAGGGCCAGACCAAGGCCGCCATCGAGCAGATCGCCAAATCCATCGCCTTCAAGGGCTGACGCGCGGGCGTCCGCGTTCGCCCGCTTATGCCCGCTCCCCGGCGGGCGGATGCAAGGGCGCTGCGCCGGCGCGGGCGGCCTCGGCGGCGAGGGCCTCTCTGGCGCTGGCGCGCAGGATCACGAAGGCGGCGGCCAGGAAGTCGCTCAGGGCTTCCGCCAGCGGCGGCAGCATGCGCACGCCGCCCTGGGCGCCGGGCACCCGCTGCAGCAGGCCCTCGGCTTCCGCATCGCGCAGCAGCTTCAGCACATGGGCGCGGGAGACGTGGAACTGCCGCCCCAGAGCGGCCACCGCGACGTTCAGCAACTGTTCGGGCGGAAAGACATCGTCCGGCGCGCCGGACAGCAGCAATTGGAACGCAATCATCAGGCCGCCGTCCCGCGACACGAACAATTGCAACGCCGGGGCGTGCTCCAACGGTCGCATGCCGCCGATGAACCGGCTGACCATGGCCCGGGTCAGGTCCTCGCGAAACGCCGTCTCATCCAGCCGGGCGATCACGGCCTCGGCCAAAGGTTCCAGCAGCGCCAGGGCGCCCAGCAGGCGCCGCCAGCGGTCAGTCTGCATGGCGATCATGCGGGTGGTGGGCACCAGGGGGCGCTGGCGCCGGTCGCCGTGAGGATCCGGCACCGGCTCCAGATAGCCGGCCCAGCGCATCAGCATCAGCATGGCCTTGGCGCGGCCGCGGCTGCAGAGTGCAAGCTCGCGGCACAAGGCGACGATGCGGGCAGCGGTCAGGCCGCGCCCGTGAGCATCGGGCGTGGCGTCCAGATAGAGCGTCAGCAGCGCGAAGGCATTGCGCTCGCGGTCATTGATGATGCGGTTGAGCAGGCGGTTGCCCTGGAAGGTGTCCACCATGCTGCGCGCTGCCTGCGCCATGGCGGCAGGAAAGCCGGGCTCGGACCGCATCCGCGCCACCTCGGCCGGATCGACGCCGGCTGCCCAGCTGGTGGCCGGCACCCCCGACCCATAATCCCGCTCCGCGTACGCCATGCTCGCCCCACCCGCCCGGCGCCGGCGCAAAACCGCGTCTTGACCAGGTCAGAAATCGCCATTGCGGCCCCAGAGTGGTAACCTTAGCTCTCTCCCACGCATCGCGCTTCAAAGAAGGTTCGTCCATGACGACGTCATCTCGCCTTATCCCCGCGCGAATTGCAGCAGCAGGCGTGGCTGTGGCCATGCTGTCGGGCGCCCTGGCGGGCGCGGCGATGGCCCAGGAGCGTTTCTATCGCGGCGGCGCTGACGGCGTCGGCGCCTTCCCCGGCGCGGGCGCCGGTGCGGCTGGCGCAGGCTTGGCGCCCGGCGCCGGCGTGGGTGAGCCAGGGGCGGGCGTCTATCGCGGCGCCGGTGCGCCCGGCGTCGGGGTCTATCCCGGCGCGGGTGCCGGCGCGGCGGGCGTGGGCCTGGCGCCCGGCGTCGGCGTCGGTGAGCCGGGGGCGGGGGTCTATGCGGGGGCTGGTGCTCCGGGCGTCGGCGTCTATCCCGGCGCGGGTGCCGGCGCGGCAGGTGTTGGCCTGGCGCCCGGCGCCGGTGTCGGCGAGCCCGGCGCGGGTGTCTATCGCGGGGCCGGTGCGCCGGGCGTTGGCGTCTATCCCGGTGCCGGAGCCGGTGCGGCCGGTGCCGGCCTGGCGCCGGGCGCTGGTGTCGGCGAGCCTGGTGCCGGCTTCAATGGCGGCGGCCCGGTCAATCGCGCCGGCTGGCGCTGATCCTTATATAGCGGCGTGCCTGGCGTCGGCTGCGGCCGACGCCGCCATCACGCGCCCCATTCATCCTGTTTGTAGTGACCGGAGAAGAGACCCATGAAGATCCTTGCCCTTGCCGTCACCGTTGGCGCCCTGTGCTGCACCACCGCCGCTTTCGCGGATCAGGCCTCGGCCACCAAGTGCTCCGCCGGCCTGTCGCCCCAGGGCCAGCAGATCTATGCCGCCAGCGCCCCGCAGGTGAAACCCGGCGCCAATCTGCGCGACATCATCACCCAGCAGGCCCGCTCGCTGGTGATGAGCGGCGCCATGAGCCGCGATGCCGCCAAGCCCGCCGCCGAAGCCGCCGGCAAGTGCCTGCAGATGCTGGCCTCCTGATCGCGCACCGGATGACGGGCAGCTGAGCTGCCGGCAGCCGGGCATATCGAGAGACCAAGGGGCGCGCACCGAGCGGTGTGCGCCCTTTTTCGTGGCGTGGCTCTTCGACAGAGGGGGGCAGGGACCAGCCGCAAGCGGCTGCGCTGTCGACGCCGCATTGTATGGCCTGCGGTCGTCCTTATATGCGGGTGTGCCGCTGGCGCGGGCAGGGGGCCAATGGCCTCCGCAGGACGCCGTGCACCAATGAAATGATAGGGAGACAGGAATGGCCGGCTCAAACCCGTTTGCGAAGCCCACCCACGCGCCCGAACTGGTGACGTTCCTTGAGCGCGTGTCGCAGCTCATCGAGCAGGACGACTATAGCGGCGTGGCCGAGGCCACCTCGGCGTTCGACAAGACGCACGCCGGGCTGTTGTTCTTCGTCAAGGAGGCGCTGCCGTCGCGGATCGCCAATCAGCTGCTGAAGAAGACCGGCGCGTTCTCCGCCTTCACCACCTACACTCTGCGGCATCCCACCTGGGCGACTGAACTGGGCGAGACCTGCACCGATCCGGCTGCCTTTTCGGCGCTGGTGCAGTCCATCGAGGCCGGCGTGCGCGAAGCCGCCCAGCCCAAGGCCGCCTGAGGGTAGGTCTCCTCCGCAGCGATTGCTCTCCCACAGGCGCGCACGATCGGCGCGCGTCTGTGCCTCGACAGGGCCGGATGCCCGCGCCATGGTCGAGAGGCCATGGAGCGGGGAGGCTCATGCCACAGCAGCGCGTCATTGTTCTGGATACCGAGACCACCGGGCTGCTGCCCTATGACCGGATGGTGGCGCTTGCCGCCATCCGTTTCGATCGCGGCGTGTATGTGGACCACATCTACCGCGTCTATGATCCGAGGAAGGACTGCCATCCCGGCGCCGCCGCTATCCATGGCTGGGATGACTGGACGCTGCGCTTCCAGCCGCTGTTCGCCGAGGAGGCCGACGAGATCGGCGCCTGGCTGGGCTGGGCGGATGCCCTGGTGATGCACAATGCTGGCTTCGACCTGCATTATGTGGAGCGCGAACTGCGCAAGGCCCAGCGCCCGCCGCTCGGCAAGGGGGCGTTCTGCACCCTGGACGCGGCGCGCCAGACCTGGCCGGGCGCTTCCCACAAGCTGGCCGAGTGCGCGCGTCGGCTGGGGCTGGGGGACCAGGCGGCGATCCATGACGCATTTCAGGATGCCTATCTGACTGCGCAGCTCTATTTCCATCTAAAGCGCGCGCCGATCGCCGCCTGGTCGGCGCCGTGGCCCCGACCGAGCAATCTGCTGCCGGCGACGCCCATGCCGGAGCGGCCGTTCCCCCGCCGTGCGGTCAAGCGCCCAGGCTGGCGCGATGCATCCACGGGGGCGGCGACGCCGCGGGAGGATAAGCAGCGGCCGTCCGAGGCAGGCAACGGCACTCGCACGCTGATCCAGGCGGCGCGGGACGGGCAGCTTCTGATCCGGTTCGTGGGCGTGGCGGCGCAGGTGCCGCTGAGCGTTCAGCTGGAGGCCATCGACGCCTATTCGCAGGCGCTGACAACGGCGCAAGGCCTGGAGTTGACCGAGGATATTCGCCACGCCTTGCGTAATAGCGCCCTGGCGATGATCGGCAGCCAGACCGGGGCCACAACCGCCGCCAAACGGCTGGCCGGCGACCCGGCTCGCCTTGAGGCCGTGCTGCCGCGGCTCATGGCCATGGTCCGCCGGGATGGCGTGTTGAGCGTGGCCGAGGATCGCGCCATGCGCCATGTGTTCACGGTCATCCGCAAGGCTACGGCGCAGGAGGCGTAGGCAGGCGCCCCGCAGGGAGCGCCTGCCAGTGCATCAAAGAATGGGGCCGTGGCCGAGGCCGCCGGTCAGCAGCAAGACTACCAGGATGATGAGCAGGATTCCGCCCAGTCCAAAGCCGTGGTTCCGGTAGCGGCCGCCGCCATAGAACATGCCGCCGCCGCCGAAGATCAGGATGAGGATGACAAGAAGCAGCAACAGGCTCATTGAATTAACTCCGCCACAATAGGGATAAGCTTGGCATTAACGCCAGCGTGGCGGTGTTGTTCCACGGCAACGCTTTATTCGAGCGCATCACGCGCCTGTCGCCGTTTCTCCGGCAGGGAGGCGGAAGGCGGACGATGGGCGCCACAGCCGTGGAGATGCGCGCGCGCGCGATTCATTCTAGGCTCCGCCGCCCCTTTCGCCGGGCCGACTCGCCCGCATCGCCATACGGCTGGCGGCGGCAGGCAGCACCGGGAGGAAGCGGCGGAAGGAAAAAGGCGGGCGGACGGGATCTGGCCTCTGCCGCGTCGTGCTGGTCCGAGGTGTCATGTTCCGCTTTCTTCACAGCTCGGATCTTCATATCGGCAAGCGGTTCGGCAATTTGCCGGAGGATCTGCGCGGGCGTCTGCGCGATGCCCGCCATACGGTGCTCGACCGGCTCGCGGTAGCGGCGCGGGCGGGGGGCGCCGGCACCATTCTGCTGGCGGGCGATAGCTTCGACACCGAGACCCCGACCCCGGCCATGCTGCGCCAGGCGCTGGCGGCCATGGCCGGGCATGCGCCGCTGCGCTGGGTGATCCTGCCCGGCAACCATGATTCCCTGCAGGCCGATGAACTATGGACGGCGGCACGGGCGGCGCTGCCGGCCAATGTCCTGCTGGCCACCGAGGCGGCGCCGATGTCCCTGGAGCCGGGCGTGCTGCTGCTGCCCGCGCCCTGCACCACCCGGCGTCCGGGCCGCGACCTCACCGCCTGGATGGACCAGGCGGAAAGCCCCGCCGAGACGCTGCGCCTGGGCCTCGCCCATGGCGCCATCCAGAGCTTTACCGAGGACGGCGTCGGCCTCGACATTCTGGCCCCCGACCGCGCAACCCGCGCCGGGCTGGATTATCTGGCGCTGGGCGATTGGCACGGGCAGATGCAGATCAATCCCCGCACCTGGTATAGCGGCGCCCCCGAGCCGGACCGCTTCAAGCATGACGCACCGGGCCGGGCGCTGCTGGTGACTCTGCCTGCCCCCGGCGCCGTGCCCGACGTGGTGCCGGTGGAGACCGGCAGCTTCCTGTGGCGCACGGTGCCGCTGGACCTCCTCGCCGGCGACGACGTCGGCGCCATGCTGGCCGCGGTGCTGCCCGCCGGGCCACTGCGGCGGCAAAGCCTGATCCAGCTTCTGGCCTCCGGCCGGGTGCGCCCGCAGGCGCGGGCGGGGCTGGATGCGGCGGTGGCGGCGGTGGCGCCGGAATTTGCCTATCTCGCCTGCGACGCCGATGGCCTGCTCACCGATTGCGAGAGCGACGATCTGGACGCCATCGACCGCATGGGCGCGCTGCGCCAGGCCGCCGACGCGCTGCTGACGGAAAGCCGCGACGACAATCGCTCGCTCGAGGCACGCCAGACCGCGCGCGACGCCTTGGTGCGGCTGTTCTCTTATTGCGAGGCGATGCCGTCATGAAGCTGACCGCCCTGCGCCTGCACAATGTCCGCCGCTTCGGCGGCCGGGGTGTCGCCGTCGAGGACATCGGCGCCGGGGTCAATGTGCTCTGCGCCGCCAATGAATATGGCAAGTCCACCTGCTTCGACGCGCTGCACGCTTTGTTCTTCCAGCCGCACACCGGCACCCCCAATGCGGTGCGGGCGCTGCGGCCCTATAGCGGCGGCAGCCCCTTGGTGGAGGCGGACATCACCACCGCCGACGGCGCCTTCCGCGTCACCAAGCAATTCTATGGCGGCAAGCGGGCCATGGTGCGCGAATTGCGCAGCGGCCGGCTGGTGGCCCAGGCCGACGAGGCCGAGCGCTTCATCGGCGGACTGGTGCAGGGCGGCACGGCGGGGCCGGCGGGCCTGCTGTGGGTGCGCCAGGGCGTCATCGGCATCGAGCGCGGCAAGGGCGACGAGGACGAGAAGGTGGCCCGCGAGACCGTGCTGACCTCGGTGCAGGGCGAGGTGGAATCCCTCACCGGCGGCCGGCGCATGGCGCAGGCGGTGGCCGCATGCGACGCGGAACTCTCCAAGCTGCTCACCGCCACCGGGCGGCCGAAGGCTGGCGGCCCCTATGCCCAGGCGCTGGAGGAGCGCGACCGGCTGCTGGCGCAGGAGGCCAGCCTCAAAGCCGACGTGGAGGGATTGCGCACCGCGCTCGACCGGCGGACAAATCTGCGCAAGCGGCTGGCGGAACTGGAGAATCCAGATCAGCAGGCCCAGCGTCAGCGCGATGTCGTGCAGGCGGAGGCCGCCTTCGCCGCCGCCAAGGCCCATGGCGAGGCCTTGAAGACCGCCGAGGTGGAGGCGGCGCTGGCCGGCAATCGCCGCGACAGCGCTCGCCAGGCCGTGGAGCGCTATCGCGCCGATCTCGCCCGCTTCGAAATCCTGCACGACCAGGCGGCCGAGCGCAGCCGCAACCGCGACGCGGCGTTGGCGCGCCAGCGCGATGTGGCCGCCGCCGGCCAGGGAGCGGCCGCGGCGGTGGACGCCGCCGAGCGCGAAGAGCGCGAGACCCGCGACCTGCTCACCCGCCTGGACAAGGCGCTGCAGGCCCGCGCCGCCGCCGAGCATCTGGCCGGCCAGAAAGAGGCCTATGCCAAGGCCGAAGCCGGGCGCGCCGAGGTGGAAGCCATCGAGGCGGAATTGAAGGTGCTGGCCCTGCCGCCGCAGGCGCTCAAGCAACTGGAGGCGCAGGAGGCGGAATTGGCGCATCTGCGTGCGGTCATCGCCGCGCGGGTGCCGGTGCTGCGGATCGATTATGCCGCCGGCGTCGCCGGCCGCATCGCCATTGCCGGCACCGCGCTGGCCGATGGCGCCGAGCAGCCGCTGACGGCGACCACCACGCTGGACATCGCCGGCATCGGCCGCCTCACCTTGACCCTGCCGCCGGGGCGTTATGGCCAGGAGGATCTGGCGGGCGGTGAGGCCAAGCGCGACGCGCTGCTGGCGCGGCTGGGCGTCGACAGCCTGGATGCCGCGCGCCAGCGCGACGGCGCGGCGCGCGACCTGGCCAACAAGCTGGATCTGGCCCGGCAGCGGCTCAGCTTGCTGGCGCCGAAGGGGCTGGCGACCTTGCAGGAGACCATCGCCCGGCTGGAGGCGCAGAGCCAGGGCGAGAGCGAACTGAAGGGCGATCCCGAAGCCGTGCGCGGCGCCCTCGTGCAGGCCGAGGCCGGGGTGATGCAGGCGCGGCACGCCGCCCGTGAGGCCCACGCGCAGCACACGGCCACCACCGATCAGGTCGTGGAGGCCGAGCGGGCGCTGGCCGCCAGCACTTCCGACCTGCGGGCGCTGGACAGCGCGTTGGGGCCGAAGGAGGAGCGCGCCGACCGGCTGAAGACGCTGGCGGCCACATTCGCTGAGGCCGAGCCGGTGTTCATGGCGGCGCAGGCGCGGGTCGAGGCGCTGCGGGCCGGGGCGCCCGATCTGCCGGCGGCCGAGGCCAAGATGCAGCGCATGCGCTCCATCCGCACCGCGACCGCCAGCGAAGTTGCCAAGCTGCGCGAAGAGGCCGCCGAACTGGCCGGCCAGATCCGCACCCGCTCCGACGCGGCGGTGGAAGAGGCGTGGCAGGAGGCGACCGATAAGCTGGCGGCAGCGCAGGCGCGGGTGGCGCGCCTGGAGCGCGAGGTGGCGCTGCTCAGCCGCCTCAGCACCGCGCTGACAGCGGCGCGCGGCGAGGCCCGCGACCATTATTTCGCGCCGGTGATGGGCGAACTGCGCCCGCTGCTGGGCCTGTTGTTCGAGGATGCGGCGGTGACCTTCGACGAGGCGACGCTGCTGCCCTCCACCGTGCGCCGCAATGGCGTCGAGGAGCCGGTCGGGGGGCTCAGCGGCGGCATGCGCGAGCAATTGGCGGTGCTCACCCGCCTCGCCTTCGCCCGTCTGCTGGCGCGCGACGGCGAGCCGGCGCCGGTGATCCTGGATGACGCTTTGGTCTATTCCGACGACGACCGCATCGAGCGCATGTTCGATGCCCTGCACCGGCAGGCCAGCAACCAGCAGATCATCGTGTTCTCCTGCCGCCAGCGCGCCTTTGCGCAACTGGGCGGCAACGTCCTGCGCATGACGCCCTGGACCCCGGAGCCCTAGCTGTCGGCGGGGCCTCCCGCTTCAATGCAGACCCAGGGCCACCTGGTTGCGGCCGGCGTCCTTGGCCCGATACATGGCCAGATCGGCGGAACGGAGCATCTCGTCCACGGTGCCGGCGGGACCGCGGGTGGCGGACAGCCCGAGCGAGACTGTGACCGCCAGGCGCTCGCTGCCGATCTCCACCTGCATCACCTCCACCGCGGCGCGCACGCGCTCCAGCAGCACCATCGCCTCAGCGGCGGGGGTGCGCGGCAGCAGGATGGCGAATTCCTCGCCGCCGATGCGCGCCACCACATCCTGCGGCCGCACCCGCGCGGTGAGCGCGCCGGCCAGCGCCACCAGCACCGCATCGCCGCCTGCATGGCCATGGCGATCGTTGATGGCCTTGAAGTGGTCCACGTCCAGGAAGGCGACGCAGCAGGTCTCGTCCGCCCCCTGGCGGGAGAGATGCGCCTGCATGGCCGCGCGGAAGGCGCGCAGATTGAGCAGGTGGGTGAGGTGGTCCTGCCGCGCCGCCGCGTCCAGCGCCGCATTCTGGGCCGAGACGGTGCGCAGAGTGGCAATCGCCTGGATGCGGAAGGCGTGGAAGAACAGGCCGGTCATGCAGAGGGTCAGCACGAAGGTGCTGGCCGCCAGCGGCGTCACCGTCAGATCTCCGGTCGTCACCGCCGCCGCGAATACGGCCAGCGCCAGCGCGATGGCGATCCAGGCCGCCAGCCCGCCCAGAATGAGGAAGATGGCGCCGACGAAGGGAAAATACAGCAGCATGCGCAGAGGATCGGCATGCACATTGAACTGCGCCGCCGAGACGTGGACGAACGCGGCGGTGAGATAGGTGATGGCCACCGGCATGAAGCTGGAAGGGCAGCGCCACAGGATCAGCATCAGCACGCAGTTGGCGGCGGTGAAGGCGAAATTGTTGTCGGTCTGCTCCGGCCCCAGCGGCACCCAGCCCAACTGGGCGGGAATGGTGATGCCGCCGCCCCACAACAGCCCCGCCGCCATCACCGTGAGCAGGAAGCGTCGGCGCAGGGTGGTGATGTCCAGGTCCGCTGCCGTGCTGCCGGTGTCCATCATCGTTCCCCGACCTCTCCCCGAAAGCGGTGCGCTCCGCCGATGGATAGCTGGGACGTCGCCATTTGGCGATTCGAGCGAGCGCCACCGGGATGAGGGAGAAAGCGTGCCGTCTCATGGTCACAGGTTGAAGGTCGCGGCCAATGCGCGCCGCCGGGCCGCATTTGCGGCAGCGCCGGGGCGAGGGCGTGCGCTCTGTTGCTGAATTGCCACAGGTGGGGTCGCACCCGCGAATCCCGACTTTGCCATGATGCAGTGCGGTGGAACCGGATCGCCGCGCCGGCGTTCTGAGGTCCGGCGAAATCGCGGGATTCGCGCCGCCGCAAAGCTTGAGGGCTGCCGGTTCGCGCCTGGCGATTGCCGGGAAAGAGGGAATCGCCCCGCCGGTCGGCGGGATGGCGGCCGCGCCGGGGTCGGCGATTCTGATGAAGTTTCAAGGATATTCGCGCCCCTCAGGCGCTAGCGCACCGCCTTGGCGTTGCGCGGCGGCTGCCTCCAAGGGGGTGGCCGTGCCGGTGCCGGGAGCGGCCCGGAACGGCGGCACAATCAAGGCGGGGGCAGGGTTGGCGGCGCAATAGGCGGTAATATATTGGTGACCAAGAAGCGTGCTATTCCTGCAACACCGCCTGGAAAACACCTGTTTGCCGGCCTTCGGGGGCATGCTTTGAGTTGATCCAATGTCTGCCTTTTGTAAGGTGACATTGCGACGAAGGGGGGCAGTCCCCGGTCGCCCCTTCCTGTGAAGGTCCTTGGGCAAGAGCCTTGGAGATCAGCGCGGTGGGGGAATCGGGGCAAGAATCTCACGGGGTGCGTCAGCACCGACGATGCGGCGCTCGCTCCCTCGGAACAAAATTTTGGAGGTCACAATGAAGATGGTGAAAAGCCTTCTGCTCGGTAGCGTCGCGGGTCTCGCCGCCGTCGCCGGCGCTCAGGCCGCCGACCTTCCCGTCAAGGCGAAGGCTGTCGAGTACGTGAAGGTGTGCTCGGCCTACGGCGCGGGTTACTACTACATTCCCGGCACCGACACCTGCCTGAAGCTGGACGGCTACGCTCGCTTTGACACCTACGTCAACGCGGTCGGCACGTTCAACCCGATGATCGCCAGCACCACTGCCACGGGCTTCAACGGCCCCGGCGCCGGCGTTGCCGGTTATCCCATCAAGGATAGCGACGACAACAGCTACCTGACCCGCGCTCGCGCCGTCATGGGCATGGACGCTCGCACGCAGACCGATTACGGCACCCTGCGCTCCTACATCCGCTTCGGCATGAGCTGGGATTCCCAGTCGGCTGCCGGCACGGGCGGTGGCATTGGTCTGTACTTCGAGCGCGCGTTCATCCAGTTCGCTGGCTTCACCTTCGGTTACACCCAGTCGTTCTTCGACACGGGCACCAGCTACAGCTACACCACGCTGTATTCTGGTTCGAACATGTGGACCACGGCTCTGGCCTATACCGCTCAGTTCGGCAACGGCTTCTCGGCGACCCTCGCCCTGGAAGACGCTGTGAACCGCACCACCGGCTCGCAGGTCACTGCCGCCACCGCCGGCCTGATCACTGCTTCGACCACGGGTCTGAGCTACACCAACGCCCAGGCTGGCCAGCAGGTTCCTGACATCGTCGGCAACCTCCGCGTCGACCAGGCTTGGGGCTCCGTGCAGCTCTCGGCCGCCGCTCACCAGGTCAACTCGCTGCTGCCCACCGGCACCGGCACCCTGTTCCTGGGCCAGAACACGACCAACACCTGGGGCTATGGCCTCGGTCTGTCGGCCGAAATCAAGCTGCCGATGATCAGCGCTGGCGACAGCGTCTACTTCCAGGCCAACTATGCTGACGGCGCTCTGAGCTACCTCGGCCTCTCTGGTACCAGCCAGGGTCGCGCGACCTCGCTCGGCAGCATCACCCTCGGCACCAGCGCCACTGGCGCTGTGACCGTCACCGACGGGTCCTACTACACCCTCGCCGACGCCGTGTGGAACGCTACCAACCGTAGCTACAGCACCGTCACCGGCTGGGCCATTCAGGGTCAGTACCGTCACTACTGGGTCCCGAACGTTCGTTCGGCGATCTTCGGTGGTTATGTTGAAGTCAACACCCCGACCAACACCGTCGGCGCCATTGACTCCAACATGTACCAGGTTGGTCTGAACACCATCTGGTCGCCGGTGAAGAACCTGGACCTCGGCCTCGAAGTGCTCTACTCGAAGGTTGATGGCGAGAAGACCCTCGGCTACTACAACAACACGACTGGTGCGGCTTGCTCCACCGTCACCTCTGCTTGCTCCATCGCTGGTGGTTCCACCGACGTGTGGTCGGGTGGCTTCCGCGCTCAGCGCAACTTCTGATCTCATCGATCAGTGGTCTAAGAACCCCGGCGGGCAACCGCCGGGGTTTTTTGTTGTCTGACGACACGTCTTTCGGACCTTCGCTACAGAGTTCGGGGTTCTCTCCCGCTCGGGGCAATGTTCCCCGCGGCCGACATGATTAGGTGGCGTTGCCATCCTGCGCTAATGCTCATGTGTCGCAGGTTGTCCTTAGGGAATGCTTGGGCCTGAGCCTGCGATACTTGATATTTTGTCCGCACCGCCTTGCAATTGGCGGGTGGTGCATGAGAATTGCTGCAAAGAAGCCCCGCGCACCTGTTCAGACTCTCTGCCCTCGGGCATACTCTCACCTGTATGGACATCCGCCGGGGGGGCAGCCGCCGGCTTGGGGCAGGGGAATGTCATGAAGGGTCTTCAGGCGGGCGTGGCCGTTGCCGCGATGCTGATGGGCGCCGGGGTGGCGCAGGGCGCGGATCTCCCGGTCAAGGCCGCGGGCGTCAATTATGTGAAGCAATGCACCGCCGAGGGCGCGGGTTTCTATTACATTCCCGGCACCGACACCTGCCTGCGGGTGGGCGGATATCTTTATGCCGAAGGCTATTTCAACACCTACAGCAACTATCCGGCCATCAACGACAAGACCTATTCCATCGCCACCGCCGGCGTGATCCTCGACGCCCGCACCCAGACCGAATACGGCACCCTGCGCTCCTTCATGGAGGCGCGCTTCCGCTGGCGTACCTCCGATCCCTGGTCCGACGGCCCCAATCAAGCCGAGGTTGACCTGCGCCAGGCCTTCATCCAGTTCGCCGGTTTCACCTTCGGCCACCTGGAATCCTTCTTCTCTTATTATGCCAACGCCAATGTGCTCGGCACTGATCCGGCCACCATCGGCGATGACACCAAGATCAATCTGATCGCCTACACCATGGAGTTCGGCAACGGCTTCTCCGGCACGCTGTCGCTGGAGGATTCCGCCTTCCGCGATGCCGGGGTCAATAGCTACGACCCGACGCTGCCGGATACGCTGGACAATTACCAGGGCGGGTCGCAGGTGCCGGACATCGTCGCCAATTTCCGCAATGACGGCAGCTGGGGTACATTCCAATTGTCCGGCGCGCTGCATCAGGTGCGTGGCCTCGACCTGCTCAGCACCCTGAATTCCACCAACGAATGGGGCTACGCGCTCCAGGCTGGCGTGATGTTCAAGCTGCCGGCCATCGCCGATGGCGACACCCTCTATCTGCAGACCGCTTATACCAACGGCGCCACCTCCTATCTGGGGCTGATCAATCCGTCCGGCGCGTTCGCGCCGCCGGACGCGCTGGTGACCGGCACCGGCCTGTCGCTGATCTCCGGCTGGAACGTTACCGCCCAGTACCTGCACAATTGGTCGTCCACCTGGAATTCGGCGATCTTCGGCGGCTATGCCGAGTGGAACATCAACAATGCCACCGCCCAGGCCACCTATGGCGCCTCCGGCGGGCGCAACGCCAATGTGGGCGCCAATCTGGTATGGACGCCGGTGGCCAATCTCATCATCGGCGTGCAGTATGACTACACCCGCTATGCCGCCGCTGATTATGTGCAGACCGACTATGGCCTGCCCAGTCAGAGCGTGAACGCCCATCGCGGGCTGGTGTATTTCGAACGCGACTTCTAAGCCGCCACGCCCTTGGGCACGCGCTGTTCTCAGGTGGAGGCAGCGCGTGCGGGCCTGCCCTTCCACCCCTCTTCGCCATTCCGCTGGGGGATGGCGCGTCGCGCCGCTTCCGGCGGTGGCCGAACTGTGGTGAAGTCCCTGTTCCGCTCTAAGGCGCATCCGCGCGATGCGGCGGGCGCGGCGCGCAGCCGGGCCTGCGCCGAAGACGCGGGACGGGAGTGGGCGGATGGATGCGAAGGCGGGCCCCGAAGACCGGGCCGTCGGCCCGGCGCGGGCAGCCGGGCCCAGGGTCCGATGGCAGGCCGGGCGTTGGGATCTGCGGGTGCTGGCCGCCGGCGGCCTGCTGCTGTGCGCGCTCATTGCCTTCGTCCTCACCACCAGCCGCGCCGCCATTGAGGCGGACCTGACCGAGCAGGCGATCACGCTCCTGAATGAGGCCGGCGAATCGTGGGCCACCGCCCGCTTCTCCGGCCGTGACGCCACCATCGTCGGCGAGGCGCTGGCGCAGGAGCCGCGCGACAAGGTGCGCCGGGTCATCGAGGGCCTGCCGGGGGTGCGCACGGTGCGCGACGCCACCACCCTGCTGCCGGAGCGCCGCCCCTTCACCTTCTCGGTGGTGCGCGATGGCGCCACCCTGCAAATGGACGGTTATGTGCCGTCGCAATATGCGCTGCTGCGCATCGTTGCCGCCGTGAAGGCGCTGCCGCCGGGGCTCACCGTGCGCGGCATGGACCGGCTGGTGCGCGCCCGCGGCGCCCCGCCCGGTGATTTCGCCGCAGTGGTGGCGTTCGCGTTGCAGGCGCTGTCGCAACTGCCGTCCGGCCGGGTCAGCCTGTCGGACGATGCCTTCTCCATCGAGGGGCGGGCGCCCAGCCTGGCCACCTATGATGCGCTCTCGCGTTCCTTGCACGAGCCGCTGCCGCAGGATTTCCGGCTGGCGCGGTTCGCGGTGCGCCCGCCTGTGGCGGCGCCCTTCACCTGGTCGGCGGGACGCGATGGCAACACCGTGCGCCTGGAGGGCTATGTGCCGTCCGAGGCGGCGCGGGCCACGGTGGAGAATGCGCTGCATGCGGCGATGCCCGATGTCGGCATTTCCGACGGCACCAAGCCCGGCGACGGCGCCCCGGCCACCGATCTGTGGCTGAAGGCGGTGCGCTTCGCCGCCACCCAGCTGGCGCTGCTGCCCCATGGCCGGGTGGCGCTGTCCGACACCGCCATCACGCTGGAGGGGGCCGCCGGCAGTTTCCCGATCTATGACGCCCTCGCCGCCGCCCGCCGCGCTCCGCCCGAGGGGTTCCAGATCGCCCGCTTCGCCATCGAGCCGCCGCCCGCAAGCCCGTTCGTGTGGCGCGTCTGGCGCCGGGGGCCGCAACTGAACCTCTCCGGCTACGCTCCCAGCGAAGAGGCGCGGCGGGTGATGAATGATGCGGTCAAGAGCCTGTTTCCGGGGGCGCAGGTGAGCGACCAGGTGCGGCTCGCCTCCGGCGGCCCCGCGGTAGATGCCTGGATCGCGGCGGTGACCTTCGCTTTGGCGCAGGTCAACCGCATGGCGGCGGGCGAGGCCAGCATTCAGGACACGGTGGTCACCTTGTCCGGCGAGGCGGCGGACAGCACCAGCTTCACCACTTTGCGCGAGGCGGCCAAGGCGCCGCCGCCGGGGGTGGGGGTGGATGCGGCGAAGGTGCTGCCGCCGGTGATCTCGCCTTATGTGTTCGCCGCCCGCAGCGACGAAGCCGGCATCACCTTGTCCGGCTTCTTTCCCGACGCACCGACCCATGCGGCGGTGGATGCCATGGTGGCGCGACTGTTTCCCGGCGTGCGGGTCAATGACGTCTCCGCCGTCGGCGGCGGCGCGCCGGAGGGCTTTCGCCCGGCGCTGGAGGTGGGGCTGGCGCAACTGGCCCGGCTGGAGAGCGGCGACCTGCGGTTGACCGACGGTCAGATGCTGCTCGCCGGCATCGGCGCCGCCCCTCGCTCGGGCGAGATGATCGCCACCCGGCTCAAGGCCGGCCTGCCGCCGAGCGTCTCCGGCGAGGCGGCCATCGAGCCGGCGGCGGTGGGGATTCCGGTGGGCGCGGCCGAATGCCTGCGGCTGGTGGAGGCGGCGCTGGGCCGGGGCCTGCGGTTCGATGCCCAGGGCCGCCCGACCCCCGACAGCGCCCCGGCTCTGGACCGGCTGGCGGCGGTGGCGTTGCGGTGTCCGGCGCTCGGGCTGGAGGCGGCGCGGGTGGCGAGCCTGCGCCCCGACGAAGTCATCGCCCCCGAAGTGGCCGAGGCGCGCGGGCGCGCTTTGGTGGCGGCGCTGGTGGCGGCGGGAGTGCCGGCGCCCCATGTGCAATGGATGACGCCGGTGCCCGGTTCGGCGCTGGTGGATGCGGCGCCCGCCGCCGGCCCGGCGCGGGCGTCGGCGACGGTGGGCGGGGTAGCGATCGGCGTGCGGGAGACGGGCCCGGAGCGGTGACGCGGCGGGCCTGTGGCGGTGCTGGCGGACGATGAGCGGCGCCGGGGTGCGGCGTCCGGTGGGGAGAGCGGATGGTCTATCTGGTCTGGGCGTTGTGGCCATATGAAATGCTGGCGTTCGCGCTGGGCTTCGCCACCATCTATCTGGCCCGCCGCGCCGGCGCCCGGGACGGTTCATGATGGGCTTTGATCTGCACGCCGCGCTGCTGCTGCTGGTGGCCTTCGCTTTGGGCGGCGGGCTGGCGCTGCTGGTGCGCCGCCGCGCCGAGCAGCGCCGTACCGCCTATCTGGCCCAGGCGGCGCTGATGTCGCTGGATGAGGACGCCGACGAGGACGTGGCGCCCGTACGCGCGACCGCCGCCGCCCCGGAGACCGCCGCCCCGGAGAACGATGCCGCCCCGGAGACCGCTGCGCCGGATGCGCCCCGCGCCCGAAGTGCACGCTCCCGCCGGGCGCCGGCGCCGGATGCGGCCCGGCCGCAGCCGCATCATGTGCCGCACGATATGGTGCCACTGGCACCTAGCGATCCCGAACTGCCGCTGGGCCTGCCCGATCCGCCGCCGGCGGCCCCCAAGCCCAAGCGCCCGCGTACCCGCCCGGCGGCGGAGCGGGCAGCGGCAGCTCGGACCGAGGCGCCCGCTGCCGGCACGCCCGTGCCGAGCGTGGGAACGCCGCCGCCGCTGCTGGGGGCGCCGGAAGGGCTGGCGGACGATCTCAAGCGGCTGAGGGGCATCGGCCCGCAGAATGAGCAGAAGCTCAATGCGCTGGGCATCTACCATTGGCGCCAGATCGCCGCCTGGTCGCCGGAGGAGGTGCGCTGGGTGGGGGCGGCGCTGGCCTTCCCCGGCCGCATCGAGCGCGAGGCCTGGGTGGCGCAGGCCAGGGCCCTGGTGGCGGAGCCCCCGCCCGAGGCGTGAGCGCCGGGACGGCGGGCGGGCAGGGGCGCAGACGGCAGGGGGCGGAGACAGCTCGGGGCGGCGGGCGGGCAGGGGCCCCGATTTTGCGCCGACGGGCGCTTGCGCTCGATTCCGTGGCCACGGGCGCTTGCGATTTTTCGCCGACAGGTTTAAACGCGGCGGCACATCAAGAGTTGGGCCCGACGCCCAACGCCAACCTGCTCCCGAGCAAGGTGGCGCTCCCCGCAATGGGAGGATGTGGCCGAACCGGCAATTATACGGATCTAGCCACTTGCGTCTGTCCAGCGTCTTGCAAGCGCGTTCACGCCTGATCTCAAGCCAGGCCGTGGTGGAGGACAGTATTCATGCCCATCAAGGTTCCCGATGATCTTCCCGCCCGCGCCACGCTGGAGGGCGAGGGCGTCATGGTGCTGCGCGAGACCGATGCGGTGCGCCAGGACATCCGGCCGCTGCGCATCGCGCTGCTGAACCTGATGCCCAACAAGATCAAGACCGAGACCCAGTTCGCCCGGCTGCTGGGGGCAAGCCCGCTGCAGGTGGAACTGACCCTGGTCAAGATCACCAACCACGTGGCCCGCAATACCGACAGCGGCCACATCGCCTCCTTCTATCGCGATTGGGAGGATGTGCGGGGCGAGCGCTTCGACGGGCTGGTGGTCACCGGCGCGCCGGTGGAGACGCTGCCCTTCGAGCAGGTGACCTATTGGGATGAGCTGCGCCGCATCTTCGACTGGACGCAGACCCATGTGCACGGCTGCTTCACCGTGTGCTGGGGCGCGCAGGCGGCGGCGCATCACTTTCACGGTTTGCCCAAGCATCTCTTGGCGGAGAAGGCGTTCGGGGTGTTCGCGCACCGCAATCTGGCGCCGTCATCGCCGTTCCTGCGCGGCTTCTCCGATGATTTCGCCATCCCCGTGTCGCGCTGGACCGAACTGCGCCGGGCCGACATCGCCCCCGACAGCGGCCTGACCGTGCTGATGGATTCGGAACAAGGCGGCCTCGGCCTGCTGGATGACCCGGCCCACCGCTGCCTGCACATGTTCAACCATATCGAATATGACTCGTCCTCGCTGGCGGACGAGTATTTTCGCGATGTGGCGGCCAACATGAAGGTCGCCGTGCCGCGCAACTATTTCCCCGAGGACGATCCGAGCCGCCCGCCGCGCAACAGCTGGCGCAGCCATGCCCATCTCTTGTTCGGCAACTGGATCAATCAGATCTACCAGACCACACCGTTCGATCTGCGGCAGGTGGGTGAGGCGCGTTGATCGATTGATCAGCAAAAGCAGCCCAGAACGGCGCCGGGGCTTGTACGAGAGCGCCCGGCCGTCAGAACGACGGCCGGGCGTCCGGGATCAGAACGAAGGCGCTGAACTTGCGCTCAGTTGCAGTGCACGCCGCCATAGAAACCGCGCCAGCAATGGCCGAAGCCTGCGCGCCACCAATCGATGAACAGGCTGGGCGAGGTGCCGGAGACCGGCTTCTCGTCGCTGAGGACATGCATGGTGTAGGTGAGCGTATCGCCGGACAGTTCCGGATCCATCAGCTCCACCACGGAAACCTGGGTCTTGCCGTCCACCACCATGGAGAGGGTGGCATTCGGCGGATCCTTCTGGAAGCTGTCCTTGCCCACGGTCCAGGTCTTCACGAAGGCGGCGGTGGTGGTGTCGCCGGTCATGCGCTCGGGGCGATCAGTGAACATGACGGTCTGGGGCGCGACGCCCTTCAGCACCAGCTTGTCGCCCTGCACAGTGGCGGTATCGGCCACTTGCACGAACAGCCAATTGGCGGCCGGCATGGGCTGTTGCTGCATTTGCGCCATGACCGGCGCGGTGAACACTGTGGTGGCAACGGCAATGGCAGATATGAAAAATTTCACGTCTCGCTCCACTGAAGTTTTCGAGGCAGAACTCCATAGCAGAGGCTTAGGCTTGGCGGTACCTTTATGTGGTATGTCGACGGTATATCAGTGATTTGATTGGAGGCTGGTGCCTGAAAGCCTTCCGCTGCGGCAGAGTGAGTGGCGATATCATTCCAGGGGCAGAGCAACTCCACCGCGGATGGAATGATATGTCCTTGCGGCAGGCACGCAGCCGGGCCCGCCGCAGGGGATCGCGCGCCGGCTGGACCTCAGAGCGCCTTCAGCGCGGCCGCGACCGATACCGTCATCGGCGTGGTGGGTCGGCCGATGAGGGTGCTAAGCTGGCGGCCGTCATCGAACAATCCGCCCTTGGCAGCCCCGGCGTCGCTGTCGGCCAGCATGGCCGCCAGGGGCTCGGGCAGGCCGGCGCCCACCAGGGCGGCCTGGTACTGCGCCTCCGGCAGGTCGACATAGCCCACGGCCTTGCCCGACTGCTGGGCGATATCCGCCGCCAGTTCCGCCAGGGTGTAGCTGCCATCGCCCGCCAGTTCGAACACCCGGCCGGACAGATCCTCCGGCGTGGTCAGAACGGCGGCTGCTGCGGCGGCGTAATCCACGCGCGCCGCAGAGGCGATCCGGCCCGCGCCGGCACAGCCGAAGAGGGCGTTATGGGCCAGGGCCGGGGCGATGCTGGCCGTATAATTCTCGTTGTACCAGCCGTTGCGCAGCAGCACGAAGGGAACGCCGGAGGCGCGCAGGAGGGCTTCGGTGGCCAGATGCTCGGCGGCAAGGCCCAGCGGCGAAGTGTCGGCATGCAGCAGGCTGGTATAGGCGATCAGCTTCACGCCCACCCGCTGGGCGGCGGCGATGACATTGCCATGCTGCGGCCCGCGCCGCCCGATGGCGTTGGAGGAAATCAGCAGCACCCGGTCGATGCCGGATAGGGCCACATCCAGCGTCTCCGGCTGGTCGTAGTCGCCGAGGCGGGTCTCGATCCCGCGGTCGGTCAGGCGGCGGCCGACTTCGGCGCTGCGCACGAGGCCGACGATCCGCTCAGCGGGAACAAGGGTGAGCAACTGGTCCAGCACGAGCTGGCCCAACTGGCCGCTGGCGCCGGTGACGAGAAGGCGGGACTGAGCGCTCATGACAGATCCATTCCATGTCTCTAATTGAGACCAGGTGCCATTTATGTCCGAACGTGCCATAAAAGAAGGAGGCAGAATTTTGTGCGCAGGGTACGTAGAGGGAACCACCATGCAGCCTGTTCCGGCGTTTGTGGAGCGCTTTGATCGGTGGCAGCAGCAGAGCGGGCCGGTGGCCGGATTCGATCCCAGCCTATGCCCGGTTCGCAGCATTCTCGACCGGGTGGGCGAAAAGTGGACCGTGCTCATCGTTGCGGCCCTGGCCGCGCGCGCCAGCCGCTTCAGCGCGTTGCACCGCGCCATTCCGGACATTTCCAAGCGCATGCTGACCCAGACCCTGCGGGATCTGGAGCGGGACGGCCTGGTGATCCGCACTGTGTTTCCCACCAAGCCGCCGAGCGTGGAATATCGGCTGTCGCCTCTGGGGCAGTCGGTGCTGGCCCCTTTGGCGGGTCTGGTGGATTGGGCCGAGGCCCATCAGCAGCGGATCCAGGACAGCCGGCGCCAGTTCGACGCTGCCGGCTGAGCGCGCCATCGCCGCCGTGACATGAAAACGGCACCCGGCTGGGAGGCCGGATGCCGCGGGATCTTGCGGTGAGGGGGCGGCCCTGGGCGCCCCGCCCGCCTCAGCGGGTGGCGATGGGGGTGGTGCGGTCGGTGCCGAAGCGGGCGCGATAGACCAGGTAATTTTCCATCACCCGCTGCACATAGTTGCGGGTTTCGGAATAGGGGATCATCTCCACCCAATCGATGGCGTCCACATCCGGCGAGCGCGGATCGCCATAGCGGTCGATCCATTTGCGCACCGAGCCGCGCCCGGCATTGTAGGCGGCGAACACCATGACGGTGTTGCCGCCGTAATTCTCCATCAGTTCGCCCAGTTCGGCGGCCCCGAACTGCACGTTATAGGACTGGTCGCTCATCAGCCGCTCTTCGGAGAATGGCACGCCGGTCTTCTTGGTGACTTCGCGTCCGGCCTCCGGCGTCACCTGCATCAGGCCCATGGCCTTGGCGCTGGAGAGGGTGCGGGGGTTGAACTGGCTTTCCTGCCGCGCCACCGCATAGACCATGGCCTTCTCCACCGGGTTGCCGATGGAGCTGTAGGCCGGGATGCCGATGGTGGGGAACGCCTGGGCATCGAGCGGATGGCCCTCGGCCACGCTTTCCTTGCCCACCACCAGCGCGCCGCGGGCGTCATTGTTTTCCTGCGCCAGTTCGGCCAGCAGGCCGAGTTGGGAACTGTCTTCCATGCGCCAGGCGAGGTCGTAATACATGGTCATGGCCACGTCGCGCTCGCCCAAAGCATAGAGCAGGCGGATGGCTTTCACCGGCTCGATGCGGTTGAAGGTGGCGCGGGTGGCGCCGGAAGCTTCCGGCGTGCGGCGCAGGGCCACCGGCGGCTGGCCGAGGCGGGCGCGGGCCAATTGGCCGTAGTAAGCGGTGCTGTAGCGGGCGGCGCGCTCGTAGTGGGCGCGGGCGCTGCCGGTGTCGCCCGCCGCTTCCGCCGCCCGCCCCTGCCAGAAGGCGGCGCGCGACAAGGTGATGGGGTTGGACTGGTTTTCCGCCACCTTGGCGAAATGCGCGCCGGCGGTGCGCGGGTCCTTCAGGAAGGCGAGCGCGATGAAGCCGGCGGTGAACTGCTGTTCGGCGCGGTAATTATCGGCCAGCGGCGTGGCGCCGGTGGCGGCGACCCGATAGGCGGTCTTGGGATCGCCGGCATCCAGCAGCTCGCGGGCCACCAGGCGGCGCTCGATCCACCATTCGTCGGGGTCCACCACCGCTTCCTGGCTGTTGGGCGCCTGGAGGAGGGCGGCGGCGGCCTCCTGGTCCTTCTGCGCCCGGCGCAGCAATTGCGACTTGGCGAACAGATAGGCCGGGTCATTGGCCAGATTGAACGGCACCTGGGCGAACAATTTCGCCCCCTCCGGCGCCTTCTTGGCGATGGCGAGCCGGGCCTGGGTAAGCAGCACCACGTCGGAGCCGGCGCGGGCGGCGGCGCGCAAAGCGCGGGCCTGGTCGGGCTTGTAGCTGTAACGGTCGGCGCGGGCCTTATGGTCGGCGCGGGTCAGCAGCACGCCGAACTCGCCCAGCACCAGGTTTTCGACGCTCTCGCTCATGTCGTCGCTGCGCCAGGCATCGCGCACCAGAGCGGCGGTGGTGTTGCGGTCGCCGGAAGCGGCGAAGGCGCGGGCGAGCGCGATCTTGCCCTCGCCGGAGAGCGGATCGCCGTCGGAGAAGAAGGCGCGCACGGTGGCGGGATCGCGATTTTCCGCCAGCAGCACCCGCTCGGCGCGGCGGCGCAGGGTGCTCTGGGTCGGCCAGCCGGGCTTGTCGCGCAGGAAGGCGGCGATGTTGTCGAAGCCGTAGTCATTGGGGGCATGGCGGATCACCAGCCAGGTCACCAGGGTGCGGGCGACCGGATCGTCCATGGCGCGGGCGGCGGCCAAAGCCTCGGTGCCGCGGCCGTTCTTGGCGGCGGTGACCGCATTGCGCAGCGTGCCCAGTTCGCCGGTGGGCAAGGCGCTGGTGGCGGCCAGCGTCAGCGGGGCGGCGCGGGCGGCGGTGCGGGCCGCGGTGGCGGCGGACTTGCCCGCCGGTTTGGCGGCCGCCTTGGCATTGGAGTTGGCCTTGGCGGCGGCCTTGGTCTCGGTCTTCTTGTCGGTCTTCGACGCTGCGGCCTTCTTGGCGTCCGCGGCCTTCTTGGCGTCGGCTTTCTTCTTGGCGTCCGAATCGGCCTTGGAACCGGAAGCGCTGCTGCTGGTTGAGGACGCAGAGGTGCCGGAGGCCGCAATTGCCGGTGCCACCAGCGCGAGCGTCAACGCCAAAGCGGTGCAGGAGAGCAGGAAGCGAGCAGGCGACATCATCAATCCTCGAGGCGCAGCGCCGGAGCTGGCACGGGGGCGATCTTGGTCGACCCGCGTTGACGAAAGGCTAACCACCGTAAATATCGATGCGGGCGGTTTGGCGGCGCTGCAATCCCAGGATGATAAGACACACCCTTTTCGTTCCGGTGACAACGCTGTATCTGATGCGGTCCGTCCCGCGTCCGCCAAGGCGCGGGCGCATCGAAAATAGAAAACAAGGCACCAGCCATGTCGTCCGCATCGCCCGCGTCGTTGTTTCGCGGTTCCTTCACCGCCCTGGTCACGCCGTTCAAGAATGGCGCGCTGGATGAAAAGGCGTTCCGCGACTTCGTGGACTGGCAGATCGCGGAAGGGACCAACGGCCTCGTGCCCGTGGGCACCACCGGCGAAAGCCCCACGCTCTCCCACGATGAGCACAAGCGTGTGATCGACTGGGCGGTGGATCAGGCGGCGGGCCGGGTGCCGGTGATGGCCGGGGCCGGCTCCAACGACACCGCTACCGCCATCGAATTCTCCCAGCACGCCCAAAAGGCCGGCGCCGATGCGCTGCTGGTGGTGACGCCTTATTACAACAAGCCGTCCCAGGAAGGGCTGTACCAGCACTTCAAGGCGATCGCGGCCAGCGTCGACCTGCCGATCTTCATCTACAACATCCCCGCCCGCTCGGTGGTGGACATGAGCGTCGACACCATGGCGCGGCTCTATGAGTTGCCCAACATCGTCGGCGTCAAGGATGCCACCGCCAACATGTCGCGGGTGTCGCTGCAGCGTCAGGCCATGGGCGCGGACTTCATCCAGCTCTCGGGCGAGGACATCACCGCGCTCGGCTTCAATGCCCATGGCGGCGTCGGCTGCATCTCGGTGGCTTCCAACGTCGCCCCGGCGCTGTGCTCGCAATTCCAGGCCGCCTGCGCGGCCGGCGATTATGCCGGCGCGCTGAAGCTCCAGGACAAGCTGGTGCCGCTGCACACGGCACTGTTCATGGAATCCAGCCCGGCGCCCACCAAATATGCCCTGTCGCTGCTCGGCAAGATGCAGGAAGAGGCGCGCCTGCCCATCATCCCGGTGACGCCGGGCGCCCAGGTGGCGATCCGCGCCGCCATGGTTCATGCCGGACTGATCAACTGACGCAAGCGCGTGGGGGCGGTGCGCGGGTTCGCGCACGCCCCGTTTCGAGACCCTGATGGCTGAGAAAAAGAAAGACCTGCCCCGCAAAGTGGTCGCCGACAATCGGCGGGCCCGCTTCGACTATGACATCGGCGAGGTGATCGAGGCCGGCATCGCCTTGACCGGGACGGAGGTGAAGAGCCTGCGCACCGGCAAGGCGACCATCCACGAGAGCTATGCCGCTGGAAAGTCCGGGGAATTGTGGCTCTACAATTCCTATATCCCGGAATATCTGGAAGCCAACCGCTTCAACCATGAGCCGCGCCGCCCGCGCAAGCTGCTGCTGCACAAGCGCCAGATCCACAAGCTCACCGTGGCGGTGGAGCGCGAGGGCATGACGGTGGTGGCGATGAAATTCTATTTCAACGAGCAGGGCCGGGCCAAGGTGGAGATCGCCTTGGGCAAGGGCCGCAAGGCGCACGACAAGCGCGAGGCGGTCAAGGAGCGGGACTGGAACCGCGACAAGGCCCGCCTGATGCGCGACCGGGGCTGAGGCCCCGGCGGTAACTCCGCCGGCCTTATGCCAAGCTGCGAGGATGCTGACGCATCCGCATCTTAGAACGCTCAAGCGCCGCGCGGGCTGACCCGTGCGGGATCGCACGGGTATCAGATGCCGTGCAAAGCGAAGGCGGGGAAATCCACCGCCGGCATCGGCCGCCCGAAGCGGAAGCCCTGCAACTGGGTGCAGCCGAAGGTGCGCAGCCGGGCGGCTTCCGCCGCCGTCTCCACGCCTTCGGCCACCACGTCGATGTCGAAGCCGCCGGCCAGCGCGATGGCGCTCTGGCAGATGGCCTGGCAATCGCGCCGCTGATCCACCCCGGCGACAAAGGCGCGGTCGATCTTGAGCTTGGAGAAGGGCAGCGCCTTCAGATAGGCGAGCCCGCCCTGGCCGGTGCCGAAATCATCGATCGCCACCCCCACCCCCATGTCCCGCAGGCCCACGAACAGAGCGCGGGAGCGGGTGAGGTCCTCGGCGGCGGAACTCTCGGTCATCTCCAGTTCGATGCGGTTCGGCGCCACCCCTTCGAACGCCAGCACGTCGCGGATCTGCTGCAACAGGCCGGGATTGCGCAGTTCGTGAGCGGAGACATTCACCGCGATCTGAAGATGCGGCAGCCCGGCCGCGTCGCACACCTTGATGGCCCGGCAGGCGGCGGTGAGCACCCAGCGGCCCACTTCCTCGATCATGCCGGCCTTTTCCAACAGCGGGATGAAGCGGGCGGGGGGCACATGGCCGGAGAGTGGCCGGTTCCAGCGCAGCAGCGCCTCGGCGCTGACGATGCGCTCGGTGCGGGTCGCCACTACCGGCTGAAGGAACAGGCGGAAGCCGCCATCGTCCACCGCCCGGCGCAGGTCCCGCTCCAGATCAGCGGCGTCATGGGCATCGGCAGAGAGCCCGAGGGCCGGGGCGGCCAAGGGCGCAGCCGCCGGGGCGAGGGCGGCGGAGGCGGCGGCGAGCAACGCGGCGGCATTGCGCCCATGGCGGGGATAGAGCGCCTCGCCGGTGAGAATCGCGGGCGCGGCCTCCTGCGCGGTGCGCAGGAAGGTCGCCAGCGGCGCCTGGAGCGAGGACGGGGCGGCGGCGTCCTCGCGGCTCAGTTCCACCAGGGCCAGGGTGTGGTCGTCGATGCGGGCGATGGTGCGAGCGGGATCATCCCGCTCCAGCGTCTCGGCCAGATTGTGCAGCAAGGTGCTGGCGGCCTCGTGGCGCATCCCGGCATCCAGGGCGGCCATGCGCACCATGCGCACGCGGAAGCCGACGTCCGCCTGAGCGAGTTCGCCGATGAAGCGGCTGAGGAAGGCGGCATTGGGCAGTTCGGAGGCGGCGTCGAAGTTTTCCGGCCCGCGGCGCAGGTCGTCCAGTTGCGCCAGCAGGCTGGAGGTGTCGCGCATCAGGTGGCCGGCGGCGTCGTCATAGCTGCTAGGCAGTGCCACGACGCGGCCCTCCAGCGCATAGGTCTTCAGCGCTCCGGCGGCGAGGGCGACCGGCCGCAGCATGCCCGCCGTCAGCCACAGCGCCAGCCCGGCGCTGACCAGCAGGCCGGCGAGATCCAGCGTGAAGGCGCCGGCGTCGATCTCGAACCCCTCCACCAGCCCGGCGGTGGCGGCCACGAGCAGAAGCGCCAGCGGCAGATGGGTGCAGGCCAGCAGGCACAGCACGATCTTGTGCTGATAGGTCAGGTGCGCAACCCGCGCCATGCGCCGATAAATCCACGGCAGCCGCCCGGGCGCCGGCGCGCGCGGCATGCTCCGTTGAATCCTGGTGTCGCGATGCACGGTGGCCAATCCCTCAGGCGCGACCGGACAAAGAGGTTCGCGCGCGGCGGAAGGATCATGGCCGACGCCGCCGGCATTGCAACGAAATATGTACGAATCGTTGCATCAGGCACCGGCGGGGCGGCGCTGGGGCGAGGTGTGAGGCCAATTTAAGTCACCCCGCCTGCGAACGCGTGCCCTGAGATGGCCCCATGACACCGCTTGAGCCATACTGCCCGCCGGAACGGCGGGGCTCTTGGCGCGGCGGGATCCCTGCGGCTCTGGCGCGCCGGAGATCCGGCCGGATCGGGGACCTTCCGAACCGCCCCTTTTCCGCCCGACGGTTCTGCGAACCGTGGCGTGTCCCGTTTGATGAGGTGTATCGTGAGCGACTTTCAGGCTTTGCCCGCGGATCTTCCCATCCCCGAGGACGATGGGGCGGCGGACCATTTGCCGGGATTGGAACTGCCCATCGTGCGCCTGCCGGGAACCCATGGCGCCCATGTGGATCTGTCCGATCTCTCAGGGCTGGCGGTGGTCTATGCCTATCCCCGCACGGCCCATCCCGAAATGCCGTCTCCGGCGGGGTGGGATGCCATTCCCGGCGCCCGCGGCTGCACCCCGCAATCCTGCGGTTTCCGCGACCAGTTCGAGGATCTGCGCAGCCTGGGCGTGGAGCATGTCTTCGGCCTCTCCAGCCAGGAGACCGATTATCAGCGCGAGGCGGTGGAGCGCCTGGGCTTGCCGTTCCCGCTGCTGTCGGATCACCGCTTCGAGTTCTCGCGCGCCATCCGCCTGCCCACCTTCCAGGTGGAGAACATGACCCTGCTCAAGCGCATCACCCTCCTCATCGAGGATGGGGTGATCTCCCACGTCTTCTATCCGGTGTTCCCGCCGGACCAGAGCGCGGCGCAGGTGATCGAGTTCCTGCACAAGCGGGCCGGATAGGGCCGGCTCACCTGCGTCCTCATCCCTTCAGGATGCGCCGGGCGCGTCCTGCGCATCCAGATGGGCGCGCACCGCGCTGAACACCGCCTGGAACATGGCGGGGGTGAGCACGCCGGTATTGGTATTGTAGCGCGAGCAATGATAGCTGCCGAACAGCGTCTTGCCGGCGATGACATGCTTGGCGCCATGGCCGAACTTGGCCCGCGACATCCGCTCGCCCAAGGTCACCACCGTCGAATCATGGGCGATCTTGCCGAGGGCCACGATGGTGGTCAGCCGCGGCATGGCCGCCATGTCGGCGGCCAGGAACGGGCGGCAGGTGCGGATTTCCTCGGTGGTGGGCTTGTTCTCCGGCGGCACGCAGCGCACCGCATTGACGATGCGGGCATCGTGCAGGGTCAGGCCGTCATTGGGATCGGCCTTGAAAGTGCCGCGGGCGAAGCCGAAATCGATCAGCGTCTGGTAGAGCAGTTCACCGGCATAATCGCCGGTGAACGGGCGCCCGGTGCGATTGGCGCCGCGGACGCCGGGCGCCAGCCCGACGATCAGCAGCCGCGCATCGCGGGGGCCGAAGCCCGGCACCGGGGCATTGAACCAGCCCGGCTCGGCGGCCCGCCACTGGGTGCGGAAGGCGGACAG
>CALRNP020000011.1:0-45320 GCA_943369575.1 Azorhizobium sp. AG788 | reverse complement strand
AGCGCCAGACCGCCGGCGCCGTCGACAGAATGGTGTCGACGAGCGCGCTTGACGTGGCGCTCTCGGGCCTGAATGCCAGCACCGCGCCCGCCGCCTTCGATGCCCTGTCCGGCGAAATCCACGCCTCGCTCCAGACCGGCCTTCAGCAGCAATCGGTCTATGTGCGCGATGCGGCCATGGGCCGGGTGCGCCAGGCCCTTGCGCAAAGCGGCGAGTTGTCAGCCGCCGGCGCCAAGACTGCCGCGCTGACCTCCGGCGGCGCCGCCACCCTCTGGGGCCAGGCCTATGGCGGCTGGGGCGACACCGACGGCACCGGCAATGCGGCGGCACTGTCCTCCTCCATCGGCGGCTTCATGATGGGCATCGATGCCCCGGTGGGCGAAGCCGGCCGGCTGGGACTACTGGGTGGCTTCAGCCAGTCGAACTTTACCGTCGACGGCCGCAGTTCGACCGCCGACAGCGACAATTACGATGTCGCCCTTTATGGCGGCGCCCGCCTGGGCGATCTCGGCCTGCGCTTCGGTGCCGGCTATACGTGGCACGACATCTCAACCTCCCGCGGCGTCTCGGCCGGAACGCTGCTGGAAACGGAGACCAGCGGCTATGGCGGCGGCACCGCCCAAGCCTTCGGCGAACTGGGCTACAGCTTCCATATGGGTGCCACCACGGTGGAGCCGTTCGCCAATGCGGCCTATGTGAACCTGTCCACCAACGGTGTGAGCGAAAGCGGCGGTGTCGCGGCATTGAGCATTGGCGGCAGCAGCTTTGAAACCACTTACAGCGTCCTCGGCCTGCGGCTGTCTCACGCGCTGGCCACCGGGCGCGGGCCGCTGATGCTCAGTGCGAGCGCCGGATGGCAGCATGCCTTCGGCGATGTGCTGCCGAGCGCGACGATGGCTTTTTCCGGCTCGCCGGCCTTCACCGTCACCGGCGTGCCGCTGTCGCGGGATGCGGCGGTGCTGGATCTGGGCACCAGCTACAACCCCTCCGCCACCATTGATGTGGGCTTGCATTATGTGGGACAGTTGGCCTCCTCGTCGCAGATCAGCGCCGTGAAGGGGATGGTCAGCGTTCGCTTCTAAGCGCAAGGGGCGCCTCTCCGGCCCCAGGCGCGGGCTGCACCATGGAACGGCCCCGTTCCGCCGACGTTGATCCCCACGCGATCACCCGTCAGAGCGTGGGAACGACCAGAGATGAGCCTGGACCTCTATCGGCGTAAACGGGATTTCTCCCGCACCGCGGAGCCCAGCGGCGCCGAGGCGACTGCCGCCGGCCACGCCTATCTCATCCAGAAGCACGCCGCCCGCCGGCTGCATTACGATCTGCGCCTGGAACTGGATGGGGTGTTGAAAAGCTGGGCCGTCACCCGCGGGCCAAGCTTGGTGCCTGGGGAAAAGCGCCTCGCCGTCCATGTGGAGGACCACCCGCTCACGTACGGCACCTTCGAGGGCACCATTCCCCAAGGCAATTATGGCGCCGGCACCGTCATGCTGTGGGACACCGGCAGTTGGGAGCCTGTGGGCGATGCCCACAAGGGATATAAGAAGGGCCATCTGGAGTTCATCCTGCATGGCGAAAAGCTTCAGGGGCATTGGCATCTGGTGCGGATGAAGCAGCGCCGGGGCGAGAAAGCCGATAACTGGCTGCTCATCAAAGGCGAGGACGCAACCGCCCGCGCCGAGGGGGAGCCTGACATTCTTGAGGAGCAGCCGGCTTCGGTGAAGACCGGGCGCACCCTTGACGAAATCGCCGCCGGCGGCGCCGCCGCGCGTCATCCACCGAAGGAAAAAACCGCCGCCCGCGCGAGCCGCACCAAGCCCCTTCCAGCCAAGCAGGCGTCGTCTGCGCCCCTGCCCGACTTCGTGCCGCCGGAACTGGCCACGCTGGTGGCAAAGCCGCCCACGGGCGCGGCTTGGATCCATGAGATCAAGTTCGACGGCTACCGGCTCCAGGCGCGCATCGACACCGCCGCCACCGGCAAGAAAAAGGTCCGCCTGCTGACCCGCTCCGGGCTGGACTGGACCTCCCGCTTCGGGCCGGCGCTCGCGGATGCCCTCGGGCGCCTGCCGGTGGAGCAGGCGCTGATTGATGGTGAACTGGTGGTGGAATCCGGATCCGGCGCCTCCAACTTCAGCCTGCTTCAACAGGACCTCGCCGAGGGGCGCCACAACCGCTTCATTTATTACGTCTTCGACCTCCTCCACCATGACGGGCGCGACCTGCGCGGCCAGCCCTTGCTGGAGCGCAAGCAGGCGCTGGAGCCGCTGGTGCAGGGCAGCCCCGAGGTTCTGCGCTACAGCGCCCATTTCGACGCCGACGGCGCCACCATGCTGCGCCACGCCTGCCGCCTCAGCCTGGAAGGGGTGATCTCGAAGCGCGGCGACGCGCCTTATCGCCCCGGCCGCGGGCGGGATTGGGTGAAATCCAAATGCGCCTTCCGGCAGGAGTTCGTCATCGGCGGCTATGTGCCCTCCACCGCGCAAGAGGGGGCGATTGGCTCGCTGGTGTTGGGTGTGTTCAACGGCAAGAAGCTGGAGCATGTGGGGCGGGTCGGCACCGGCTTTTCCCAGCGTGTGGCGCGGGACCTGCACGAGCGCCTCGCCCCCTTGCGACGCAAGACCGCGCCATTCGCCGGCCGCCTGAGCGCCGAAGAAAAGCGCGGAGCATTCTTTGTCAGCCCCACGCTGGTGGCCGAGGTGGAGTTCCGCGGCTGGACCGGCGACCACCACCTGCGCCATGCTGCCTTCCGTGGCCTAAGGGAGGACAAGGCGGCACAGGAAGTGGTGCGCGAAGAGCCCGAAGGGAGCCAGGATATGGCGCGGGACACCAAGTCAGTGCGCTCGGGCGTGAAGCTGACCCATGCGGATGGCCTCTATTGGCCGGAAGACGGCATCACCAAGCAGGGACTGGCGGATTATTACGCGCAGGTCTGGACCTTCATTGCGCCGTTTGTGGTGTCGCGCCCGCTGGCCTTGCTGCGCTGCCCCGATGGCGTGGCCCATGCCTGCTTTTTCCAGAAGCATGCCTGGGCCGGCATCAACAAGGCCATCAAAACCAAGACGGACGCGGATGGCGAGGAACTCCTCGTCATTGAGGACTTCGACGGGCTGATCGCGCTCGCCCAATCCGGTGCACTGGAGATTCATCCCTGGGGCGCGCCGCTCGCCCATCTCGACCGTCCCGACATGCTGATCTTCGATCTGGATCCGGGCGATGCGGTCGGCTGGGACGCAGTCGTGGATGGCGCGCGGGAAATCCGCGCCCGCCTGGAGGCGCAGGGGCTGGCGGCGTTCGTGAAGACCTCGGGTGGCAAGGGCCTGCACATCGTCGCGCCGTTGACGCCGCGGGCGCAGTGGGACGAGGCCAAGGCCTTCGCGAAGGCGCTGGCGGACGCCATGGCCGCCGACGCACCCGACCGCTACGTGGCGGTGGCCACCAAGGCCCGCCGCAAGGGCCGCATCTTCATCGACTATCTGCGCAACGGACGCGGCGCCACCGCCGTGGCGCCCTACTGCCCGCGCGCGCGGGCCGGGGCCGCCGTTTCCATGCCGGTGGCGTGGGAGGAACTCGACCAAATCGGCCCGGCCCAGTTCACCATCGCCAATGCTCCGGCCCGGCTCGCCAACCTCGCCAGCGATCCCTGGGCTGATTTCCGCCCGGCGGCACAGCCTCTGCCCTCCAGCGAAGGTGGCCGGCCACGCCGCCCGCGCCGGTCCCGTTGAGCGTGGCCATGGACGGCTGGCTCGCACCGGATGAAATCGAAGCGCTGCTGCGCCTGCTGGCGGCCGCTGGGTGTGGAATGATCGTGGGCATCACGCGGGATCTGCGGGGCAAGCCGACCGGCATGCGGACCTTGGGGCTAGTGGGCCTTGGCGCGGCGCTCATATCGCTCTCGGCGCTGCGCGTGGACGGCATGGCCGGCCATCCCGACGCCACCAGCCGCGTTATTCAGGGCATCATCCAGGGGGTGATGACCGGCATCGGCTTTATCGGCGCCGGCGTGGTCCTGCGGGACCGGCACCATCTGGAAATCCACGGCCTGACCACCGCTGCCGGTGTCTGGATGACCGCAGCGCTCGGCGTGTCCTGCGCCATTGCCTCCTGGCATCTGATCCTGGCGGCTCTCTTGGTCACCATCGTGCTGCTGGTGGTCATGCTGCCCCTGGAGCGGCTGATGGAAGCCCAGGCAGAGCCGGAGCCCCGCACGCCCCCCGCAGAGCCGCCGCACTAGACAAGCACGGGTTTACCGTCGCCGGTGAGGGCGCGAAGTTCGCCCTCCAGAAATGCGTCATTGCTCAACGAAAGCCGGAACGGCGCGGCCCGGGATGCGTTGTGGGGTCATCGGGCCGCTAGCAGCAGCGGCTCTTACCTCCCCCGGAAGGTCACGCCCATGCCCAAGGAAAAGACGCTCGACGACCTGTTTCATGAGACGCTCAAGGATATCTTCTACGCCGAGCGCAAGATTCTGAAAGCCCTGCCCAAGATGCAGCGGGCGGCGCAATCGGCCGAGCTGAAGGCCGCCTTCGAAACCCACCGCCTGGAGACCGAAGGCCAGATCGAGCGCCTGCAGCAGGTGTTCGAACTGATCGGCAAGCGTGCCCAGGGCAAGACCTGCGAAGCCATCGAAGGTATCCTCTCCGAAGGCGAGGAAATCATGGACGAATTCAAGGACACGGCCGCGCTCGATGCCGGCCTGGTGTCCGCCGCCCAGGCCGTCGAGCACTATGAAATGGCGCGCTATGGCACCCTGAAGCGGTGGGCGCAGGAGCTCGGCCTGACGGATGCCGTCACCCTTCTGGATGCCAATCTCCAGGAGGAGGCGAAGACCGATGCCGACCTGACGGCCCTGGCGGATGCCTCGGCCAATGCGCGCGCCAAAGCCCGCAAGGTCGCCTGAGCAAGATCTGATCCGGTGCCCGTGCCGAGTGGCGGTGGTGGGCGTGAAATGGAGCCATCATGTCGAAACAGCCCAAGCGCGGCAAAGCCGCAGCCGAGACCGCCGTCATTCACGACCAGACCCTGACGCGTGGCGCCGGCGGCGAGCTCCACCAACTGGCGGGCGCTGATATGCCTGTGCTCACCACCGCCCAGGGCGGTCCGGTTGCCGACGACCAGAACACGCTCAAGGCCGGGCCGCGCGGCCCGGCTTTGATGGAGGATTTCCATTTTCGCGAGAAGATCTTCCATTTTGATCACGAGCGTATTCCCGAGCGCGTGGTGCACGCCCGCGGCTATGGCGCCCACGGCTATTTCGAGACCTACGAGTCGCTCGCGAAATATACCCGCGCCGACGTGTTTCAGCGCCCCGGCGAACGTACGCCCGCCTTCGTGCGGTTCTCCACCGTCGCCGGCTCCAAAGGCTCCTTCGACCTTGCCCGGGACGTGCGCGGGTTTGCGGTCAAGATCTATACCCAGGAAGGCAATTGGGACTTGGTGGGCAACAATATCCCAGTGTTCTTCATCCAGGATGCCATCAAGTTTCCCGATGTCATCCATTCCGTGAAGCCGGAGCCAGATAGGGCCTTTCCTCAGGCTCAGTCGGCACATGACAATTTCTGGGACTTCATTTCGCTCACGCCTGAATCCATGCACATGATCATGTGGGTGATGTCGGATCGCGCTATTCCGCGCTCGTTCCGCTTCATGGAAGGGTTCGGCGTCCACACCTTCCGCTTCCTCAATGAGGAGGACGAATCCACCTTCGTCAAGTTCATCTGGAAGCCGAAGCTGGGCCTGCAGTCGGTGGTCTGGAACGAGGCGGTGAAGATCAATGGCGCCGATCCGGATTTTCACCGCCGCGATCTCTGGGATGCCATCCAGTCGGGTAACTTTCCGGAATGGGAGCTGTGCGTCCAGCTGTTCGACCAGGACTTTGCCGACAGCTTCGACTTCGATGTGCTCGACCCCACCAAGCTCATCCCCGAAGAGATCCTGAAGCCGATCCCGGTCGGCCGTCTGGTGCTCGACCGGATGCCGGACAATTTCTTCGCCGAGACCGAGCAGGTCGCCTTCATGACCCAAAACGTGCCGCCCGGCATCGATTTCTCGAATGATCCGCTGCTCCAGGGCCGCAACTTTTCTTATCTGGACACCCAGATCAAGCGGCTCGGCAGCACCAACTTCACCCACCTTCCTATCAACGCGCCCAAGTGTCCGTTCGCCCATTTCCAGCAGGACGGCCATATGGCCATGCGCAACCCGGTGGGGCGCGCCAATTACCAGCCCAACTCCTGGGGCGAAGGACCGCGGGAGGATCCCGCGCGCGGGTTCCGCTCCTTCCGTGAGCCGATAGATGCGCCCAAGGTCCGTCTGCGTTTGGAGAGCTTTGCCGACCATTACAGTCAGGCGCGGCAGTTCTTCAACAGCCAGACCGTGACCGAGCAGAAGCACATCGCCATGGCGCTCACCTTCGAACTGAGCAAATGCGAAAACCTGGTCATTCGCGAACGTATGGTTGCGCACCTGCTCAACATCGATGAAGCCCTTGGCGCTACGGTCGCCGACAAGCTCGGCCTCAAGGAGATGCCGAAGCCTGCCGACGCCGCCATCCCCCCGCGCGACGACCTGCCGGCCTCCCCTGCCCTCAGCATCATCGAGAACGGGCCGGAGAGCTTTGCCGGCCGTAAGGTGGGCGTGCTGGTCACCAACGGGTGTGACGCCGAGTTGCTCAACCGCCTTGCCGCCGCCCTGGCCGAGGAAGGCGCGACCATGGAATTGATCGCGCCCAAGGTTGGCGGCGTAGAGGCGGCCGACGGCACGATGCTCCCCGCAAAGCACATGATCGACGGTGGCCCCTCGGTGCTGTTCGACGCGGTGGCGCTGCTGCTCTCCGCCGAGGGGGCCGAGCGCCTGACCGGGGAGGCTGCCGCCCGCGACTTCGTGGCCGATGCCTTCGCCCATTGCAAGTTCATCGGCTTCACGGCCGACGCGGTTCCGCTCCTCGCCAAGGCCGGCGTCATGCCGGACGCGGATGAAGGGCTGATCGCGCTCGATGGCAAGGGTGCCATTACCGGCTTCGTCCAGAGCTGCCGCAAGCTGCGTCTCTGGGCCCGCGAAGCGGCCGTCAAGTTGTAGTTCAGCCATGGCTGGCCGCGGCTTGGTCTATGCGCTCGGGGCGCCGGCTGGCACGGGCGTCAAAGGCATCGCCTAATTGGGCCGCGCGGGAACCATCCCGCGCGGCGTCCGTTCCTGGAGTCTCGGAGTGGATCGGAGACCAGGGATGGCGGCCGCGCGGGCGAATTGGAAGGGCTTCATCAAATTCGGAGAAGTCGCGTTCGCCGTGGCGCTCTACACCGCCACCTCGACCTCCGAGCGCATTGCCTTCAACACCTTGAACCGCGCCACGGGCAATCGGGTGCGGCGCGAGTTTGTCGATGGCGAGACCGGCGATCCGGTGGAGCGCGATGAACAGGTGAAAGGCTACGAGATCGAGAACGGCACCTATGTGGTGCTGGAGCCGGAGGAAGTGGCCGCCGCCGTGCCGGACAGCGACAAGACGCTGACAATCGAAGCCTTCATTCCCTGCGCCGAGGTGGATGACGTCTATTTCGACAAGCCCTATTTCCTCACCCCCGACAAGATGGGCGCCGATGCCTTCAAGCTGCTGCGGGACGGCATGCGCACGGCGAAAGTGGTGGCGCTGGCGCGCACCGTCCTGTTCCGCCGCCTGCGCACGGTCCTCATTCGTCCCCATGGCACCGGCCTCATCGGCACCACGCTGAACTTTGATTATGAGGTGCGCGCCTCGCAGGAGGCGTTCAAGGATCTGCCGGACCTTCAGATCAAGGGCGAGATGCTGGATCTGGCCAAGCACATCATCAAGACCAAGAAAGGCTCCTTCGACGCCTCCACCTTCGATGACCGCTATGAAACCGCGGTCGCGGAACTGGTAAAGGCCAAGATCGAGGGCAAGCCTTTGCCCAAGAAGCGGCCCGCCCCAGCCGCCAAGCCGACCGACCTGCTCCAGGCGTTGCGCGAGAGCGCCGGGGCGACCGCGGCGCAAAAGCCGAAGCCCAAGCGAGCGGCCGCCAAGGCACCGGCAAAAGCCACGTCGGAGGCCAAGCCGCGCAAGCCCAAGCGCGCGGCGCGGACCAAGCGGGCGGCCTGAGCGGAGAACGGCATGGCACTGCGACCTTATTGGAAGGGCTATCTGAAGCTGTCGCTGGTCACCTGCCCGGTGCAGATGACGCCGGCGACGTCCGAGAGCGAGAAGGTGCGCTTTCACACCCTCAACCGCGCCACCCAGAACCGGGTCGTCAGCCACTATGTGGACGCGGTGACCGGCGAGGAAGTGGAGGAAGAGGACGAGGTGAAGGGCTATGAGCGCGGCGAGAATGACTATGTCATGCTCGAGGACGAAGAGCTGGAAACCATTGCTCTGGACAGCACCAAGACCATCGACATCGAGATGTTCACCCGCCACGATTCCATCGAATGGATCTGGCTGGACACGCCTTATTATCTCTCGCCCGACGACCCTGTGGGCCAGGAAGCCTTTTCCGTCATTCGCGACGCCATGGCAGCGGAGAAGATGGTCGGCATTTCACGGCTGGTGATCTCCCGCCGCGAGCGGGCGGTGATGCTGGAACCGCGCGACAAGGGCATCGTCCTGTGGACGCTGCGCTATGGCGATGAGGTGCGCGACGAGGCGGCTTATTTCGACGCCATCGATGATGCCCCCTCGGATTCCGATCTGACACCGCTGATCACCCAGTTCATCAAGAAGAAGACCCGGCACTGGGACAGCAGCCTGGTCGCCGATCCTGTGCAGGACAAGCTGCTGGAGATCATCGAAGCCAAGCGCAAGAAAACCAAGCGGCCGGCCAAGGCGAAGGCTACAAAGCCGGAAGCCACGCCTAGCAACGTCGTCAATATCATGGACGCGCTGCGCCGGTCGGTGGAGGCGGAAACCCGGCGCGGAAAGCGCTGAGATTGACCGCCATAGGTGTTCCATTCGCCCATAACGCGAGGGGAGTTGCTGGGGACCTGGCAAGCCCGTGAAAGGCTGGGACGAAACGGTTCTCTAGAACCGCACGGAGAGATTGGCTTGCAGCGCCGTCTCGGTAACGCCGGAGGCAATCTGGCCCCGATAGCGTACCGCCAGATCCACCGTCTCGGACAGTCGCGTTCCCACGCCGAGCCCCACCACCAGGGCATCCGCCGCCAGCGGCGCCCCTGCCACCGTGAATGGCGTCGAGCCGCTTGCGAACGCGAATGTGGTGGTGGGCACCAGATCACCGAAGCCGTGCTGCCAGCCGAGCAGGCCCGAGAGGGTGATGGGCAGGCTGCCCACCATCAGCGGCGCGCGGGCGCGCAGGCCAAGGGTGCTGCTGAAGCTGTCGAAGCTGGCACTTTGCGCTCGCAGCGCGGCGGGACCGAAGGGCTCGGCGAAACCGTCGGTATCGAGGCCGCTATAGACCAGCCCTGCGAACGGCTCCAGATGGGTGGTGCCGCCGGGGCCACTGAGGGCGAAGTCATAGCCGATTTCGCCGAATGCCTGCGCGGTGCGGGCGGCATAGCCGGTGCCGTAGGGCGCCATCTGCCCGCCCAGTGAAACCGTGCGCGAGACTGAAAGATCATGCCAGCTATAGGCCGCGCCCAGCCGCACGGTCCATGCCCCGGCCGGTGAAGCCCCAAATGTGCGCCCGGCATAGAGCGCGAGATCGTAATTGTCGCTGCTGCCGCTGCCGGGAACGGAGTCGGTGCTGAAATTGGACTGACTGAAGCCGGCCGCGACACCCATGCGCCAGTCCGAGATCATGCCGTCGAGGCCCATGAGGAAGCCGCCGATGGAGCGGGTCACGCCCGAGGCATTGCCATCGCCCTGGGTGTTGCCCCAGCCGCCATAGGCCTGACCCCATAGCGTCGTGCCCTCCCGGTCCAGCCGCAGCGCCTTGGCGGCGCCGGGGGCGCCTTCGGCCTGCTGCAGCCGGCCGGTCACCGCATCGCGTACATAAGCGGCGTGCTCCTGCAGGGTGCTCTGGGCCGAGGCGTAGATTTCCCCGGTCAGGGTCAGCAGCGTGCCCGGCGCCTGCACCCCGGCCAGGGATGGCAGGGCTTGGCCCAACGGTGTGGTGGACGAGAGCACGTTGGCGGCGGCGCCTGCGGCAATGGCATTGGCCGTGGAGCCATAGGCGGCATAAGAGACGCCGCTGCGCCCCAGGGTGAGAACACCATTGCCGGCAAGGCTCGGCGCCAGGAAGGGATAGGTGGCGCCGAAGCTGCCGAAAAACGGGCTCGCCACCGAGAAGGCACTGGCGGTACTGCCCGCGCTCACCACCCCATAGGTGGCGCCCAGCTGGGCCGAGAAACCGGCACCCGGGACCGGCACCACGATGGCACCGCCCGCCGTCAGCGTCCCGCCGACGATCAACTGGTCGGATGAACCCGGTGCGCCAAGTTCGGCCACCAGCAGCGTGCCGGGCGCGAAGGTGGCATCGCCGGCCACCCGCACGGTGCCGATGGAATTGCCCGGCGACACCACGCCGCCACTGGCGACCCGCAGGCTGCCCACGGTGCCGTTGCCGGACAGCACGCCGGAGGTCTCTACCGCATCGGAGACAATGCCATTGTTCTGGAACAGACCGGCATTGGACACCCGGCCGACGATGATGCCGGAATTGGACAGGCTGCCGCTGCCCTGAACCGTCACCTGTCCGACCATGTTGCCGCTGTTGGTCACTTGACCAGCAGTGCTCAGCATGCCGATATAATTGCCGCTATTGATGAAGCTGGCGCCGGAGGCGACGCTGACGCTGCCGGCCAGGGCGCCGGTGAGAACGAGCGTGCCGCTCTGCACCACCGTGCCGCCCTCATAGGTATTGACGCCGGCCAGCGTGACGCTGCCCCCGCCGGTGATGGTCAGCCCGCCCGGGCCCCACATCTTGCCGTTAAACACGGCGGAGGATCCGGTGGAGATGATGCTGTCGCCGCGCAGATAGACCGGCAGGTCGGTATAGAAATTGTTCGCCAGCGAGAGCTGCCCAATGGCCGAGATCACCGGCTGGAACGTGGCGCCCGCCGATGCGGCACTGCCGTTCAACTGCAAGCCGATAAAGCCCCCGGTGGCATCATAGAGATAGTTGAAGGCATTGAGCGCATAGATGCCGGTGTTCACCAAGGTATCCTCGGTGCCGCCGGTCCAGGCGACGGACTGCGGCGGGGAGACGGCCACGTCCGTCGGCACCACAGTGGCGTTGGCACCCGTGGGCGTCACGACAGGCAACGCGAAGGAATAGGACACCAGGCCGGGCAGCCCCAGCAGATTGACCACCATGGTCCCGGTATCCGCCGAGAGATAGATCTGGCCATCTTGCGTGACCTGGCCGGGCAGCGTGGCCGCAGTGGTGGTCAGCAGCATGTTGGTAATGCCGATGTCCACCACGGCCTGAGCGGATTGATAGGTGGTGTTGCCGATCACCACCGAGCCGGCCATGACCTGCCAATCGGTAGGGGTGCCGGGCGTCGACGGCGTGCCGGTGGGCAGCAATTGGGCATAGGCATAAACCGAGGTACTGCCGCCATAGCCCGACGCAGTATTGATGCTGGTGATCCCCAGGGTCACGCCGCTCTGCGACAGAATATAACCTGACCGCATGGAGCCAGTGGTCATTTCCGTCACGTTGAGGAACGGATTGAGGATCTGCAGATTGGTGGTGGGCGCCGCCCCGGTGGGATCCACCGCGGCGCTGCCGTAGGAGGTGCCGTGGCCGGTGCGATCAAAACCGATACCCATGAAGCCTGTCGCCGCCGTGATTTGCTTAGAGCCCACCTGTTTGCATGCATTCGGCCAGGATCCGGGGAGGCAGGTCAGGGCATTGGTCACCAGCACGGGGATGGTGGCGGTCGCCAGCCTGCCGCTGCCGTCCGAGGCCACCGAATCCGGGAAGGTCACGGTGATCTCGTGCCAGACGCCGATATGGGCGTTGCCGCTGCTCCAGTAGAAAATGTAGCCGGGCACGCCCGGTGTATCGGCAAGGCTGCCGGCCCACTGGCTGCTGATCCAGAAGCCGCGCGAGCCGGTATCCATCTGGATGGGCAGGACAGTGCCATTCACCAGCACATTCACGTACAAGGCGCCGTTCTGGACGCTGGACCCGGCGGCGTAAGGGATCTGGTAGGACGTGGTATATTGGTCGTAATTGCTCCAGGTCTGACCCGACGCGGAGGCCGGCACGAGGGCGAGCGCCGCGCCTCCGCCCAGCAGCCATAGCGCCCGCCGCTTGAGCAAATGCGAACCCGTGCGCGTGCGAAGACGCGCATTCCTGCCACGAACCATTTGGCGCCCCCACCAGACACGGGCGCATCATACCACTACCTCCCCATGACGGTTCAAGCTGGCCCGCGCTGTTCGGGACCAATTTCAGGTCTGGAGCCACAAAAACCGTTGTCGGCGCTCTGCCGGCGAGACCGGCACCGGAACAGAGTTCGAACACCAGTGCCGAACTTATCTCCCTAGGATTATTGTCCTCTACCCTATGGACGGCGCATTCCGCGCCGCCCGGAGGGTGCCATGCCGTCTCACTTCGACCCGCGCGCCGAGATCGCGCGCATACGGTGGGAATTTGCCTATATCGACCTCAAGCTGAAGCGGGAGCGGCTGCGGCTGGCGCTGTGCTATGACGAGAGCCAGCCCCGCGCCCCGGCGGGCAGCCCCAACGGCGGCCAATGGGTGGGAGCCGGCGGCGGCGCGGGCGGCCTGGCGCCGGGCGAGAGCGCCCCGCTCGCGCCGCAAACCACCGTGCAAGCGGACGGCAGCCGCCAGGAGTTGCGGCAGACCAGCACCGCTGACAGTTCCTGGCTGGCCGTGCAGGACACCTATCGCCCTGACGGCTCTCTGGCCACGCAGAGGGTCTTCAATCGCGACACCAGCATCATCGAATCAGAATTCGCCCCGGCCGACGGCAGTGCCACCTGGGACAGCCGCCACACCATCTATGCCCCGGGCGGGCGCATTCTCACCGTGCAGAACACCGGCCCGGTGCAGACCCTGTTCGACACCCAAGGCCAGGCCATCAGCCAGAGTATCTGGCGCGCCGACGGCCCCGAGCCACAGGATCTGGTGCAGCCGGCGTTTTTGCCCGTCGTGGTGCTCGCCCCGGCGGGAGCCGCCGCCGCAGAAGCGGCGGCGGCTGCAACGATCGAACTTGGGGCTATCTTGTTCACTTGGCTGGCGGCGCAAAACCTGCGGGATCAGAAGCCGGTGATGGCCTTCAAGGCGCGGGAGTATGAACGGGATAGACCGAAGGAACTGGACATGACCTACGTAGGACTGAGGTCTTTCCAGGATACAAAGGACGCCTGCCCAAAGATGGAAATAGTTCAGGACAAAACGAACGAGGCGGCAATCCAGGCAAATAAAGGAAGACCTTATAAATCCGCCTCTGCATATGGAACGGCTGTTCATAAAATTCTTAAGGATGAGATCGAAAAATTGAATGATCCGAAGCTATTCGCAGAAAAATCTCTTCTCAAATCCAGGGCAGACGGCACGGGGAGATACGCCGAGAATGGCACAATTCGAGTTGACGTTCTGGAGGACACAGAAAATAATACAGTCTGCGTTTATGACATAAAAACAGGAAAAACCCGCCTGGTTTTCGGTAGAACCGCGGAGATCGCGTCTCACGTATTCAAATTCCGAAATAATGCTAACCGTATCATCGTATTGGAAATGAGGCCCGCGAAATGACAACCGCCGCTGAAGTCAAAACGATGGTTCAGCCTCTCCTGGAGCGCAACCCCGACCTGGCTTTTGCTGGACGCATGCTATTCGTGCGACCGGTAACACATATCGCCCGCGTTATAGAGATCACACGCAATACGGGACGCTTTGCATTTACTCCCGTGTGGGGCAGTACATTTCTGTTTTTTCCGCGGGACGCCCCAGTGGTCCGCTGGACAATGAGACTAAGCCACTCTTCCCGGTGTAGCTGGGACATCACTCATCCAGATCATCAGCGGGCCTTGATCGAGAGCGTCGAAAGCGAGGCCCTGCCCGTGCTTCGGCAGATAAACACCATCGACGACTTCGTCGCCTTTGCAGACAGCGGCCGACCCTTCTTTGACCGCTGGGACACAGAGACGCTCCGCGGCCTCGTCGTGTGCGCAGCCAAGGGCGACAGGGAAGGCGCACAGAATGCCTCAGGTTACCTTCTCAATTCGAAGAGACCGAGTGAAGACGAAGGACTCGCCGAATTTCTCCTCATCACCGACAACCTCTGCCCCCTTGTTGCCAAGTGGGACCGCGCGGGCATCGCGCGGCTCCTGCATGAATGGGAGGCCTTCTCGGTCAAAACCTTCAAGGTGGAGAAGTATTGGCAGCCGACGCCCTTCCCCATCGAGCTGGACATGGCATTAGAATCTTCCTCTACCCCGCCTTTTTGAATCGAGAGGCTCCCACCGGCGTGCCCTCAGCAGGGCGCGCCGCTTTGCAGCGGTTGCGGTAAGGCCATTTCAATGACGACGGCGAAACAGGTCCAAGCATTGATGACGCCTCTTGTCGAAAGGCATTCAGACCTCGCCATCGTGGGCAGGTACGTGTTTCTGCATCCGATCCAATATTTCGTACGCGGGATTTACATCGACCGCAGCCTGGACAAGGACGCGTTCGATCCGGATTGGGGGGTCACCATGCTGTTCCGTCCAGGGAATAGCCTCGCGACCGCTTGGGAGACTTACATTTCCGCCCCTAAAGTCGGCGTCTGGAATATAAATAGCCCCACAACCCAGCAGGACATGATTAGACAAATTGAAGACAACGCCTTGCCAGTTCTGCGACAGATTACGACCATGGAGGACTTCGTAGCCTTTGCATCGGATGAGCGCTTTCCTGGGTGATCGTGGAAAGCGTGGTCCCTCACCCGCCTTATATTCCAGGCGGCACTTGGCGACCTCGATGCTGCCCGTGCCAGCTGCGATAAGCTGTCGGAGCTCCGTTATATCCCAGGCGACACCCCCAGCCGGGAGATTCACCTAACCATCATTGAGGGACTTGCGCCGCTTCTGGAAAGAAATGACCGAACAGCCATCGGCGACCTCCTGCGCGCGTGGGAGGCGGCCCGCGTCAAGAAACACAAGATGGATAAGTATTGGCAGCCGGCGCCCTTCCCTGTCGAGCGAGCGGCGCCGACGGGAACCCCGCCCCCCGCCCCCCTGACGCCCACCTGCCCCCACCGGCGCGCCCTCAGCTGGGCGCGCCGCTTTGCAGGAGTTTCCAGGTGATGGAATCCAGCAAAGCCTCGAACGAGGCGTCGATGATGTTCGGCGAGACCCCCACCGTGGTCCAGCGGGCGCCGGTCTCATCCGTGCTCTCGATCAGAACCCGCGTCACCGCCTCGGTGCCGCCGTTCAAGATGCGCACCCGGTAGTCGGTCAGCCGCAGGCCGGAAATGTAGGGCTGATACTTGCCCAGATCCTTGCGCAGCGCCACGTCCAGCGCATTCACCGGGCCGTTGCCTTCGGCGGCGGAGATGAATTCATCCTCGCCCACCCGCACCTTGACGATGGCCTCGGCCACCGTGTTCATCTCGCCGCGGGCGTTGTAGCGGCGCTCCACCTTCACGCTGAAGCGCTCCACGGTGAAATAGTCCGGCACCGTATGCAGCATGCGCCGCGCCAGCAAAGCGAAGGAGGCATCCGCTGCCTCATAGGCATAGCCCAAAGCCTCGCGCCCCTTCACCTCGTCCAGGAGCCGTGCCAGGCGCGGGTCCGCTTTCTCCACCGGCACGCCGAGGCGCTCCAGCTCGGCAATCACATTGGACTTGCCGGCCTGATCGGACACCATCACCCGGCGGCGATTGCCCACCCGTTCTGGGGCCACATGCTCATAAGTGGTGGGGTCTTTCAGGATCGCCGAGGCGTGGATGCCGGCCTTGGTGGCAAAGGCGCTCTCGCCCACATAAGGCGCATGCCGGTCTGGTGAGCGGTTGAGCATTTCGTCCAGCGTGCGCGAAACGTGGGCGATGTCCGCCAGAGCCTGCGGCGACACCCCGGTCTCGAAACGCTCGGCGAAATCGCCCTTCATCAGCAGCGTGGGGATCAGCGAGCACAGATTGGCATTGCCGCAGCGCTCGCCCAGGCCGTTCAGCGTGCCCTGGATCTGCCGCGCCCCGGCGCGCACGGCGGCCAAAGAATTGGCCACCGCCTGCTCGGTGTCGTTATGGGCATGGATGCCCACATGGTCGCCGGGCACACGGGTGATCACCTGGCGCACGATGGCGTCCACCTCATGGGGCAGCGTGCCGCCATTGGTGTCGCACAGCACCACCCAGCGGGCGCCGGCCGCATAGGCGGCCTCGGCGCAGGCCAGAGCAAACTCCGGCTTTTCCTTGAAGCCGTCGAAGAAATGCTCGCAATCCACCAACGCCTCGCGCCCGGCGGCGACGGCGGCGGCGACGCTCTCGCGGATGGAGGCGAGATTTTCCTCTTCCGTGGTCTCCAGCGCCACCCGCACCTGGAAGGCGGAGGCCTTGGCCACGAAGCAGATGGCGTCCGCTTCCGCCGCCAGCAGCGCGGCGACGCCGGGGTCATTGGAGATGGAGCGGCCCGGCCGCTTGGTCATGCCGAAGGCGGTGAGCTTGCCCTTGGCCGGGCGGCGCTCGGCGAACAATTGGCTGTCGGTCTGGTTGGCGCCGGGATAGCCGGCCTCCACATAGTCCACGCCCAGCCGGTCCAGCAGCGCGATCACGTTCAGCTTGTCGGCCAAGGTGAAGTCGACGCCATTGGTCTGCGCGCCGTCACGCAGCGTGGTGTCGAACAGATAGAGCCGCTCCCGCGCTGGCGTGGCGGGGTTGGGCGCGGATGCGCTCATGGGGTCGGCTCCCCGTCCACCAGCGACTTCTTCACCGTGGTGTTGGCGAGCCAGGCATCGTCCCGCTGCACGGTGTTGCGCTGCTGCGCCTCATAGCCCCGCGCCTGGAAGAAGCCGAGCGCGGTGTCGCTGGCGTCGGCGACGAGGCTCTTGCCGCCGCGCCCCTTCACCAGGGTCTCGGCGGCGTTGCACAGCAAGGTGCCCACCCCCTGCTCGGCGGCGAGGGGATGCACATAGAGCATGTCGATGACCTTGTTGTCGGTCACCGACACGAAGCCCACCGGCTCGCCATCGGCCACCGCCACCAAGGTCAGGCCGGCGGCGAGGCGGGCGCCGAAGGCGGCCTCATCGTCCGCCGCCGCCGCCCAGGCCTCCTGCTGGTCGGCGTCGTAATCCTCCTCCGTCAGTTCGAAGATGGAGGCACGGAACAGCATGGCCAAGGCCGCCGTATCAGACGGCAGCAGCGGCCGCAGGGAGGCCTGCACGGGGGCTTCGTCGTCGCTCATCGTCCCAGTTCCCAGCTGGTGGTGCCGTCCTTGTTGTCCATCAGGATCACGCCCTGGGCGGCCAATTGCTCGCGGATATGATCCGCCGCGGCGAAGTCGCGGGCCTTGCGCGCCGCGATGCGGTCGGCGATCAGCGCCTCGATGGCTTCCGGATCGACCGCAATGGCTTCGCGCTGACGGGCCTTCCACTGGGTCTCGGTGAGCTGAAGGAGCCCCAGCAGATTGGCCGCGCCCTTGAAGCGGCGGCGCAAAGCGCTGGAGGTTTCCTCATGCTCGGCCACTTCGGCCAGATGGTGCAGATGGGTGATGGCGCGGGGCGAGTTCAGATCGTCGCCCAGACGGTCGGCAATCTCGCTCTCGAACGGATTGTCCGGGCCGGTCTCGGCCTCCAGATCGCCGACCACGCGATACCACTTGTCCAGGGTCTTGGCGGCAAAGCCGATGCCCTGGCGGGTCCAGTTGATGGGCTGGCGATAGTGGGTGGAGAGCATGGCGAGGCGCAGCACTTCGCCTTCCCAGTCCGCGAGCAGTTCGCGGATGGTGACGAAGTTGCCGAGCGACTTCGACATCTTCTCGCCTTCCACCAACAGGAAGCCGTTGTGCATCCACACCTGGGCCATGCCGCCGGTGCCGAAGGCGCAGCGCGACTGGGCGATCTCGTTCTCATGGTGCGGGAACACCAGGTCGATGCCGCCGCCATGGATGTCGAAGGTCTCGCCCAGATGGCGCCAGGACATGGCCGAGCACTCGATGTGCCAGCCCGGACGCCCCGGCGTTTCAATGCCGCACGGCGAAGGCCAGCCGGGCTGGCCCTCGGTGCTGGGCTTCCACAGCACGAAATCCATGGGGTCGCGCTTGAACGGGGCCACGTCCACGCGGGCACCGTTCAGCATTTCGTCCAGCGGCCGGCGGGAGAGCTGGCCATAGTCCGGCATGGAGGGCACGTCGAACAGCACATGGTCCTCGGCCACATAGGCATGGCCGGAGGCGACCAGACGCTCGATCAGCGCCTGCATCTCGGCAATATGCTCGGTGGCGCGCGGCTCCACGCTGGGCCGCAGGCAGCCGAGCGCGGCCGTATCCTGGCGGAACCAGTCGTAGGTCTCTTCGGTGAGGTCGCGAATGGTGATGCCGCGATCGGCGGCGCGGGCGTTGATCTTGTCGTCCACGTCGGTGATGTTGCGCACGTAGGTCACCGCATCGGCGCCATAGAGCCGCCGCAGCAGCCGGAACAGCACGTCGAACACGATCACCGGCCGGGCATTGCCGATATGGGCCAGATCATAGACCGTCGGTCCGCACACATAGAGGCGGACATTGGCGGGATCGAGCGGGCGGAAGGCATCCTTCGACCGCGTCAGCGTATTGTAGAGCCGCAGCTCCATGAGTATCCGCTCCCCTTTGGCACCGATCCCGGATGGCGCATCATGCGTCCGGCGGCTGACGATGCCGTTTGCACGGCGTTCACAAACACACTCGACCCGCTGGGGCGGTGCGTCCAATCTTCCTCGTCAGGGATGCAGCAAAGGACGGCCGCGGCCAGCTTATCGAGCTAACCGCAAATAATCGGCATGGAAATGCCGCCAAATGATCCGAGGCCGTTCATGGCGCGGGACAATGGTTGGCGCCCGGCTTCCCGTCAAGCCCTTTCACGTCTGCGTGGGGGCCCGCGCACGCCCCTCAGGCAGGCTTGACCGGCGCCGGGCGGCGGCGCTATGCCCTGCTGCATCGCACGCGCCGAGTCACGTGCCCCGCTTGGTCACCAGGCGGCTGCCGACACAGCTTTCCCTTGGCGGGCCGATGTTTTCCAGCTCACTGTTTCGAACTCGCGCAAGGCTTTCAGCCCCGGATCAAAGGTCGCGGCCCATCTCCATGATCAGCTTCTCCTCCCGGTCCCGCCGCGTGACCACGCGCCTGCGCCCTCTGCTCATTGCCGCGATCCTCGCGGGCAGCACCGCCCCCCTGGCAGCCGAGACGCGGATTTTCCTGATCGAGAATTCGGACGGCTATGGCGTCGACACCTGTCTCGCCGACGGTGCACCGTGCGGCAGCCAGGTGGCCAATGCCTGGTGCCGGACCCACGATTATTCCCAGGCCCTGGACTATGGCCGGCTTGAAGTGACCGGCAGCACCGGCATCACCACCATTGCCGGCAGCGCCAAGGCCAAGACCTGCACCGGCAAGGGCTGCGAGCCGGTGGTGGCCATCGCCTGCTCGCGCTGAGCACCGCTGAGGGGTCCCAGCCACTGGCGCGCGTCTCAAGGCTCCACCGCCCGCCGCCATGCGGCGGGCGCATCAGATATGATCGCTATTTCACGAAGTCCGCGCACTTGGGAACATCGGTCGCCGTCCCCCACGGCATGATCGGCACCGTCGAGGTGGAGTTCTTCGGGCTGCCCTCGATCAGCTTGTCCGAATAGACCAGATAGACCAGCACGTTACGCTTAGTATCGCAGCCGCGCACGATCTGCATCTTCTTGAAGAACAGCGAGCGGCTCTGGCGGAACACCACGTCACCCTGCTCGAACTTCTCCTTGATGCTGATCGGCCCCACCTGCCGGCAGGCCAGCGAGATGTCCGATACCTCCTCCGCCAGCCCCACCATGCCCTTCACGCCGCCCTTTTCGGGCACGGTGTAGTGGCAGGCGACCCCACCCACCACCGGGTCGTCGATGCCATAGACCGCCAGCTTGTCGTCGGGGGTCATGAACTTCCACACGGTGGATTTCTTGAAGATGGGATCGGGCTCCTGCGAGGCCGCCTGCGCGCAGGTCACGCCCAGGCTCAGCGCCACGGCGCAGGTCATCGCCAGCACGGTGCGCAGGGCGGTGGGGGTCGGCAAGATCATAGCTGTGAACGTCCTCGACTGGGGCCGATGACATATAGGTTGTCAGCGCGCCCACGGTAGATGCAGCGCACAACCTGCACCGGGCGACGCAGCGTTCCGATGACAATTATTGACGTGCCCCGCGCGGCATGACAGGTGTGCGGCAACAACAAGCAAGATGCCCAGGAGACCTTATGGATCGCCAACGCCGCCGGTTCCTCGGCGCTTCCGCGACGGCCGCGCTCGCCTCCAGCGCCGTCGCCATGCCCGCCATCGCCCAGACCAGCCCGGAGATCAAGTGGCGACTGACGTCGTCCTTCCCGCGCTCCCTTGATACCATCTACGGTACCGCCCAGGTCCTGGCGAAGCTGGTCTCGGACGCCACCGACGGCAAGTTCCAGATCCAGACCTTCCCGGCCGGAGAACTGGTGCCCGGCCTGCAGGCGCTGGATGCGGTGTCCAACGGCTCGGTGGAATGCGCCCAGACCGCCACCTATTTCTACGTCGGCAAGGACCCCACCCTGGCGTTCGGCACCGGCGTGCCGTTCGGGTTCAACTCGCGCCAGCAGCACTCGTGGTGGTTTTTCGGCGGCGGTTCGGAAATCATCAATGGCGTGCTGGAAAAGTACAAAGTCACCGCGATTCCCATGGGGAACTCCGGGTGCCAAATGGGCGGATTCTTCCGTAAGGAGCTGAATTCGGTCGAGGACCTGAAGGGCCTGAAGTTCCGCATCGGCGGCATCGGCGGCCAGGTGCTGGCCAAGCTCGGCGTGGTGCCGCAGCAGATCGCCCCCGGCGACGTCTATCCCTCCCTGGAGCGCGGAACCCTGGATGCGGCTGAGTTCGTCGGCCCCTATGACGACGAGAAGCTCGGCCTGGTGAAGGTGGCCAAGTACTACTACTACCCCGGCTGGTGGGAAGGCGGCGCCATGCTGCATCTGGTCATCGGCCAGGAGCAGTGGGACAAGCTGCCCAAGCACTACCAAGCCATCCTCTCCAACGCCTGCGAAGCCGCCAACAACTGGATGCTGGCGAAATATGATGCGGTGAACCCGCCTGCCCTGCGCAAGCTGGTGCAGCAGGGGGCCGAGTTGCGGGCCTTCCCGCAATCGATCATGGAAGCCGGCTACCGTGCCTCGTTCGAGCTCTACAACGAGATCGCGGCGCAGAACCCGGCCTTCAAAAAGGCCTATGACAGCATGATGGCCATGCGCGCCGAGCAGTTGGTGTGGTGGCAGATCGCCGAATATTCCTTCGACAGCTTCAACATCCGCATGCGCGGCCGCAGCTGACGATCACGAAGATTTTCGTGCGGTCCAAACTTTGGTCATCGTTGGCGTGCCCCATGGCGTTATAAGCGCCGTCGAAAATGCAATGGGGCGCCGGCGCGCGGGATCGAGAATGACATCAGTTCGGTGGTTTGGTCTGGTCCTGGCCGCCTTGGCCGCGGCACCCGTCGCGGCCCAGGCCCAGGCGCCGTCTTGCATGCAGTTGGAAGGTGCGCTTGCCACCCTCGACCGGGGCGTGGACCCCGCCGCCCAGGCCCGCGCCGCCCAGGCGACGGCGATGCGCGGCACGCTCGACCAGTTGGTGGCTCAGGCCAAGGGCATGAATTGCGAGGCCCCGCGCGGCTTCTTCATCTTCCAGGGCCCGCCGCGCCCGGCGCAGTGCGACCAGATCGACGACCAGATTTCCCGCCTGCGCGCCTCCATCGCCAGCCTCGACCGGGCCAATGGCGACAAGGAAGGCCAGCGCCGCCAGATCATCATGGCGCTGGCACAGAACAATTGCGGCCCGCAATATCGCGCCGCCGCCCAGAACATCGTCGGCCCGCAGCCCTCCCGTCAGGCGGCCAAGCCGCGCAATTTCTTCGAGGCCCTGTTCGGCGGTGGCAATGCCGTCAACAGCGAGCCGGAAGAAGCGCCGGGCATGGACGTGGCGCCCATGGACCTGCCGAAGTCCTCCACCTATCGCACCGTGTGCGTGCGGAGCTGCGACGGCTTCTATTTCCCGATTTCCTACGCCACCATCCCGGCCAAGTTCGCCTCGGATGATGCCCTCTGCCAGCGGCTGTGCCCGGCGACCGAGGCGCAGCTCTATACCTATCGCAATCCCGGCGAGGATATTCAGCAGGCCACTTCGGTGACCGGCAAACCCTACATGTCGCTGCCCACCGCGTTGCTCTATCGCAAGCAACTGGTGACCACCTGCTCCTGCCGCGCGCCGGGCCAGTCCTGGGCGCAGGCGCTGGCGGGGCTGGACGACCAGTCCACCCTGGAGAAGGGCGACATCCTCGTGACCGAGGAGCAGGCCAAGGCCATGTCGCAGCCGCGCCCGGTGGGTGATCCTGCCGCCAAGGGCAAGACCGCCGCCTCGGGCAAGACCGCCGACAGCCCGACGCTGGATCCGGTGTCGTCCACGGTCGCCGCGCCGCTGGCCCCCGCCTCCGAGCAGCCGGGCCGCCGCGCCGTGCGGGTGATCACCCCCTCCACCCCCGCCAATGCCGGGCAGAACACCGGGCAATAAGCGGCGAGCGGCCCGGACATTTCCGGGCCGCTTTTCCATTCAGACAGCTGTGCGCTAGGCGGGCGTGCCGTGCAGCCGCGCGCGCGCGCGCTCGCGCCCCATGAGCGGCAGCAGGCTCGCCAGTTCCGGCCCGTTTTCCCGCCCGGTCAACGCCAGGCGGATGGGGTGGAACAGGCCCTTGCCGCTGCGCCCGCCCACGGCCTTAGCCTGCGCGATCCAGGCTTTGTAGGTGCCCGCATCCCATGGCTCCGGCGGCAGCACCTCGGCCACCTGGGTCAGGAAGTCCGCATCCGCCGGGTCGATGGCCGGCGTCAGGGTTTCGCTGCACACCGCCCACCATGTCGCCGCATCGGCAAACAGCGCCAGATTGCCGCGAATGGCGGTCCAGAACGCCTCACCGCCGGTGACGCCAGCGGCCGCCAGCCGCGGTTCGGCGGCGGCGAAGGGCATATGGTGCAGGGTGCGGGCGGTCAGCGCCGGCAGATCGGCGGGATCGAACCGGGCCGGGGCGCGGGAGATGTGGCGCAGGTCGATCTTCTCCGCCAGCGCGTCCAGGCTCTCCACCGGCACCACCGCCTCGGAGGTGCCCACCAGCACGGACAAGGCCGCCACCGCCAGAGGCTCCTGCCCGGCCTCGCGCAGTGCCGTCAGCGACAGATGCCCGAGGCGCTTGGACAGTCCCTCGCCATTGGGCAAGGTGAGCAGATTGTGGTGGGAAAAGCGCGGCGCCACCCCGCCCAAAGCGGCGATCAGTTCGATCTGCACGGCGGTGTTGGTGACATGGTCCTCGCCGCGCACCACGTCGGTAACGCCCATGTCGAGATCATCCACCACCGAGGGCAGCGTATAGAGATAGGTGCCATCGGCGCGCACCAGCACCGGATCGGACAGGCTGGCGGTGTCCACATGCTGCGGGCCGCGCACGCCGTCGGTCCAGGTCACCTGTCCGTGCTCCAGCTTGAACCGCCAATGGGGCGCCCGCCCCTCCGCTTCCAGGCGGGCGCGGTCTTCGGCAGTCAGGGCCAAAGCGGCGCGGTCATAGACCGGCGGGAGCCCACGGGCGCGCTGGAGACCGCGCTTGAGGTCCAGTTCTGCTTCGGTCTCATAGGCCGGATAGAGCCGGCCTGAAGCCTTCAGCCGCTCGGCGGCGGCAGCATAGAGCGGTAGGCGCGCCGACTGGCGCTCCACCCGGTCCGGCGGAATGCCGAGCCAGGCCAGATCTGCGCTGATGGCCTCGGCATATTCGGTGCGCGAGCGGGCGGCATCGGTATCGTCGAAGCGCAGGATGAAGGTGCCGCCGCCCCGCCGCGCCAGCAGCGCGTTCAACAGGGCCGTGCGGGCATTGCCCACATGGATCAGGCCGGTGGGCGAGGGAGCGAAGCGAAAGACGGGGGCCGGTGCGTGCGACATGGCTTCGCCATAGCGCGCCCGTGCCGCCGCGTCGATGGCCGATCACGGCGACGGCGCCGCGCATGAGGTCGCGGCGCCGTCTGGATGAAAGTTCTTGCGCGCCGCGATCAGTTCGGCGGCGGCGGCGCCTGATTGCCGTTCGGCGGCGGCCGCTGGCCATTAAATTGCGGACGACCACCCTGCGGCTGACCTTGCTGCTGCGCATTCGGCGGCGGCCGATTCTGGCCCTGGTAAACCGGACGGCCCGGCTGACCCGGCTGGCCCTGGTAGTTCGGACGGTTCTGCGGCTGCCATCCCGGTTGCCCAGGCTGCCCCGGCGGGCGACCCGGCTGGCCCGGCGGGTAGCCCGGCTGGCCGGGGGGACGCCCATTCCAGCCCGGTTGGCCAGGTTGGCCCGGTGGATAGCCGGGACGGCCAGGACCGTGCCAGCCCGGATTGGGCGGATAGCCCGGCCCAGGGCCCGGCCCGTAAACGGAGCCGGGACGATAGCCCGGTCGCCACCAACCCGGCGGGCGCGGCCCCGGCCCCGGAGGCGGTGGGCCCCAGCCGGGGCGTGGGCGGGGCTGGTAATATTGCCAGCGGCCATACTGGTTCCACCACGGCGCGCCGCGATAATAATTGCCCCAGTAATTGCCGAAGCTGAAGCCCACCACCGGAATGCCAATCACCGGCGCATATTCCGGCACCAGCACCTGGCGGCCCTGATAGACGAAGCCGAGATATTCGCCGAACACCCAGCCCCGGTTGCGGCCCCAGATCACGTCGCACCAGGATTGGTTCTCAAGGCAGCCGACGATCTCCACCGGCTGGCCGCGCGGGATCACCGCTACCCTTGGGTAAGCCGTATCGGGACCGGCGCGCATGTTGACATTGCCGGTGGAAAAGCCGGGCGCGGCCATCGCCGCCGCCGAGCCGCACACCAGGCCGGCCACCAATCCCAACGCTCGCAACATCACCCGCATCGCACCCCTCCCGGCCCACCAGCCGCATCTCGGAAGACTTTGATTTGCTTGTGGTTGATGAGCATGGCGGGATTGCGTCACCGGCCGGGTTTGTCGCCGGCCGCACACGTCGTAGGATGGCAGCGGCGGATCGCGCGCGTCCCCAGGCTGGTGCGGACATGGGCCGGTGGCGCACGGCAAAATTGCAGTCCCAGGCGTTTCGAGAGTAAGAACACCTCTAGAGTATGACCGATACGGCGATTGCGGCGACGGAGAGGTTGGAATGTTGGAGAGAGTGGGATCGGGGCAGCCACGGCCGCCGGCGCAGTTTGCCGAGTCAGGCTCCGGCCAGGAGACCGGCAACCGCTTCACCATCGCAGCGATCATTCCGCTCTATAACGGCGCCCGCTTCATCGCCGAGGCCATCGCCTCCGTGGTCAACCAGACCCGTCCGCCGGATGAGATCATCATCGTCGACGACGGCTCCACCGACAACGGCCCCGATGTGGTGCGCGAACTGGCGCTGACCATTCCGCTGACGCTGCTGACCAAGACCAACGGCGGCCAGTCGGCGGCGCGCAATTTCGGCATCCGCCACGCCAGTTCCTCTCTCGTGGCGCTGCTGGACCAGGATGACTTCTGGTATCCGCGCCACCTGGAAGTGCTGGAGCAGCCGTTCCTGCATCATGTGGACGCCGAGCGCATCGGCTGGGTCTATAGCGACCTGGACGAGGTGGAAGAAAATGGCGGCCTCACCCGCCAGTGCTTGCTGGCCGATATGGGCGTGGTCCACCCCAAGACCAACGTGTTCGACTGTTTGGCCGAGGACATGTTCATCCTGCCCTCCGCGGCCCTGTTCCGCCGCTCCGCCTTCGATGCCATCGGCGGCTTCGACGAGCGGTTCTCGGGCTATGAGGACGACGACTTCTTCCTGCGCCTGCTGCGCGCCAATTATCTCAACATCTATGTGCCGGACTCCTTGTCCGCTTGGCGGATGCACGGCACCTCCTCCAGCCGCTCGCCGCGCATGACCCGCTCGCGCATCCTGTTCGCGCAGAAGCTGATCGCCGCCTTCCCGCCCAATCCCGCCACCGGCTACGACCTGGGCACCACCGTGGTGGTGCCCCGCTTCATGGCCATCGCCGTGGAACGGCTGCGCGCGGCGGCACGGGCGGTGGATTATGAGGCGGTGCCCGAAGCGCTGGACGAGTTGCAGCACCTGCTGCCGCACACGCACCCGCGCGCCCGCCGCCGTCTGGAGACGGCTCTCTGGTGGCTGGACTGGGGCATGAAACTGCGCAACCGCAAGCTCATGCGCTATGCCTCCAAGCGGCTGGCCAAGGCCTGGGGCCGCATCGTCTCGCGCATGCCGCCGCTGGGAACGCGCAAGCCTGGGCGCATGGCCCGCAACGGCCGCACCTTCTGATCGGCGCCCCCTCGCCCCCCACGCAGCCTAAAGGATCTCGAACGGGATGATGCCGCGCACCGCCGGATCGGTGCGGATGTCGCGGTCCAGCGGCGGAAAGGCGCGCAGGTCGCAATCCCGGCGCGGGCAGATGCGGCAGGAAATGCCTAGCCGCGCCACCGGCGCCGCCTTCAGGTCCAGCCCATCCGCCTGCACCATCTGGTCGGCGAACGAGACTTCGCAGCCCAGACCGAGCGTATAGGCGCGGTCCGCCTGGCCATAACGCAAGGTCGGGGTGGAAATGCCGCGCGCCAGGCACAGATAGCGCACGCCGTCGGGCATCTCGCCCACCTGCACCAAGGTGCGCCCGCCGGCCTCGAACGCCTGGTGCACATTCCACACCGGGCAGGCGCCGCCATGGCGGGCGAACTGAAAGCGTGTGGCGCTGTGGCGTTTGGTGATGTTGCCGGCCCGATCCACCTTGGCGAAATAGAACGGCACACCGCGGGCGCCGGGCCGCTGCAAGGTGGAGAGGCGGTGGCACACCTGCTCCATGCTGGCGCCGGTCTCCAGCACCAGCCGGTCCAGATCGTGGCGGCGGGATTGGGCCAGGGCCAGGAAGCGGCGATAGGGCAGGATCAGCGCTCCGGCCACATAATTGAACAGCGCCAGCTTGCCGATTTCGGCGGCGGTCTGGCTGCGGAAGCCGGCGCTGGCCACCAGCCGGTCCACCAGCGCGCGCTGCTCCAATTGGGCGATGGTGGCGGCAAGGCGAAAGGCGCGGCCCTGCGGCGACAGGGTGCCGGACAGCACCAGCCGCTTGGCCCGCACATCCAGCGCATAGAGCGGCGCCTGCGGGTCGGGCGGGCCGATGTCCACGCTCACCCGGTATTGCGAGGCCAGATAGCCGGTGAAGGCCGCCGCCGGATCGCTGCCCGCCAGCACCCCCAGCCGTTCCGCCAGGGCTTCGGCGGCGCAGTCCAGTTCATCGACATAATTGTCGATGTAATGGAAATAATCGCGCACCTCCTCATAGGGGATGAGCTTGGACTCGTCCGCCCCGCCAGTGCCGGCGGTCAGCATGTCGTCCAGCGACGAGCGCCATTCGGCGGTGCGCCGCAGGGCCACATGCATGCGCAGGAAGGCGTGGGCGAAGGCGGGCGAGAGATTGGCCACCGCCTTCATGTCCTGCACCCCCAGATCCAGGTCGCGGAACAGAGGATCGGCGGTGGTCTCGCGCAGATCGGCGACGATGCGGTCCAGATCGTCGGCGCCGAAGGTGGTGATGTCGACGCCGAAGGCGCGGGAGATGGCGATCAGCACCGGCGCGGTGAGCGGGCGCTGGTTGCTCTCGATCTGGTTGATGTAAGAGGGCGAGACCTGGAGGCGGGTGGCCAGCTCGGTCTGCTTCAGCCCCAGCTTCTCGCGCAGGCGCCGCACCGCATGGCCGGCGAACACCTTCTGGCGCATGATTTTCTCGCTCCGTGGCGGTCTCGAATTGCCAATAATTTACAATTAGCAGTTCAGACCTTTTACATCTTCAATATTGGCTTTGCACCTGCTAGCGAGAGATACCGAGGATCGTCCAAGAGGCAGGCGCCCCGGTGCTGGAGCACAGCGCCGGGGCGTGAAGCCCGCCCGATGTCCGCCGACGATGCGGGCACAGCAGCAATCTTTGCAATTGGCGGGCAGAGCAGGCTTTTCCTCGGACGTTCGGCACCGCTACAGTGAAGGCCGGAGCGCGATCCGGCGGGGGAAGCACATGAAGGAAATCCTGGAAGAGCTTGAGAGCCGGCGCGGGGTTGCCCGGCTTGGCGGCGGCGAAAAGCGCATCGAGGCGCAGCACGCCCGCGGCAAGCTCACGGCGCGCGAGCGCATCGAGCTTTTGCTCGACCGCGGCTCGTTCGAGGAATTCGACACCTTCGTGCAGCACCGCTGCATCGACTTCGGCATGGAAAACCAGAAGATCCCCGGCGACGGCGTGGTCACCGGCTGGGGCACGGTCAACGGCCGCCAGGTGTTCGTTTTCGCCAAGGACTTCACCGTCTTCGGCGGCTCGCTCTCCGAAGCCCATGCGCAGAAGATCACCAAGATCCAGGATCTGGCGCTGAAGACCCGCGCCCCCATCATCGGCCTGTTCGATGCCGGCGGCGCCCGCATCCAGGAAGGCGTGGCGGCGCTCGGCGGCTATGGCGAGGTGTTCAAGCGCAATGTCATCGCCTCCGGCGTCATCCCGCAGATCTCGCTGATCATGGGCCCGTGCGCCGGCGGCGACGTCTATTCGCCGGCCATGACCGATTTCATCTTCATGGTGCGCGACACCTCCTACATGTTCGTCACCGGCCCCGACGTGGTGAAGACGGTGACCAACGAGACCGTCACCGCCGAGGAACTGGGCGGCGCCAAGGTCCACACCACCAAGTCCTCGGTCGCCGACGGCGCCTATGAGAATGACGTGGAGATGCTGCTGCAGACCCGGCGGCTCATCGACTTCCTGCCCCTGAACAACAAGGTGGGCGTGCCGGAATGGCCCTCGTTCGATGATCCGCTGCGCATCGACGACAGCCTGGACACCCTGGTCCCGGACAATCCCAACAAGCCCTACGACATCAAGGAACTGATCCTGAAGGTGGTCGACGAGGGCGATTTCTTCGAGATCCAGGGCGCCTACGCCCGCAACATGGTCACCGGCTTCGGCCGCATCGAGGGGCGCACGGTGGGCTTCGTCGCCAACCAGCCCATGGTGCTGGCCGGCGTGCTGGATTCCGACGCCTCCCGCAAGGCCGCCCGTTTCGTGCGCTTCTGCGATGCGTTCGAGATTCCCATCGTCACCTTCGTGGACGTGCCGGGGTTTTTGCCGGGTACCGCGCAGGAATATGGCGGCCTGATCAAGCACGGCGCCAAGCTCTTGTTCGCTTATTCCCAGGCCACCGTGCCGCTGGTCACCGTCATCACCCGCAAGGCCTTCGGCGGCGCCTATGACGTGATGGCCTCCAAGCATGTGGGCGGCGACGTCAATTATGCCTGGCCGACCGCGCAGATCGCGGTGATGGGCGCCAAGGGGGCGGTGGAGATCATCTTCCGCGCCGACATGGGCGACCCGGACAAGATCGCGGCCCAGACCAAGAATTACGAGCAGCGCTTCCTCTCGCCCTTCGTGGCGGCGGAGCGCGGCTATATCGACGAAGTCATCATGCCCCACTCCACGCGCCGGCGCCTGGCCCGCGCGCTCGCCATGCTGCGCTCCAAGAGCGTGGAGCAGCCGGCGAAGAAGCACGACAACCTGCCGCTCTAGCGGCCGTCAGGCCCGGGCTCAGGCCCGGGCATCCACGCGGCGCCTCAAGGCGACGCTGAGGGGGCGCCGCAGGCGGCCGGGACAGACCCGGCCCTGATGGCTTCCAGGGATGACATATGCGCCGCTGGCGCCGGGGACCGAACGCAATGTTCAAGAAGATCCTGATCGCGAACCGCGGCGAGATTGCCTGCCGCGTCATCAAGACCGCGCGCAAGATGGGCATCAAGACCGTGGCGGTCTATTCCGATGCGGACAAGGACGCCTTGCATGTGGAGATGGCGGACGAAGCCGTCCACATCGGCCCGCCCCAGGCGGCGCAGTCCTATCTGATCATCGAGAAGATCATCAAGGCCTGCAAGCAGACCGGCGCCGAGGCGGTGCATCCCGGCTACGGCTTCCTGTCCGAGCGCGCCGCCTTCCCGCGCGCGCTGGCGGAAGCGGGCATCGTGTTCATCGGCCCCAATCCCCATGCCATCGACGCCATGGGCGACAAGATCGAATCCAAGAAGGCGGCCGCCGCCGCCAACGTCTCCACCGTGCCCGGCTATCTGGGCGTGATCGAGAGCGGCACCCATGCAGCCGAGATCGCCGACGAGATCGGCTATCCGGTGATGATCAAGGCCTCCGCCGGCGGCGGCGGCAAGGGCATGCGCATCGCTTATTCCCGCGACGAGGTGCAGGACGGCTTCGACCGCGCCAAGTCGGAGGCGAAATCCTCCTTCGGCGATGACCGCGTGTTCGTGGAAAAGTTCATCGTCGAGCCGCGCCACATCGAGATCCAGGTGCTGGGCGACAAGCATGGCAACGTGCTCTATCTGGGCGAGCGCGAATGCTCGATCCAGCGCCGCAACCAGAAGGTGGTGGAGGAAGCCCCCTCGCCGCTGCTGGACGAAGCCACCCGCCAGAAGATGGGCGAGCAGGCGGTCGCGCTGGCGAAAGCCGTGGGCTACGACAGCGCCGGCACGGTGGAATTCGTCGCCGGCCAGGACAAGAGCTTCTATTTCCTGGAGATGAACACCCGGCTCCAGGTGGAGCATCCGGTCACCGAACTGATCACCGGCATCGATCTGGTGGAGCAGATGATCCGCGTCGCCGCCGGCGAGCCCCTCACCTTCACCCAAGCGGACGTGAAGCTGAACGGCTGGGCGGTGGAAAGCCGGGTCTATGCGGAAGATCCCTACCGCTCCTTCCTGCCCTCCACCGGCCGCTTGGTGCGCTATCGCCCGCCGACGGAAGGCATTCACGACGGCATCACCGTGCGCAACGACACCGGCGTCTATGAAGGCGGGGAAATCTCGCTGTTCTACGATCCCATGATCGCCAAGCTGGTGACCCACGCCCCCACGCGCGCGCAGGCCATCGCCGCCCAGGCGGATGCGCTGGATGCCTTCGCCATCGACGGCATCGGCCACAACATCCCGTTCCTGTCTGCCTTGATGGCGCATCCGCGCTGGAAAGAGGCGCGCCTCTCCACCGGCTTCATCGCCGAGGAATATCCCGACGGCTTCCACGCCCGCGCCCCTGAGGGCGAGACTGCCCACACGCTCTGCGCGGTGGCGGCGACCATCGACCATGTGCAGAACGCCCGCAAACGCCAGATCTCCGGCCAGATCTCCGGCAAGCCGGTGACCTTCGACCGCCGCCGCGTGGTGCAACTCACCGGCGAGGGCGGGGTGCAGCTCCAATCCGCCGAGATCGACGCCATCCCCGGTGGCTTCACCGTCACCCTGCTTTCCTGGGGCGGCGAAGTGACCGACACCTATACGGTGCTCACGGGCTGGGTGCCGGGCGAGCCGGTATGGTCCGGCACCATGTCGGGCGAGAAGGTCTCGGTGCAGGTGCGCCCGATCCCCAATGGCGTCACGCTTGCCCATCGCGGCGTGGCGGTGCTGGCGCGGGTCTATACCGAGCGGGAGGCGGCCCTGGCGCTGCTGATGCCGGAGAAGGTGACCGGGGCCGGCGGCAAGGAACTGCTCTGCCCCATGCCGGGTCTGGTGGTGTCCATCGCCGTGGTGCCCGGCCAGGAGGTGAAGGCGGGCGAGGCCTTGGCGGTGGTGGAAGCCATGAAGATGGAAAACGTCCTGCGCGCCGAGCGCGACGGCACCATCAAGACCGTCCACGCCAAGGCCGGCGACAGCCTCGCCGTGGACGCGGTCATCCTGGAATTCGCGTGATGGATGCGCGGTGCCTGGGTCTACATTCTGACCAACCGGCCGAACGGCACGCTGTACGTGGGCGTGACGAGCGATCTGGTGCGTCGGGTGTGGGAGCACCGCGCAGGCGTGGCGGACGGCTTCACCAAGCGGTACGGCCTGAAGCGGCTGGTCTATTTCGAGATGCACACGACCATGCCGCTGGCCATCCAGCGCGAGCACAACATGAAGCATTGGCCACGGGCGTGGAAGGTTCGGTTGGTTCTGGACCTCAATCCGCAGTGGCAGGATCTGTACGGCGAGATCATTTGAACGGCGTTCGTCCTAGCGGAACGGCGTGGATGGCCGGAAGTCGGCTTTTGCCGACTTCCGCTTACCCAGCCCAAAGTCGGAAACATCCGACTTTGGTGACAAGCCCGGCCATGACGGCCCGCAGCTGGAAGTGCCCTACCCGCTTGACCGCTGCCCCCAAGAGCTTCGTCATGCCCGGGCTTGTCCCGGGCATCCACGCCGGGCCGACCGTGCACTACACGGCAACGACGCGCATCCCCGCCATCGATTTGTGCAAGGGTTCTGCCCGATGACCTCATCCCTTCCCTTCGCCACCGATCTTGCGCCGGTCAGCCGGGAGGACTGGCTGAAGCTGGTGGAGGGCGTGCTCAAGGGCGCGCCCTATGACAAGCGGCTCGTCACCCGCACCGCCGAAGGCCTGGCGCTGGATGCGCTGCCGCCGCGCAAGGCCGAGGCCCAGCCCATTGCCGGGCGCGGTGCCGGCCTGCCGTGGATTGTCAGCGCCCGCGTGGACCAGCCGCAGCCGGATGCCGCCAATGCCCAGGCCCTGGAAGATCTGGACGGCGGCGCCTCGGGCCTGACCCTGGTGTTCGCCTCCTCACCCGCCGCCCACGGCTTCGGCCTGCCCGATGGCACCCGGCTGGAGCAGATGCTGGACGGCGTGATGCCGGACCTGATCGAGACCCGGCTGGAAAGCGGCCGCTTCAAGGGCCGCGAGGATGCCCTGGCGTTTGCCGAACTGCTGGACGTGCGCCAGCTCGACCCCGCCGGCCTCGCCGTCTCCTTCGGGCTCGATCCCTTGGCGGATATGGCCGCCCTGGGGTCCGCCCCCATGCCGTGGCCGATGCTCTCGCACCGGGTGGCGGAGACGGCCTCTATCCTGAAGGCGCGCGGCTTTTCCGGGCCGCTGCTGCGGGCGGACGGCGCCGTGCACCATGCGGCGGGCGCCACCGACGCCCAGGAACTGGCCGCCGTGCTCTCGGCAGCAGTTGCCTATCTGCGGGCGCTGGAGGCGGGCGGTTTCACGCTCGAAGAGGCTGCCGGCCGCATCGATGTGGCGCTTACCGCCGACGTCAACCAGATCGCCACCATGGCCAAGTTCCGCGCCGTCCGCCTGCTGTGGGGCGCGGTGCTGCGGGAAAGCGGGCTCAAGCCCACCGCCCTGAAGGTCCACGCCACCACTGCGTGGCGCGCGCTGACCCGGCGCGACCCCTATGTGAATTTGCTGCGCGCCACGGTCGCCACCTTCGCCGCCGGGGTGGGCGGGGCGGACAGCATCACCGTGCTGCCCTTCACCCAGGCGCTGGGCCTGCCGGATGCCTCAGCCCGTCGCCTCGCCCGCAACACCCAATTGATCCTGCTGGAAGAGAGCCAGTTGCATCGGGTGGCCGACCCGGCCGCCGGTGCCGGCGCCGTGGAGGCCCACACCGATGGGCTGGCCGCCGCCGCCTGGGATCTGTTCCGTACCATCGAGGGCAAGGGTGGCCTCGCCGAAACCCTGGAGCAGGGCTGGTGGCAGAGCCAGATCGCGGCCGCCCGCGATCGCCGCGCCAAGGATCTGGCCACCCGCAAGGAGCCGCTGACGGGCACCTCCGAATTCCCCATCCTGGTCCAGACCCTGCCGGAGGTGCTGGCCCCCACCCCGGCGCGGGAAAGCGCCGCCACTGACACGGCGCTGGCCCCCCATCGCCTGGCCGAGCCGTTCGAAGCCCTGCGCGATGCGGCGGAAGCGGCCGGCACGCCCCAGGTGTTCCTGGCGACGCTCGGCCCCATCGCCGCCTTCACCGCCCGCGCCAGCTTCGCCAAGACGGTGTTCGAAGCCGGCGGCCTCGCCGTCACCGTGCCGGACGGCTTTGCCACCCTGGACGAACTGGTGGCGGCCTTCGCCGTTTCCGGCACACCGCTCGCCTGCATCGCCTCCTCCGACGAGCTTTACGCCAGCGACGCCGCCGCCGCCGCCGCGGCGCTCAAAGCCGCCGGGGCCTCGTCTGTGTGGATCGCCGGACGCGGCGGCGACCACGAAGCCGCCTGGCGCGCGGCGGGCGTGGACGGCTTCGTCTATGCCGGCTGCGACGTGCTGGCCGCTTTGCAGGATGCCCACCGACGCCTCGGGCTCGCCGCCTGACCCGGCCGATGCTGCCGCCGCTCGCGAGAGACGCGCACTTACGTTAGGATGATCGCCATGAGCCGCTTGCCCGCCTTTGCCGACATCGCCTGGCGCGCCCCGGATCTCGCGCCGCCCACGGACGCGCCCGCGCCCTGGATGACGCCGGAAGGCATTCCGGTGCAGGGGCTCTATGGCCCCAGCGATATCGCCGGTCTTGGCTTTATCGACACCTATCCCGGCATCGCGCCGTTCCTGCGCGGCCCCTACCCCACCATGTTCGCCACCCAGCCCTGGACCATCCGGCAATATGCCGGCTTCTCCACGGCCGAGGATTCCAACGCCTTCTATCGCCGCAATCTGGCGGCGGGGCAGAAGGGCCTCTCGGTGGCGTTCGATCTGGCCACCCATCGCGGCTATGACTCGGATCATCCCCGCGTGGCCGGCGATGTGGGCATGGCCGGGGTCGCCATCGACAGCATCTATGACATGCGCACCCTGTTCTCCGGCATTCCGCTGGACCAGATGAGCGTGTCCATGACCATGAACGGCGCGGTGCTGCCGGTGCTGGCGCTGTTCATCGTGGCGGCGGAAGAACAGGGCGTGCCGCACGCCAAGCTTTCGGGCACCATCCAGAACGACATCCTCAAAGAATTCATGGTGCGGAACACCTATATCTATCCGCCCGCCCCTTCCATGCGCATCATCTCCGACATCTTCGCTTATACATCCAAGGAGATGCCGCGCTACAATTCCATCTCCATTTCCGGCTATCACATGCAGGAAGCCGGAGCGACGCAGGATCTGGAGCTGGCCTATACGCTGGCGGATGGGGTCGAATACGTCCGCGCCGGCGCCAAGGCCGGCATGGACATCGATGCCTTTGCCCCGCGCCTGTCGTTCTTTTGGGCCATCGGCACCAATTTCTTCATGGAAGTGGCCAAGCTGCGCGCCGCGCGCCTGCTGTGGACCCGGCTGATGACCGACCTCGGCGCCAAGAATCCCAAATCCCTGCCGCTGCGCACTCACAGCCAGACCTCCGGCTGGAGCCTGACCGCGCAGGACGTGTTCAACAACGTCATCCGCACCATGGTGGAAGCCATGGCCGCCACCCAGGGCCACACCCAGTCGCTGCACACCAATGCGCTGGACGAGGCGCTGGCTCTGCCCACGGACTTTTCCGCCCGCATCGCCCGCAACACCCAGATCCTGCTTCAGCAGGAAAGCGGCACCACCCGCCAGATCGACCCGTGGGGCGGCTCGTTCTTCGTGGAGAAGTTGACCGCGGATCTCGCCGCCAAGGCCTGGGCGCATATCCAAGAAGTGGAAGCGCTCGGCGGCATGGCCAAGGCCATCGAGGCCGGCATCCCGAAGCTGCGCATCGAGGAAGCCGCCGCCACCACCCAGGCCCGCATCGACGGCGGCGCCCAGACCGTGGTGGGCGTCAACAAATACAAGCCGCTGCGCGAGGCCGCCATCGACGTGCTGAAGGTGGACAATTCCGCCGTGCGCGCGGCCCAGATCGAGAAGCTGCAGCGCCTGCGCGCCGAGCGCGATCCGGTGGCCACCACCGCCGCTTTGGAGGCGCTGACCACGGGCGCGGCCGGTGGCGGCAATTTGTTGGAACTGGCGGTGAATGCCGCCCGCGCCAAGGCCACGGTGGGCGAGATTTCCGATGCTTTGGAAAAGGTGTTCGGCCGCCACCGGGCGGAAGTGCGGGCCATTTCCGGTGTCTACAAGCGCGAGGCCGGCGGCATGACCGAGAAGGTGGAGCAGGTGCAGCGCCTCGCCGAGGCGTTCGAGCACAATGAAGGCCGCCGCCCGCGCATCCTGGTGGCCAAGGTGGGTCAGGATGGCCACGACCGCGGCCAGAAGGTGATCGCCTCCGCCTTCGCCGATCTCGGCTTCGACGTGGACATCGGCCCCTTGTTCGCCACGCCGGACGAGGCCGCCCGGCAGGCGGTGGAGAATGACGTGCACATCGTCGGCATCTCCTCGCTGGCCGCCGGCCATCTGACGCTGGTGCCGGCGCTCAAAGCCGCGCTGGAGGCGGAAGGGCGCGGCGACATCATGGTGGTGGTGGGCGGCGTGGTGCCGCCGCAGGATTATGAGGCGCTCAAAGCCGCCGGGGCCGAGGCCATCTTCCCGCCCGGCACGGTGATCGCGGACGCCGCCCGCGACCTCTTGGCGACGCTGGCCCATCGCCTCGGCCACAGCCAGGAAGCGGCGGAATAGGCCGGCCTGGAGAGCGGCCATGACGCTCGCGCCCATGGGGTCGACCCTGCGCATTCTGCGCCCGGCGCCGCATGTGCTGGCGTTTTACGACGGCCGCGTGCCCGGCGTGCGGGCCTATGCCGAGACGCCCAACTGGCTGGATGACGGCGCCTATGCGCTCGGCATCTGCTCCTATGCGGTGGTGGATGGCGCCGAGGCGCTGGTCTATGACACCCACATCTCTCTTGAGCATGCGCACATCATCCGCCGCACGCTGGAACAGGCCGGCGTCCGGCACATCCGGGTGGTGCTGAGCCATTGGCATGATGACCATGTGGCCGGCAACGCCGTGTTCGCCGATTGCGAGATCATCGCCAACCGCCTCACCGCCGATATCCTCGCCGCCCGTCGCCCCCAGATGGAAAGCGCTAATCCGCCCATCCGCCCGCTGATCCTGCCCAACCGCCTGTTCGAGGACCGGCTCGCGCTCACGGTGGGCGCGGTGCCGGTGGAACTACGCCAGATGGACATTCACAGCCGCGACGGCACCGTGGCGCTGCTCCCCGATGGCCTGCTGCTGGCGGGCGATACGCTGGAAGACCCCATCACCTATGTGGATGAGCCCGATCGTCTCGCACAGCACCTGGAGGGGCTGGCGGAGATGGCCCGCTGGCCGCTCGCCCGCATCCTGCCCAACCACGGCGCCGAGGCGGTGATCGCGGCGGGCGGTTATGGTCCGGCCCTGATCGGCGCCACCGAACGCTATGTGGCGGCTCTCCTGGCCGCCCGCACCGATCCGGCCCTGGCGGCGCTGGACTTGCGGGCCTTCATCCCTGACGATTTCGCGGCCGGGACGCTGGGCTATTTCGCGCCCTATGAGGCGGTGCACCGGCATAATCTGGCCGCCGGCTTAAGCCCGACAACCTGATGGCCAGTGGATGCCCACATGCCGTAGGCATCCACCAGATCCGCGCGTCATCCGGACGCAAACCCTCGCGACCTAGACGGCTTCGAGTTCTGCCGCCGCCGCGAGATCCACGGCATCGACGGCTTCGAAGTTCCACTGCTGAGCCGGCGATCCATTGACCGGGTAGAGCCAGATCGGCGTGCCTGCGGCAACAACACGGTTCTGGACATCCACGCACATGCCGGGACAGCCGATACTGTTGATGATCGACGTGCCGATCAGGAAGTTCCACTGCTGCTTCGTGTCGGTCCCGTTGCGCAGTTGCGCTGTGATCAGCGTCCCGCTGGCGCAGTTGGTCGTTGCAAGCGCCAGCACATTGGGCACGACCGACGCCGCCAGCGTGATGTAGCCGTTGAGCCGGTTGACGTTCCAGAGCAGCTGAGACAGCGGCGTGCCGGTCAGCGGCTGGAGGGTCAGGGTCGCTCCCGCTTGGGCATTGGTGCAGGCGAGCGCGAAATTGGGGTTTCCAGCATAGGTTATGATTGTTTGCGGCATAACTCTGCTCCATCGCTTACGATGAATAGACACATAAGATAATGTGCCGCGAGCATTTGTACTGAAAATAAATACTCAGACAAGGCAGTATTTTACCTAATATTAATTGCACAATATGAATACCAATAAATGAACGCAACCCACCTGATGCTTGCGTGTATGTATTTCTTGATATGCATTTTCTTATTGATAATATTCAAGGAGCTACCGCGATACAGCAATCACGCCCTCGCATGCGCAGCATGCGCCGTCGCGCCTGCGGTTGCAGGCGAAAATCCGCCACAGGCCGCAGCGACCGCTTCGCAGGATGTACCCTGACCATGCTGCCGCATGGCGGGATCGTGGGGGCACCGCCGGCAGACGGCCGGCCCCATCAGGCCTTGCGATAGAGCATGGCGCACAGGGCGAACAGGCCGCAGGCGGCGGCGGCGAAGATGGCGAGGCCGTGGGGCGAGGCCTGCATGGCAAAGCCCGCCATCAAGGGCCCGATCAGCGCGCCGCCGCCCCAGGTGAAGCCCATCAAGGCATAGATGCCCACCAGATCGCCACCGGAAAAGCGGCTGCCGACGATGGTCAGCATCAGCGTGTAGATGCCCACGAACGCCCCGCCCCAGAAGAACAGTACGGTGTAGGTGAGCACAGGCGAGCCCAGCACCACCGGCCATAGCGCCGCCCCGACGGTGGCCAGCACCGCGCAGCCGATCACCAGTTGGCGGCGGTCGTACTTGTCGCCCAGCCAGCCGATGGGCAGTTGCAGGATGATGGCGCCGATCATCATCACCGAGATCAATTGGGTGGCGTTCTCCTCGCCCCAGCCGAGATTGACAGCATAGAGGGCCAGGAACGACAGGCCGGCGGTCTCCACCGCCGCGTTGAGCACCGTGGCGCCGGTAGCTACCGGGGCGAGGCGGAAGAAGCGCAGCGGGCTGCCGACGCTCGGCTTCTCGAATGCCGGCGCCACCACGAACGGCATCAGGATGAAGCCGGCGGCCAAGAGGGCGATGGCCCCGCCCACCAGATAGGGCAGCGACCCATGGGTGCCCACCAGCGAGAGTATGGACGGCCCCGCCGCCAGCCCGATGGACAAAGCGGCGGTGTAGATGGCCATGGAGCGGGCGCGGGTGTTCTCGGTGCTGAGCGCATTGATCCAGGTCTCGGAAAGCACGAACAACGCTTCCGCCGACATGCCCAGCAGCACCCGCATGGGGAACCACAGCCACACATTGTCCACCACGCCGAACGCCGCCAGCACCACCGCCGAAGCCGCGAGCGACATCAGGATCAGCCGTCGCGGCCCCAGCCCCGCCACCAGGCGCGGCAGCAGCACGGCGGTGATCAGCACCCCCACCGCATGCATGGCCGCATTGGTGCCGATCAAAGCGTCGCTCAGGCCGCGCTGGGCCATATCGAGGGCGATCAGAGGCGCGCTGAGGGAATAGGTCAGCCCGAACATCATGGCGGTGAGGATCACCGCCGCGCGGGAAATCAGGTCGGGGCGGGCCAGCAGGGCCGTGCGCAACGCAATCATGGCACGCGCTCGCTCATCGTCGGGGTGGACCTTACACGGCGGAAGAAGGCCATGGCCCGCACCGGCCATGGGGTGCGACTGGCGTCCACCACCCGCTTGAGGGCCTGGGCATAATCCAGCACCATGCCCGGGGTCCAGCACATGGATTGCGCCCGCGAGCGGATATAGCCGGCCGCCCACACATCGGGGTTCAGCAGCAGCAGGAACAGGCGCAGCCAGGGAAAGCGGGTCTGCAACACCCCTTCCAGCGCCGCATCCAGCCCCGCCGCCACCGCCACGGAACAGTTGCGGTTGGTGAGATTGTAGGTTGCATCCTGGCGGTAGCCGGCCCAATAGGCCCGCAGGCGCCGCAGGTTGAAGTGCGCGAACTCTACCTTCTGGTCCGCCTCGCACCACAGCGCCGATTCCGCCGCATAGGACGGCTGGAACTGGCCGGGAATGTCATTCTCCACCCCGGCCCGGAAGGCGCGGACCAGCTGCCCATGCGGGTCCAGCTCCTGGGCGGGCCAATGGCTGATATAGACATGCGGCTGGCATTCCAGGGCCGAATGCCCGGTGGAAAAAGCGCCGTTGACATCAATGGTGCCGAAATAGCGGTCCACCACATAGCGGCGCGAGGCCACCTCCGCCGAACCCACCGGCGTCCACACGCGCACGGTCATCACCCCCGCGTGCACATCGCTCGGGTCATCCTCGCCCACCAGCACCGGCGCATTGTCATACCAGTTGCGGGTGGCGAAAATCGGCAGGCCCAGCAGCGCCACTTCATCGTAGGAGGTGCGCAGCAGCAAGGCGATCCGCATCAGGTTCGCCCCGGACACCAGCAGCAGAAGGCTGATGCACAAGGGAATATCCAGCGCGTGCGGCAGCGGCCAGTCGGCCACGATGACCACCGCCAGCCCCAGTTCGAACACGCCCACCAGCGCGGGGGCGATCCACCCCTGGAAGCGCACCAGCGCCAGCGTCGCCAGCCGGGCCAGCCCATCGGCGCCGAAGGCCAGAGCGAAAAGCCAGGACAGCAAAGTGTCGTTGCGCATGGGCGTGTCGAGGATCATCGCGCCCAGGCATAGCAGCACGATGGCCTTGACCGCGCAGACCACCCTTGCGGCAAAGCTGGCGGAGGTGATGATGCCGAGCCCGGCCAACGCCCCCTGACACAGGAACACCAGCCCGAACATCTGGGTCGCCAGCACGGTCGCGCCGTCAGCCAGATCGGCGATGACGATGGCCGCGAGGCCGATCAGACCCAGCCCGGCCAGCGCCAGCACCCACCAGCGACGGCGCAGGGCCTTCCCCCCAATCAGCAGCAACGCAACGCTGAGCACGACCCATTCCCCTCGCCAGGCCGGACAGCGCGCCGCCAGGACCTTGGCCCCATGGCAGCCGAAAGGCCGAAGAGCGGCGCCCGCCAAAGCCGCGCATGCCGGATGCGGACGTCGCGCGGCGGAGAGACCGCGTCTCGCTGCGTAGCCCGCCAGTTGCGGTCTTGTCGAGAGGGAATTGCTTCCACGTACCATCTCGGCCTCCAGGCTAGACGGCAGCGCTATTATTGCGCGAGCAGATCGAGACCTCCCAAGCGGAAAGACCTGGGCCGGACCCAAGGTGGGGACAGCCGCGGAATGTCGATCCGACCGGGGGCACGCGCCGATCAGATCGTGCCCATCGATCAGCCTGCGCTCGGGCTTCGAAACATCACCGAGAGATTGTTCGCCGGCATCTCCACCACCGCGTCCAGAGCCAGGTTCTGCCCGGCGGCGCAGGCGGCGACCGCCTCCAGATCCCGCAGGCCCCAGCGCGGATCGCGCTGCCGCAGATCGGCATCGAAGGCCTCATTGCTGGCGGCGGTGGGCACGCCGGCGCGGCGGAACGGGCCATAGAGATAGAGCAGGCCCCGCGGTGGCAGGAGGGCGCCGGCCCCGCGCATCAGGCCCTCGGTGGCCGACCAGGGGCTGATATGGATCATGTTGATGCACACGATGGCATCCGCCTCCGCCAGCGGCCATCCATCGGCGGCGGCGTCCAGCGCCAGCGGCTCGCGGATGTTGCCGTGCTGCTCGGCCACGCTCCAGGCGGCGATGGAGGCGCGAGCCTGCGGCGCCGGGTCGGAGGGCAGCCAGGTCAGATGCGGCATGGCGCGGGCGAAATGCACCACGTGCTCGCCGGTACCGCTGGCGATCTCCAGCACCAGGCCGGTCGCCGGCAGGTGGGGGCGCAGCACTTCCAGAATGGCGTCGCGATTGCGGGCCACGGCGGGCGCGGCGAGGCGCCCATCCGGCTGGACGGCGGCGGCCGGCAAGGCGGTGGGCAAGGCGGTGGGGATACGATCGGCCATCACGCTCTCCTCCTGCCCAATGGGGCGTGCGGGACGCCGGCACCCGGCCGACGAGGGGTTGAATCGATTCCTGCCTCCACGTTTAGCGGCCTGGGCGCGAAGGCCCAAGCGCGGTCTCCTCTGCTTTCCCTGCCCCGGACACCGCACGCCGCCCTAGCGGGGGCGCGCTTTGCGCGCGGACACGTTATGGGACGCCACCGGCCGCACGAACACTTCTCCGGTGGGCGTCACCAGCTTGATCAGCAGCCCGTGGCGATCGCCGGTGCGCTGGGCGATGACCGGAATTTCAAGCCGGGCGAGTTGCTCCAGCGCCGCGGCCACGTTGCGTGCGCCCACGCTGCCCCCCGGTGCCATCCCATGCAGGACCTCGGCACCGCCGAACACCTTGGCTTCCAACCGAGCCCGCGGCCCGCAGATGCGGCGCATGGTGGTGAGAAGGCGCTGGATCGCCACGTCGCCATAGCGGGGGTTAGCCTCGCCGCCTTCGTAACTGGGCAGCAGAAAGTGATTGATGCCACTGACCCCACGGGCACGGTCGGTGACGCAGACTGAAACGCACGACCCAAGAACGGTGGTCACCAGGCTCGGCCTGACCGCGCAATGGATGCGGCCCGGCAACAGGAACACATGGGCCAGTTCACCAAAACCTCTCGCGCTGCCCGTGTCACTCACCATCGCCGTGCCAGGAGGATCTGCGACGCGATCTGCTGCAGCGGTACCACCTTGTCGGCGGCCCCGAGCAGGATGGCCTCCCGCGGCATGCCGAACACCACCGATGTCGCCTCGTCCTGCGCGATGGTGGGGCCGCCGGCGGCCTTCATCTCCTTCAGACCCTGCGCCCCGTCGTCGCCCATGCCGGTCATGATGATACCCATGGCATTGGCACCGGCATAGCGCGCGGCGGAGCGGAACAGCACATCCACCGAGGGACGGTGGCGCGAGACCAGCGGCCCGTCCTTCACCTCCACATAATAGCGCGCACCGCTGCGGCGCAGCAAAGTGTGGCGGTTGCCCGGCGCGATCAGCACCCGTCCCCGCCGCACCGTGTCGCCATCCTCGGCCTCCTTCACGTCCACGGCGCACAGGCCGTCCAGACGGCGGGCGAAGGCGGCCGTGAAATGCTCGGGCATGTGCTGGACGATGACCAGGCCGGGGCAATCATGGGGCAACGCCTCCAGCACCAGCCTGAGACTCTCGGTGCCGCCGGTGGAGGCGCCGATACACACGATCATCTCTGAGGTGTGGGCCATCGCCTCGCGCGTGGCGGAGGCGCGCGCCGTGGGCGCAGGCAGCATGGCATCGGCGCTGAGCTTGGCTGCGGGCGCCGGCCGGCTGGCCAGCGCCTGACGCTTGCCGCGTGGCACGCGCGACAGGTCGGCACGCGCGGCTGCCTTCACCGCGTCGCAGATGCGCACGCTGGATTCCAGCAGAAAGGCCCGCGTGCCCACCTTCGGCTTGAGGATGATGTCGATGGCCCCCGCCTCCATGGCCTCCATCAGCGTCTGGGAGCCGCTCTCGGTGAGGCTGGAGCACATGACCACGGGGATCGGGCGCTGGGCCATGAGCTTGCGCAGGAAGGTGATGCCATCCATGCGCGGCATCTCCACATCCAGCGTGATGACGTCCGGGACTTCCTGCTGGATGCGCTTGGCGGCGACGAAGGGATCGGATGCCGCGGCCAGGACCTCGATGCCGGGATCGGCGGAGAGAATGTCCGTCAGCGTCTGCCGAACGGAAGCGGAATCGTCGATGATGAGGACGCGGACACGCGGTTTCATGGCGTGGCGGTGCGCTGGAACACGGTGGTCGACACCGGGCGGAGCGGCAGGCCGAACCCATTCAGGGTTTCGGAATGGCCCATGAACAGAAAACCGCCCGGCCGCAGATGCTGGCACAGCCGGGTCAGAACCTTCTTCTGCGTGTCCTTGTCGAAATAGATCAGGATGTTGCGGCAGAAGATGGCGTGCATGTCGGTGTCCAGGGGATAGGCCGCCTCCATGAGATTGAGACGGCCGAACGCCACCATCCCCCGCAGTTCCGGCACCATGCGCACGCGGTCGCGGGCGCCGGCCTTGGCGCGCATGACATAGCGCCGCCGCAACTCCATGGGCACGGGCGTGATCATGGCTTCGGGATAGATGCCCAGACGGGCGGTCTCGATCACCTCGGTGCTGATGTCGGTGGCCAGGATCGCGCTGCGCAGCGTCGGCTGGGTGCGCGCGATCTCGCTCACCACCATGGCCAGCGTATAAGGCTCGGCGCCGATGGAGCAGGCCGCGCTCCAGATCTTCAGCGGCACCTGGGCGGAGATCTCCCGCTGCTCCAGCAATTGCGGCACCGCCTGCTCGGTCAGGAAACGGAAATGCTCCGGCTCGCGGAAGAAGTCGGTCTTGTTGGTGGAAACGGCGTCGATCAGGCTCACCGCCTCGCGGTCAAGCCCATCCTGATCGAACAGATAGCGGCAATAATCCGCAAGACTGCCCAAGCCCACGGCCCGCACCCGGCGCCGCAACCGGCCTTCCACCATGGATTTCTTGGTGGGCGGCATCTTGATGCCGCTATAGTCGTGAATGAATGCGGCGAGGCGCTGGAAATCGCGCGCAGACAGGTGGTCGAGGGTTTCAAGCGCCATAGCCGTCAAGCTCAAGTCCGATCTAACATCCGCCGGCCGATGCCGGGTTGCGCCTGCGAGGAGAAGCCCCATCCCGGTCCGGTACGCGCGGGACCGGGATGGGGCCTTGTGGCGCGCAGGGGGCGATGGAGCCCTCCTGCGCCAGGGCTCAATAGCGCTCGAATTCCACGTCGCGGGCGTCCCCGCCGCCGAGATCCAGAACCATGCCGGCACTGCGGCCGTTCACCGCCGCCGCCCGGGCCGGGGCGCTGCGGGGAGGCGCCGCAGGCTTGCGCACCGGCGCCGTGTTCCGCGCCGTCGGCTTGGCCGCGGGCGGACGGAGCGACGGCGTGCGCACCGGCGCGGAGGCGGCCACGGGCGTGCGGCCCCCCACCTCGCCCCCATCGATGCGGAAGTAAGCGATGCTGGCCTGGAGCTGCTCGGCCTGGGCCGCCAGTTCCTCGGAGGTGGCCGACATCTGCTCGGAGGCGCCCGCATTCTGCTGGATCACCTTGTCCAGTTGCTGGATCGCCTGGTTGACCTGATCGGCACCGATATCCTGCTCGCGGCAGGCGGCGGTGATCTCTTCCACCAGTTCCGCCGTCCGCTTGATATCCGGCACCAGCTTGGCCAGCATGTCGCCGGCCTCGCGGGCCACCGACACCGTCTGGGTCGACAAGGTGCCGATTTCAGCCGCCGCCGTCTGGCTGCGTTCCGCCAGCTTGCGCACTTCGGAGGCCACCACCGCAAAGCCCCGCCCGTGCTCGCCGGCCCGTGCTGCTTCCACCGCCGCGTTCAGGGCCAGAAGGTCGGTCTGGCGGGCGATTTCCTGCACGATGGTGATCTTGTCCGCGATGGTGCCCATGGCATCCACCGCGCGGCCGACCGCCTCGCCGCTGGCCTGG
>CALRNP020000010.1:0-46633 GCA_943369575.1 Azorhizobium sp. AG788 | reverse complement strand
GTGGGCGTCGGCATCGCGGTGATCTTCAAGGGAAGCCACGTCATCAATGCCATGCAGGGCGAACTCGCCGTGGTGGGGGCGGCGACGGCCGTGTTCGGCGCCACCGTGCTGGGGCTGCCGCTCTCGCTCGCGGTCGTGGCCGGCGCGCTCACCGGGATGGCCATTGCCGTTCTGGTCGAAATCGGCCCCATCCGCGCCTTGTTCGCCCGGCGGGCACGGGAAGAATCCTTCCTGCTGCTCACGGTTGGGCTTGGCTTCACCTTCTCCGCCGGCGTGCTTTATCTGTTCGGGCGGGAGGAGCATCTGCTCCCGCCCCTGGGCGATGAGGTCTATGAGGTGTTCGGCGCCGTCATCCGCGAGCATGCCCTTTGGGTGATCGCGATTTCCGCCGCCCTCATCATTTTGCTGCGACTGTTCTACCGGCACACCCACCTGGGCCTTTGCATGATGGCCGCTTCCATCGACCCCGATGGTGCCGCCACCACCGGCATCAATGTGCGCGCCATGCGCACCGCCACCTTCGCGCTGGGCGGATTTCTGGCGGCCCTGGCGGGGCTCCTCGTCACCCCGCTGATCGGCGTGGGCTACCAGATGGGGCCGCTTCTCACCTTGAAGGGCTTCGCTGCTGCCATCCTCGGCGGCCTCGCCAACCCGCTCGGTGCGCTGGTGGGGGGCCTCGTCATCGGCATCCTGGAGGCGCTGTCCATCGTCTTCGTCTCGTCAGGACTGAAGGATGCGGTCGCTCTCACGCTGCTGATAGTCATCATGATCTTCGTTCCGGACGGCATTCTCGGCCGCGCCGGACGCAAGGGAGGCTGAGCCATGTCCCAGCATATCACTTCGGCCTCGCACCAAGCCCCACCGCCGGTCATGAAGCTCGGCGCCAGCCGGGCGCGCACCCAGGCACAAAAGATTTCCCTCCTGCTGGTCGGCGCCATCGGCTTCGCGGCCCTGCCCTTCCTGCTGGAAAGACATACGGTGGACCTGCTGGTCTTCTGCGGCCTCTATGCCATCGCCGGCGCCGGCGTCGGCTTTCTGCTGGGCCAGGGCGGGATCGTCAATCTCGGTCAGACCGCCTTCTACGGTGTCGGTGGCTATGCCAGCGCTTATTGCACCACGCGCCTCGGGTGGCCTGCCCTTGCCGGCATCGCCATCGGCATCGGCATCTCAATCGCTCTTGCCGGCCTCATCGGCCGTCCCATCCTGCGGCTGTCGGGCTATTTTCTCGCCCTGGCAACCCTCGCGCTCGGCATCATCTGCACCAACATCTATTATGAGGCCGACTTCATTACCGGGGGAACACTGGGAGTGCCGGGCGTGCCGAAGCTGTCGATCGGGAGCTTTGCTTTCGATACGCCCGAGAAATTCTATTTTCTGGTCTGGCCCATCGCATTCGTCGTCATTGCGGCCATGCACAATCTGATGAACAGCCGCATCGGCCTCGCCATGCGCGCCATGCGCGATGAACCGGACGCCGCCATGGTGATGGCCATCGACAATGCCCGGCTGAAGCTCTGGATGTTCATGGTGTCCAGCGGCCTCGGCGCGCTCTCCGGCAGCCTGTTCGCCCATTATGTGGGGTTCGTGAATGTGGACAGTTTCGGCGTCGAACGGTCCATCATGTTCCTGCTGGTGCCGGTGATCGGCGGCGCATCGGTGCCCGCGGGCGCAATCGTGGGGGCGCTTTTCATCGGCCTCATTCCGGAGTTTCTCAGTGCCTTCGGCGACATTCACCGCGTCCTTTTCGGCCTCACCCTCGTCGCCTCCGTGGTGTTCTTTCCCGATGGCCTTTGGGGGATCGGCCGGAGCCTTTTGGCTCTTGTGCAGCGGCTCAGCCGCGGCATGCGAGTGACGCCATGAGCCGGCCGGCACAAAGCGCCCCCCCGCAGGCGAATGGCGTGATGCTGGAGGTCAAGTCCATCGGGCACCGCTTCGGCGGCTTCCAGGTGCTCCACGACGTCCGCTTCGCCGTCCCGGGCAGCGGCATCACCGGCCTCATGGGCCCCAACGGCTCCGGCAAGACGACGCTGTTCAACATCATCTCCGGCTTTCTGACGCCGACCTCCGGCGATGTGATCTTCCGTGGCCGGAACATCCGCGCGGAGAGCGTGCGGCGGCGCAGCTTGGACGGTCTTGTGCGCACGTTCCAGACCCCCAAGGTGTTCGAACGCCTGACGGTGGCCGAGAACATCATGGTGGGCGCGTTCAAGGCCGGCCGTTCTGGCTTTTTCGCAGGGCTCGCCGGGCTTCCCGGGGCGCGCCGCGAGATGGCGGATTTGCGCGAGCAAGCGAGCATCACCGCCCATCGCTTCGACCTCGGCGGCGTGGTGGACAAGCCCTCCGCGCTGCTCACTGCCGGCCAGCGCCGCCTTCTGGAACTGGCGCGTGCCTATCAGGGGCATCCGGCACTGCTGATGCTGGACGAGCCCTCATCGGGCCTCACCACCACCGAGATCGAAGTGCTCATCGCCAAACTGGGCCTCCTGGCCGACGAGGGCATCGCCATCCTGCTGGTATCCCACGACATGGAGCTGATGGGCGTGGCGCAAGAGGTCCATGTGCTCAACTTCGGCCGGATCATCGCCTCCGGCACGATGACGCAGGTGCAGAAGGATGCAGCCGTGCGCGAAGCCTATCTGGGAGTGTGACATGCTGTGCGTGAAAGGACTTTGCGCCGGTTACGGCGCACTCAAGATCCTCCAGGGGATCGACCTAACCATCGGCGCCGGCGACGTGGTCGGCATCGTGGGGGCCAACGGGGCGGGCAAGACGACGCTCGTGCGCACGCTGGCGGGCTTGCTGCCGGCCCGGGGCGGCGAAATCAGACTGGGCGGGACGGACATCACCCAGGTGCCGCCCCATCGGCGCGGGGCGTTCGGGCTTGCGGTCGTGCTGGAAAATCGCAACCTGTTCGGGGAACTGACTGTGCGGGAAAATCTCGCGCTGGCCGAGCGAAACGGGCGCGGCCGCCGCCGGGTGTTCAGCCTGGAGCGGATCGTGGACCTCTTCCCGGCGGTCGGGGAGAAGCTCAACGTGCGGTGCGACCTGCTGAGTGGCGGGCAGCAGCAGCAGGTGGCCATCGGCCGCGCCCTGCTGCTGCAACCAAACCTGGTGGTGATGGACGAGCCCTCCACCGGCCTTGCGCCAAAAGTGGTGAAGGACATTCTCGACGTCCTTGGCCGCCTGCGCGCCGACGGCATGAGCATCATTCTGGTGGAGCAGAACATCGCCATCGCATCCAGCGCCACCAACCGCGCCTATGTGATGGCAACGGGCGAGGTGGTGCACGAAATTCTTGAGGGCGGCTGGCCTTCCTTCATGTCCGATGAGACGCTGATGGGCGCCTATCTCGGCCAGCACTGACAGGGGCCTGAAGGCGCTTTGCGGCGGGCAAGAGACAAGTCATCATCAATGCCATGATCCGAAAAGCGGCCCCTATCGCGATGGCTGGAACAACACAGGTGCCCAGCGGCCCTGCTCTGCCGCTATGCGCGCTTGCCGCGCACAGCCTTGGGTGAAATGCCGAATGCCCGCTTGAACGCGGTGGCGAAATTGGGGGCGGCGGTATAGCCGGCCATAAAGGCCGCCTGGCTCACCGTGAGCCGGCCCTCCTCCAACGCCGCGCGCGCCAGTTCCAGCCGCCGTAGCCGCACATGCTCGAACACCGTCATCCCGAACGCCGCCCGAAACAGCCGCTGGAGGTTGTTCACGCTCATGCCGGCCTCACGCGCGATGGCGTCGAGGGTGATCGTGTCCGCCAGCCGCGCCTCAATGAAGTCATGCACGGCCCACATGCGCTGCTTGTCGGCGCCGCGCAGGGGAGCCGAGGGGCTGCTGATGCGGCCCATGACTCCCAGCGCCTCCGCCGCGATCTCGATGGCGCGGCTCTCCAGATAGAGGCCCTGAAGGAGACCAGTATAAGGGGGCGGGGTCAGAATCTGTTCAGCCAACACCTTCAGCCGGGACGACAGTTTCCAACGGACACTCGCCAGATGCTCGCGACTGAAGGCCCGTACCGCCCGATGATCCGCCAGGTCCGGCAGGCCTTCCTGCTCCAGCCACTGGGCGGGAATGGTTACATTGACCTTGCGGACATGGTTCCCGGAGCGCCCGCGTCGCTCGAAGAAATCCGGCGCCGCACGGGCTAGCACCACCCCCTCCAATTCCCCCCCGACGGCGGGAGAACCGAGAAGGAACGGTCGCCCGCCCAAGCTGACGTCTGCATGCCCCTTCAGAAACAGACTAACGGTGAGGCCCTCCGTATGGACGATCCGGGTGGTCAAATCATGCATGTCCAGGGTATCGGAGGCATGCAGGCTGAGGCCCGAGCGCATCCGCACCATCTGGTAGCGCCCACGCAGGGCGACCCCCTCGGGCGCCAGATCCGGCCGAAGCATGGCAAAGCCGGTTCCCGCCACTGCCGAGAGCGCGGCAATCTCGGCGTGACGGACAAGCGGTGCAGGAGAGCTGATCTGCTCACCGTCTCGGGGCACCACCCGCTTGGGGCCAGACTTCGTATTCATGCGCAACGATAGAAGAGGTTTCGCACCGGCGGTGTCAATGCACAGAACCTTCAATCAAATTAGTATTATTCCAAATTTTCAAATTGGTTGAATTAATCAGGATTGCACCTGTAGGATTGATGTTATTCTGTTTCGAATTTGCCTCAAATAGCGATTTCTCAAACGGATAATACGCTCGCGCAAACATATCTACACTGGATACCCAAAGGTCTGGCGCCTAGAAAAGGCAAAAGCTGCTGCTTGGGAAGCGCGGCGCGGATTAGAGGCGGCCATGCACAAGTTTGGAACAGGAGACAGCACCTGCGCGCGGCGCGCCAGGCTGCTGGCAAGTACCGGGCTGATGGCCGGCGGCGTCGTGGCCCTGCTGGTCTGCAATCCGGGCGTGGCGCAGGCACAGGACGCGGGCATCACGCTCGACACCATCACCGTTCAGGGCACGCAGATCAACGATGCGGCAGTGCTCACCGAAGGCAAGGACAGCTACACCGCGGCGGTCACCACCACCGGCGCCGGCGGGCCGACCCTGTGGAAGGAGATCCCGCAGTCCATCAGCACCGTCACCAGCCAACGCATGGAGGACCAGAACTTCACCCAGCTGGAAGACGCCATGCGCAAGACCACTGGCATGGTGGTGCTGACCAATGACCCGGGCCGCTCATCCATCTATTCCCGCGGCTTCGAGATCGACCAGATGCTGGTGAACGGGCTCTATGCCCCGCTCAACAGCATCTATGGCACCCAGCCGGACCTTGCCATCTTCGACCGCATCGACGTGCTGAAAGGTCCCGCCGGCCTGTTCTACGGCGGCGCCGCCAGCAATGGCGGGCCGGGCGGCGTCATCAACGGCATCCTGAAGCCGGCCCCCCGCGCGTATCTGCTCAATGGCGAGGTGAATTACGGCTCCTGGGACTTCACCCGTGCCGAAGTGGACGCCGGCGGCAAGCTGAATGAGGCCGGCACCGCCCGGGCGCGCATCGTGGGCGCGTTCCAGAACCGCAACACCTTCGTGGATTATAATGAGAACCAGGTCTGGGTCGGCTACGGCACCCTGGCCTTCGACCTCACCGAGAACACCACCCTCTCGCTCTATGCCTGGCACCAGGAGCGCGACATGGTGCCGTTCAACGGCCTACCGGCCATCAATGCCGGCAATGGCGTCGGCACATTGCTGAACGTGCCACGCAGCACCTTCATTGGCGCCAGCTGGAACACCTTCCACAACGAAACCACCGACTATGTGGCCGAGCTGGAGCACCGGCTGGACAATGGCGGCGAGGCCAAGGCCTCGGTGCGCTATTCGGACCGCTATGCGGACTATAAATACGCTTATGCCGCCAGCGCGGTGTCCACCGCCAGCGCCACCTACGGCAACATTTCCATGCAGTATCTGGCGCAGAAATACTGGGAGACCTCGCTTTCCGCCGATGCCCATGTGACCACGCCCTTCACTGTGTTCGGCCAGTCCCACAGCTTCACCATCGGCGCGGATTACCGGCAGGTGGAGACCTCGCTGCTGGCCCCCACCGCCACCAGCCTGAGCGGCACCTACAACGTCTATAATTTCAATCCCTATGCGGTGCCCAATCCCACCACCGTCTACAATCGCGACACCGAGACCGATCCGACGCAGTTGGGGCTCTACAGCCAGGTGAAGCTCAACCCGCTGGACCAGGTGCATATCGCCCTCGGCGGGCGCTTCGCCTGGTATGACAACACGTCCACGGTCGCCACCACCACCAACGGCCTGGTCGCCACCACGACCACGCCCATCAGCTACAATGGCGCGTTCGTGCCCTATGCGGGGCTGGTGGTGGACATGACCCGGGAGGTCTCCGCTTATGTCAGCTATACGGACATCTTCACCCCGCAGAGCGAGCTGAGCGCCTCCGGCAGCGTGCTGCCGCCGCGCGAGGGCTACCAGTATGAAATCGGCCTCAAGGGCTCGTTCTTCGACGGCGCGCTCAATGCCTCCCTCGCCGGCTTCCTGATCCACGACACCAACCGCGCCCTCGCCACCAATGTCGCCAGCGTCTATGTGGCGGCGGGCGAGGTGGAGGTCTCGGGCTACGAGATCGAAGTCAGCGGCAAGCTGGCGCCGGGCTGGGAGGTCTATGCGGGCTATACCTATACGGACACGGTCTACCTCACCGCCACGGCGGCGCAGATCAACACCGCCTTCAGCACCTACACCCCGCGCAACAATTTCAATCTCTGGACCAAATACGAGTTCCAGGATCCGGCGCTGCGTGGCGCCTGGGTGGGGGCCGGCATCAAGAGCCTGTCCAGCTTCTATTCCACCTCCGGCGGCGTCACCCTCACCCAGGGCGCCTATACGGTGGTGGATGCCCAGCTTGGCTACAGCTTCAACAAGCACCTCAAGGCCTCGCTCACCGCCACCAACATTTTCGACGAGGTCTATTATTCCCGCCTCGGTTCCACCGCCCTGTTCAATTTCTATGGCGAGCCGCGGGCCTATTGGCTGAAGATGAGCGCGACCTATTGATGACCGCACACCGTCTCCAGCCCCCGCCTTTGGCGGGCACGGCCGACTGGCCGCCGCCCCTGTCCGCCGCCCCGCCGCGCACCGGCCGCTGGCTGTTCGCGACCCACGGTCGGGTGCTGCGGGTGGATGTGGGCTGGCCGCAAACCCCGCCGCCGCCGGGCGGGCATCCCTTCCTGCTGGCGCTGGATGGCAATTCCCTATTCGGTACCCTGCTGGATGCGGCCCGCACCCAGGGGCTGCGTCCCGGTGGGGCGGGGCTGGGTGAGCCGGTCGTGGTCGGGCTCGGCTATGAGACCGAGGCCCAATTCGATCTGCCGCAACGGGCGCGGGACTATCTGCCGCCGGGCAGCTCCGCCTTCCGCGCCCTGCTGGCGGACGAACTGCTGCCCTGGCTTGCCCGCCTGCTGCCCCTCGACCGCGCCGCGGGCACGCTGATCGGTCACTCCTTCGGCGGGCTGTTCGCCGTGGAAACGCTGCTGACCATGCCGGGCCTGTTCCGCAGCATCCTCGCCTCCAGCCCGTCTTTGTGGGCGGACCGCCCGGCCCTCGCCAGCGCCGAAGCCGGCTTTGCCGCCCGCCTGTCCGCCGTGCCCGGTCCCGTCCGCCTGCTGCTGACCGCCGGCGGGCTGGAGCGGGCGGCCACCGGCAGCACCGACCCGGCCCTCGCCCGACGCCTCGCCGAGCGCCGTGTGGTGGAGGAGGCGCAAGCCCTGGCCGCCCGGCTGGACCATCTCGCCCCGGCCCGGCTGGAGGTCGGCTTTCATGTGTTCGAGGGCGAGCACCACGGCTCGGTGGTGCCCGCCGCCCTCAGCCGCGCGGTGCGCTTTTCCGCCGCGCAGCCGTGCCCGGAGATCCCCGCCCGATGACCCTCGCCCGTTCCCTGCATCGCATCCTGCTGGGCCTGCTCGCCGTCGCCGCCCTCGCCACCGGAGCGCACGCCGCGCCCATCACCCTCACCGACATTGCCGGGCGCACCGTGACCCTGCCGGCCCCGGCCCGGCGTATCGTGCTGGCGGAAGGGCGGCAATTGTTTGCCCTGGCGCTGATCGATCCCGATCCGGTGGCCCGCCTCGCCGGCTGGTCCGCCGATCTCAAGCGCCGCGACGGCTTCAATTATGCCCAGGTGAAAGCGAAGTTTCCGGCGGTGGAGGACATTCCCATCGTCGGAGAGGAATCCGATGCCAGTTTCTCGGTGGAAAAGGCCCTGAGCGTGCAGCCGGATCTGGTGGTGCTGAGCGGGCGGCTCGGCGCCGGGCGGCCGGAGGAGATGGTACAACAGTTCACCGCCGCCGGGGTCCCGGTGGTGTTCGTGGATTTCTTCGCCCATCCGCTGGAGAACACCGTGCCGAGCCTGCTCATCCTCGGTCAGGCCCTGGGCCGCACGGAACAGGCGCAGGCCTATGTGGCCTTCTATACGGCCCACATGCAGCGCATCGCCGAGCGGTTAAAGGCCCCCGGTCTCGTCCGCCCCAAGGTGCTGATGGAGGCCCATGCGGGCGCGTTCGGAGAATGCTGCAACGTGCCTGCCCGCGGCAGCATCGGCGCCTTCATCCCCTTTGCCGGCGGCCACAACATCGCCGCCGACACGCTCTCCACCACCCATGGCCATCTCAGCCTGGAATATGTGCTCGCCGCCGATCCGGCCATCTATATCGCCACCGGCGGGCCGCATCTGGTGGGCACCGGCGGACTCGTGCTCGGCCCCGGCGTGCCGGAGGCGGAGGCCCAGGCGAGTGTGCGGCGGGTCATCGCCCGGCCCGGCGTGGCGGAACTGCAAGCGGTGCGCACAGGCCACGTGCACGGGCTCTACCACAATCTGGTGAACATGCCGGTGAATGTGCTGGTGGCCGAAGCCCTGGCCAAGTGGATTCATCCCGAACTGTTCGCCGACCTCGACCCGCAGGCGACCCTGGCGGAGATGAATGCCCGTTTCCTGGCGATCCCCCTGGCTGGCTCCTATTGGATCGATCTCGCCCCATGACCACTGGCCCCAAGACCGCAGGCCCCGTAACCACTGGCCCCATAAGTCCCAGCGCCCTCCACCCTCCGCCAACCGCCGGCCTTGGGACCCCTTCGCTCGATACCCATGCGGCGGCCGCAGGCGCGGTGGCCGCCTACGCGCGCTTGTCCCGCCGCCGCCTGTGGGTGCTGGCGGTCCTGGCGGTCCTGGCGGTGGCCGCCTTCGTGCTCGATCTGGCCAGCGGGCCATCGGGCCTCACCCTGTCCGATGCGGTGCGCACGCTGCTGGCGCCGGAGAGCGTGCCGCGCACCACACTCGTCATCCTGCGCGACCTGCGCCTGCCGCAGGCGCTGATGGCGGTGCTGGTGGGCGCCAGCCTCGCTTTGGCGGGGGCGGAGATGCAGACGGTGCTCAACAATCCGCTGGCCAGTCCGCTGACCCTGGGCACCTCATCGGCGGCGGTGTTCGGTGCGGCGCTGGCCATTGTGCTCGGCATCGGCATTCCCGGCGTGCCGCCGCTCTGGATCATTCCGGCCAATGCCTTCCTGTTCGCCTTCGGCTCCACGGTGCTGATCCAGGCCCTCTCGCGGCTGCGCGGCTCGGGACCGGAAACCGTGGTGCTGTTCGGCATCGCCTTGTTCTTCACCTTCAATGCCCTGGTGGGGCTGGCGCAGTTCGTGGCCAGCGAGCAGGCGCTCCAGCAACTGGTGTTCTGGACCCTGGGCAGCGTAGGGCGGGCCAACCTGGAGAAGGATGCCATCCTGGCGCTGGTACTTGCCGCCGTGCTGCCGTTCTCCTTCGCCGCCGCTTGGCAGATGACAGCGCTGCGCCTCGGCATGGAGCGGGCGGAGAGCTTCGGCATCAAGGTGGGCCGGCTGCGGCTGGCGGCACTGGTGCGCATCAGCCTGCTCACCGGGGCGGCGGTGGCGTTCGTGGGCACCATCGGCTTCATCGGGCTGGTGGCGCCGCACATGGCGCGGCTGCTGGTGGGCGAGGACCATCGCCTGTTCCTGCCGGCCAGCGCCTTGGCCGGAGCGCTCATTCTCTCCCTGGCCGCCGCCGCCTCCAAACTGGTGGTGCCCGGCGTGGTGGTGCCGGTAGGCATCGTCACCGCTCTGGTGGGGGTGCCGATCTTCCTCGCCCTGGTGCTGGGCGGGCGGGGCCGCGCATGATCCCCGCCGGCCTCGAAATCCAGCAGCTCAGCGCCGGCTATGGCCGCCGCCCGGTGATCCGCGACCTCACCCTGGCCCCGTTCGCGCCGGGACAGGTCACCGCCCTGGTGGGCCCGAACGCGGCGGGCAAGTCCACCCTGCTGCGGGCGCTGGCGGGCCTCATTCCCGCTCGCGGCCGGCTCACCCTGGACGAGGCCGACCTCATGGCCCTGCCCCATGCCGCCCGCGCGCGACTGGTGGGCTTCATGCCCCAGATGCTGCCGCAGGGCATCGCCCTCACGGTGATGGAAACGGTGATCGCCGCCTTGATGGCGGTGCCGCTCGCCGCCCCCTGCTCGGCGCCCGAGGCGCGCGAGCGCGCGGCGGCGCTGCTGGCGCAGATGGGCATCGCCGCCCTGGCGCTGGTGCCCATCGACCGGCTCTCCGGCGGACAACGGCAATTGGTGAGCCTTGCCCAGGCGCTGGTGCGCGAGCCGCGCGTGCTGCTGCTGGACGAGCCCACCAGCGCCCTGGACCTGCGCCACCAGGCCGTGGTGATGGAATTGTTGCGCAGGCTTGCCGCCCAGGGCCGGATCATCGTGGTGGTGCTGCACGATCTGGCCCTGACCGCGCGCTATGCGGACCACGTGGTGGTGCTGGACCATGGCACCATGGCCACCGAGGGCACGCCCGCAACAGCAATCACCGCGGCCATGCTGGCGGAAGTCTATGGCGTCGTTGGCCGGGTGGAGACCTGCGCCCACGGCACGCTCCAGGTGATGGTCGATGCGGCGCTGTATTGACCAGCCCGCGTCCGGACCAGGTCAGGAGACCGCTGCTGGCCAAAAACAGGGTGGTGATGTGAGCCCCTGATCCTCCTCCAGATTTAGGTAGAGCCGTCGATCATGGAGGTGACCCTGGACCGCCACGACGAGGACCAGACCCAGAAGGTCGGACAGGCCCTCGCCGACCTGCCGGAGGTGTTGGACGCCGATCTCACCACCGGAGAATATAACTAGTTCATCACGGTTGCGGTGGATGGAACCACCGGCAACGAGCGCTTCCTACGGGAGCGGCTCTACAAGGTCCCAGGCATCCGGCACAGCCGCTCGTCCTTTGCCCTGAAGTGCCTGAAGCGGGAATTGTCGCCCGCGCCGTAGCGTGGAGCCACGGCGGGCACTATGGCGCAAAGCCGCACCGACACGGTGACAATCCTCGCCGCCCACCTCGTCCGCTTTATCCAGACCGGACCAAAGCACCGTCGGGATCGGTGGCCCTTCCGGCATCGACCGCTCCAAACTTGCCCCGATAGTCCTGCGGATTCACTCCCAGCCGCCGACGGAAAGCGCGCCGCATGCGCTCCTCGTCGGCGAAGCCGCAGCGCACCGCAATCTCCTTGATGGAATGCCGCGTCTCCTCCAAGGCGCGGCGGGCCGCATCGAGGCGCAATTCCTCCACGACCTTCGCCGGAGTCCGGCCGGTGCGGGTCGCGTAGAGGCGGGCAAAGGTCCGCGGGCTCATGGACACGCGCTGCGCCAGCGCCTCCACCCGAAGGTCCTGGTCGAGGTGATCGCTGATCCAGCTGTGAAGGGCTTCGAAGCCCCCGTCATCCGCCTCCTGCAGGGCGAGAGGCACGCTGAACTGCGTTTGCCCCCCTGACCTTTTCAGGAAAACGACAAGCCGCTTGGCGACCCGGATGGCTTCTGCATGGCCCCGATCATCCTCGATCAGGGCCAGCGCCAGATCGATGCCGGCCGTCACGCCCGCCGAGGTCCAGATGGGGCCATCATGCTCATAGATGGCATCGGGCGACACGGTCAGCTCGGGAAAGCGATCCTGGAGCAGTCTGCAGGAGCCCCAGTGTGTGACCACCCGTCGCCGGTCCAGCAGCCCGGCGGCGGCGAGCACGAAGGTGCCCGTACAGACGGTGCAGAGGCGGCGGATGCCACACGCATGGACTGACAGCCACGCCAGAAGGCGCTGCTCGCGCGCCGCCTCATGGACACCGGGTCCGCCCACGATCAGCAGCGTATCCACCTCGCCGACGCCCGAAAGGGGCGCGCTCATCACTTCCAGGCCACAGGACGTGCGGACGAGCCCGCCCGCCGGAGAGGCAACGGTCAGCCGGTAGGGCGGCGCCCCGCCATCGGCAGTCTCGCAGGACAGCTCGAACACGGCCAGCGGGCCGGAGAGGTCGAGCAGGAGCGCATTGGGGAAGACCACGAAGACGACATGTCGCTGCTGCAAGCCGCCCTCCGTCGCATTACCCGCCAGTGGCAGGAAAGGTGGGTAGAATGTCGTTTCCGCCGCGGCCTGTCATGCACAAACTCATGTCACCACACCCAAAGGGGGACGACGTGAGTAAGGAAACGCTTGAGATCGGGCTTCTCTTCTTTCCGGGCATGACCCAGCTTGATGTGACGGGGCCGTTCGAAGTCCTTGCGCGGCTTCCGGGCGCCCGGATGCACCTTTTGTGGAAGTCCATCGCGCCCATCACCAGCGATGTGGGCCTCACCCTGATGCCGACCACCACATTTGCGGACTGCCCGACGCTGGACGTCCTGTGTGTCGGGGGCGGTCCGGGGCAGATGGCGCTCATGGACGACCCGGAAGTCATGGCCTTTGTCGCCAGCGCCGGGGCCAGCGCCCGCTATGTCACCTCCGTCTGCGCCGGCTGCTTCATCCTGGCGGGTGCCGGGCTGCTGAACGGCTACAAGTCCGCCTGCCACTGGCTGTCGCGCGACCAGCTTTCCATCCTCGGCGCGATCCCCGTGAAGGAGCGGATCGTCGTGGATCGCAACCGCATCTCCGGTGGCGGCGTCACCGCCGGGATCGACTTCGCCTTCCAGGTGGCCGCGGAGCTGTGCGGCGACGATGTGGCCCGGCGGCTCCAACTGATGCTCGAATACGATCCCAAGCCGCCATTCGATATCACCGAGGACAACGCCCCCGCCGCGCTTCTGGCCGAAGTGCGCGCGGCCGCCCAACCGATGCTGGAGGAGCGGCTGAGGTCCAGCCAGCGGGCCGTTGCACGGATGCGCGAGAGCGCCACCACCGCGCTCGCCTCCGGAGATGCGCGATGACGTCTCGGATCACCTCTGTCGAGGATGACGGTCAGCGCGTCTTCCGGTTCGCGGATCCGGAGGCCGGCCTGTCTGGCGTCGTGGTGGTGGATTCGCTGACGCTGGGCCCGGCAACGGGCGGGTGCCGCTTCTGGCATTATGACGACCCGGCCGCCATGCTCTCTGACGCGCGACGCCTTGCACGCGGCATGAGCTATAAGAATGCAATGGCGGGGCTGCCCCTGGGCGGCGGCAAGTCCGTCATCCGCCAGCCCGATGGCCCCTTCGACCGCACGGTGCTATTCCAAGCCTTCGGCCGGGTGCTCGACGAGATCGGCGGCGACTATCTGACCGCTGAGGACGTGGGCACGACGCCGGGCGACATGGAAGTGGTCCGCGGGGAGACGCCGTTCGTGTTCGGGCTTCCTGCGAATGGCGGACGCGCCGGAGGCGATCCCTCGCCCTGGACCGCACTCGGCGTGTTCCTGTGCATCGCGCACGTCTGCGCCCGGCGCGGCCTTCCCCTATCGGAGAGCCGCGTGGCGGTGCAGGGGCTCGGACATGTGGGCGCCGATCTCTGCCGCAGGTTGCACGCCGCCGGCGCGAAGCTCGTCGTCTCCGATGTCCGGGCAGATGCGGTGGAACGCATCCGCGCGGAGATTCCGGTGGATGTGATGGCGCCGGGCGAGATCCATGCGGCTGACGCCGACATCTTCGCACCCTGCGCCCTGGGCAGCGTGCTCAACCATGCCACCATCCCGGACATGGGCGCGCGCTGCATCGTGGGTGCCGCCAACAACCAGTTGGCGACGGAGCAGGATGCCGGACACCTCCATGCGCGCGGCATTCTGTATGTCCCCGACTTCGTGGCGAATGCCGGGGGAATCATCAACGTCGCCGCCGAATATCTGGGGCACGGCGAGGACAGGGTGCACGCCGCCGTGAACCGCATTCCGGACCGTCTCGCCGAGGTGCTCGACCGCGCCGAGGCAGCCGCATGCTCGCCCGCGACCATCGCTGACACCATGGCCAGGACCCTCATCGACCAGGCCGCACGCGCCATGGCTGAAAACGAGGGAAAACGGCCGGCTTAGCCAGCCACACCGCAGCACAGGATTCAGCAAAGAACCGGCGACAGTGGACCACTCCGCACGGGCTCGTCCGCCGCCTGCCATCAATCCAGGAAGCCGCGAAGACGGCTCGCAGGGGAACAGCAGACATGAAACAGGATCAAGACATGCAGAACCGCAGAGGTCGCTTACGCGCGTTCTGGCCATCAGGGATCGGCGCCCTTATCGCCCTCGCGATCATGACGACGCCCTCCTCCGCTCAGATCTCGGACGGGGCCGTCAAGATCGGCATCCTCAACGACCAGTCCGGTCCCTTCTCGGATCTGGCGGGCAAGGGATCAGTCATCGCCGCCAAGCTGGCGTTGGAGGACTTCAAGAAGCTCGCACCCGAGGTGAAGGTGGAGCTCCTCGTAGCCGACCACCAGAACAAGGCGGACGTCGGCGCGCAGATCGTGCGCCGCTGGTTCGCCGATGGGGTCGACATGGTGGCCGACGTCACCAATTCGGCTGTGGCCCTCGCCGTCCAGTCACTGGCGCGCGAGAAGAACAAGGTGGTCATGTACTCGGCCGTGGGCACGGTGGACATCACCGGCAAGCAGTGCGCTCCGACAGGCTTCGCCTGGCTTCACGACAACTACAACCTGGTCGCAGGCCCCATCCGAAAGCTGGTCAGCCAGGGGCAGGACAAATGGTTCTTCATTGCCGCCGACTACGCCTTCGGGCGCAACATGGTGGCCGAATCCGAGCGGATGCTGAAATCGGTGGGCGGCAAGCCGCTCGGGTCGGTCTTCCATCCCGTCGGCAATGCGGACTATTCCTCCTTCCTGCTGCAGGCGCAGAGTTCAGGGGCAACTGTGGTCGCCTTCGCCAATGCGGGCGAGCAACTCGTCTCCTCCATCAAGCAGTGGAACGAGTTCAACATGAGTGCGAGTGGCCAGACGCCGGTGGCGCTCCTGATGTTCCTCACCGACATCCATGGCATGGGCCTGCAGACGGCCAAGGGCCTGACGGGCATCACCGCCTGGTATTGGGACCTGAATGACGACACCCGCGCCTTCGCCAAGCGCTTCTATGCCCTGCAAGGCGCCATGCCGACGGCTCCTCAGGCGGCGGTGTATTCCGCCGTTTTCCACTATCTGAAAGCGGTGGCGGCCACCCATTCCGACGAGACCGACCGGGTCGTAGAGAAGATGCGGGCCACTCCGGTGGACGACTTCTACGCGCCTGGCGCCAAGCTCAGGGCGGACAACCGGCTGATCCACGATTTCTATCTGGTCCAGGTGCGGGAGCCGAAGGAGCTGGAGAAGCCCTGGGCCTATTACAAGGTGCTGGAGACGGTTCCCGCGGACGTCGCCTACCGGCCTTTGAGTGAGAGCGACTGCCCTCTGGTGGCCGACAAGGCGAAATAGGCTCCCTGCGCGGCTCCCCGATCCAGCCGCACGGCTGGCTTCGGGGAGCCGCGCGGGTGCGTGGCAGGTTCCGGAAACACGCACATCGGCAGCATCCAGGATCAGCAATGCGCGACGCGGATCGATGCGTCCGGACAGGCAGCTTACTGAAAATCGTGGGTCGGCTGCGTCGCGCAGCTATTTCCTCACCGGCGACATGAGGCCGCGAGAGCGCATCCACCAGAGCATCTCGTCGAACCAGTGATCGCTCGTCATGCCTTTCGGCTTGAGGTCGAATCCGTGCCCGCCTTGCTCATAGACATGGAGTTCGGCCGCCACTCCGGCCTTGCGCCATGCGGTGAAGAGCTGCACGGCATCGTTCGGCTGGAACGGGTCATCTGCCGCAGCAGCGATGAAGGCGGGAGAGGCATCGGCAGGCACCGGCGTTCGCAGCCCGCCATAGAGCAGCACGACGAAGTCCGGTCGCGACGCCTTGTCTCCTATCGCAAGATCGGCGGCGAGATAGGCCCCGGCGGAAAAGCCGATGACGCCGACCCGCTTGGGATCAATGCCCCAGTCCTGCGCGCGTTGCCGCACGATCGCCATGGCACGCGCGCCATCCGCCACGGCATGGGGCTCGCCGGCAAACGGCGGCATCTCGACCGGAAGGCCGGTCTTCACCCGCGCCATGAGCGTGTCCATTTCCTTCAGATGGGCTTCGGGCATTTGCATCGGATCGCCGGAACTCTGGATCGTGCGATATTTGAGCACCAGCGCAGTGATGCCCCGCTGCACGAGCCGGCGCGCGATGTCGGTCCCGCTGGCATCATATTCCAAGCCGACGAAACCGCCGCCAGGCGCAACGATCATGGCCGTGCCATTGGCGCGTCCGGGTGCGGGGCGGAACAGTTCCAGCGTGGGCTCGCTGACATTGAAGATCAGGGCGAGGCCCGTCGTCAGTTTTGTCTTGACCTCGGGAACGCCAAGCTGTGCGACACCGCCTGTGGGGTAGAGCGGAATGATCGATCCGCCAGCAGCAGCGCCCGGCGCCGACGCCATGGTCCACAGGAGCGTCGCGGCAAGGCCGAGGCTCGCAATTCTGGAGAATGGGCGCATGACGGTCCTTCGTCTTTGAGACCCGAGTTTGGCGATGACGTCCGCCGATCGCGGCCGGATCGGCATACGGGGGGGTGTCCGCAAAATTGATTCACCCCGAATACCCGGAGCCGGCGGAGATTGTTCATCGCCCCCCGGATCGTCAACCAACCGGGAGCGGGCGCGCGCCGGTGATCCCCGCTTGCGCTTCTCCACCCCGTATGAGCAGCCCGGCACCCGCCGGGCGGACGTGCGCAATTTTCGAATGGCTCCGTGACACCCGGCTTGGTGCTGCCGGAAGACAACAGACGGCCTGTGCCCAGTACTGCGCTGCGCCATTCCGTATTCAGTGGGCTATATAGAAGCAGCAGGCGACGCCGTGAAATGACATTATTCCCTCCTTTGCTGCCACAGCCACGGAGGTTCAACGATATTCCGCACGTGCGCGCAATTCACGCGCGGCTCGTGCGAACTCAACGCTGGACAGAGGATGGCGACGGCGTCACCCTCCACCGACACTTCGTCGAACAATCGATAGCACAGCAGCCGACGTGCAGATCATTCCCTCTGGCGGGGCGGCGTCCGGAACTCGTTGAGGATCGCTCGTGAACAGCAGGCTCAAGACACGGAGATACCTGCCCGCGCTCAGCGTGGCGTATCTGCTCGTCTTCCAGCTGCTGCTGATCGGCGTATCAGTTGGCACACGTTTCGGTGCTGCGGTGACGGCCGACGCCACATCCTGGTGCGCCGGTGAAGGCGCCGGGCACAAGGAAGGCCCGGAAGATGCGGGCTGGGGGCTTCCGCCCTGCTGCTCCATCGCCTGCCCCATGGTGGCGGCGATCGGCCTGCCGCCGCCGCCGCCCGCCGGACCATCGCCGGCGCGACTGGCGCACGCCGCATCGCTTTTTGCGCGGCACGACACCCATCGCAGCCCCCAGATCGACACTGCGAGCTTCCATGCCCGCGGGCCGCCGTCCGCAGCCTGACCGGCCGCTCGCCGGCCGACGTCGGGGCCTGACCGGCCACCGCCTTTTCCTCCGCACGTCCACACGCGCGACCGTCAAGGTCTGACACGCGGCGATCCGCCGTTGCCGATCGGGTTCCGGGGCCTGCCCTGAACTCGCGGCGCGGTGCCGGGTCCGCACGTGCCAGGCCGCGGCCTGCGCTCTGTCCTGATCCTCATGCCCCCGGCGCCGATGCGCATGGCTGCGCGCCCGCGAAACCCGCGGAACGGCCACCGGCGGCAGGACCAAAACGCCCGAAGAGACGCCCCATGAACAGCCCCGCACGACGCCCCAAGAGACGCCGCATGAATGGCCGGACCATCGCCCTGCTAGCGTCCGCGACCATCCCCACCTCCGCGTTCGCCCAGCAGATCCCGGAGATCAGCCTTCAACCCGTCATCGTCCAGAGCACGCTGTCCGACATCACCGCGACCACGGCCGGCGATGTGGAGGGCTACCGCGCCCTGACCGCGTCCAGCGCCACCCTGACCGCCACGCCGCTGCGCGAGATCCCACAATCGATCCAGGTCATTCCGCGCAGCGTGCTGGATGACCAGGGCGTCACCTCCATGCAGCAGGCGCTGCAGAACGTCAGCGGTGCGGTCGGCCAGAATCCGCTGCAAACGCCCGTCTACAACGGCAACTACATCCGCGGTTTCGTCGCTGAGCAATATCTCGACGGGATGACCACTTATCTGAACACGGGGGACCCGAACTCCTTCGCGAACGTGGAACGGATCGAAGTGCTCAAGGGCCCCAATGCCATCCTTTATGGCGGCGGCGTCGGATCGCCCATTGGCGGCGTGATCAACGTGGTGTCCAAGATGCCCACCGCCAACCGCTTCTACGAGTTTGGCGGCACCGTGGGCAGCGACGGCTATTACGCGCCTTACTTCGACATCAACCAGCCGCTGAATAGCGCCGGCACCGCTCTGTTCCGGGCCACCGGCACCTATATCTGGGCGGGATCAAACGTCGATGTCATCGAGGCCAAGCGCTATTCGTTCAACCCGACCCTGACCCTCACCAATAATGAAGATACGTCGCTGACCATTCAGGGCCTCGTCTCCCACTGGCAGCAGCAGGACTATCAAGGCTTGCCCGCGGTCGGCACCCTCACCGGCTCGTTCCGGCTCAACCGCGACCTGTTCATCGGCAATCCGGACATCCCACCCACCACCATCGACAGCAAAAGCATCACGGCCACGCTGGACCATCGGTTCAACGACATCTGGTCGAGCAGCACCAAGATCCGCTACGGCGAGACCCATTACGATCAGATTTCGCAGATCATCATTTCCAACGATCCGGATCCAGGCACGGCGTCGTGGCCGCTCTACAGCTCCAACGTCAAGGAAAACCGCGCTGAATTTTCAGCGTCCTCGCACCTCCTGGCGGAATTTTCTTCCGGCATGTTCGATAACAAGCTGCTGTTCGGCGCCGACTACAGCCACATGTCCGAGAAGGCCACCATGTATATGGGCGGCCCGTTAGCCACGGTCGACCTGCTTGCCCCCACCTCATGGCCGGCCTGGGAGGCACCGACCGGCGTGGCCATGAGCGACGGCGATAATGAGTATCAGACGCTCGGTGCTTATGTGCAGTTGCAGTCCACCATCGCCGACCGGCTCCATGTCCTGGGCAGCCTGCGCCTGGCACGGCTTGAGATCGATCAGTATTCACCGACCTATCTGCGCAGCGACACCACCAGCGAGACCCGGCTCCTGCCCCGCATCGGCGCGGTCTTTGACCTGACCAGGGACTTCTCGATCTTCGCCGATTATAGCGAGGGTATGAAAGGCAATCCCTTCTATTTCTACTCGGGCGCAGCGGTGCCCGAGCTCTCCAAGCAGGTCGAGGCCGGCATCAAGTTCGACTTCAAGAACGGCCTGTCCGGCAGCGCCGCCGTCTTCCAGATCAACCGCTCAAATGTGCCCGTGACCGATCCAAACGACCCGTTCGGGCTGACCAGCCTCGCCATCGGCGAGCAGCGTTCGCGCGGCTTTGACGCCGATATCATCTGGCAGCCTGACAGCCACTGGAAGCTCATGGCCAACTACGCTTATGTGGATGCCGAGCTGACGGAAGACATTCCCAACGGCGCCCCGGCGGGCAGCAAGCTGGTGGGCATTCCGCTTCACTCCGGTGGGTTCTGGGTGGACTACACCTTCGGCGTCGGGATGCTTGCGGGCTGGAGCACCGGCGCCGGGCTGCATGCCGCCTCGGGGGCGCCGATCGAGCTGACGAACACCTACATCACCGAGAGCTATGTGACGGTCGATGCCGCCATCCGCTACAAGAACAAGGGGTTCACAGCCAATCTTGCCATCAAGAACATCGCCGATGCGCAATACTATCTGCCCTTCCAATATATGATGGGCTCCGTGGCCGCCGCGCCGGGACGTACGGTCTATCTCACTCTGTCGCAGCGCTACTGAGCGCGAGAGCCCCTGACCTCGGACCGGCGGCGACATTCGCCGCCGGTGCCGCCCGGCGCGAACTCGGCGTAGGGCGTTTTGGTGAGCCTGCAGGACATGCCCGCAAGCGTCGCGGCAAGCTGAGCTCGCGCTCACTTGCTCTCAGTCGGCGCGACCGGAGCGACGAATGGCTTGTGGTGGTTGACCAAAGGCTCGGATGAAAGCACGCCGCATCCGCTCAGGATCACGAAATCCCGCGGATTGCGCGACCATGTCGATCGTCTCGCTCGAAAACTCGACCCGTTCGCGGGCCACCTCAAGCCGTAGCTTCTCGATCGCCTTGGATGGCGTCGTTCCGGTCTCTGCGGCGAACGCGCGCGCAAAATGGCGTGGGCTCATGCCGGCACGTTGCGCAAGTTGATCCACGGTGAGCGACGCATCGAGGTGCTCGCGAACCCACGACAGGAGTGCCGCGAAGCGGCCATTGGGTGCCTTCAATTCCAGAAGAGAGGAGAATTGTGACTGACCGCCGCTGCGGCACTGATAGAGCACGAGCTGGCGAGCGGTTTGCCGGGCGATCTCATCACCTTGATCCTCGGCCACCATCCCCAGCGCAAGGTCAATACCAGCGGAGATACCGGCCGACGTCCAGATTCGACCATCGCGCGTAAATATCTTGTCAGGCTCGAACCGGACCTTTGGAAACCGAGATACGAAATCGCGTGTGAGCGACCAGTGGGTCGTAGCGCGGCGACCGTCCAGCAACCCCGCCGCGGCCAGGATGTAAGCGCCGTTGCAGACGCTCGCGACGCGCGCGCCGCCCGCCGCCACCCGACGCACAAAAGCCAAGGTCGCCGAGCAAGCTAACGGTACCTGAACCCCCTCCCCTCCGGCCACAATCAGCGTGGAAATCGACGGGCACGCGTCAATATCGCAGGCGAGCATTGCGGCGCCGGACGAACTGCGCACCGGCCCGTCAGTGAGGGCGACAACCTGCATCTCCGGGACCTTTGCCGCGTAGCGCTTTGCAATCTCGAAAACCGAGATTGGCCCGGCGACGTCCAGGATCTGGAAATCGGGAAAGACAAGGATGCCAATCATCAGGATGGCCGAAAATGAGGGAACAGCGGCATTTTTCCATTGCCTTACTCATGGCAGGCTGCGTTGGTCAACCTCATGGTGGGAGATGTCATTGCCGAGCGCGTTCAGATCGGATTGCTCGCGTCGCCGCGTGTCGGCCAATTCGACAGGGCTTCGCGCGCTGTCAGGCGCCCCCCATGTTGCGAGGATGAGAGCGTCCTTGGTCGTAGAGAGGTGACCCCGCATGCATGATACTGTCTTCGTCGGCGGCAGGGTCCTCGATCCCGAGACCGGCCACGATGGCATTGCCGACGTGGCGCTCCGCGACGGCCGCATCGCAGCGGTCGGGAGCGATCTGGGACCGGCGGCGCACACCATTCCGGCCCATGGCCTTGTGGTCGCCCCCGGCTTCATCGACCTGCACGCGCACGGGCAATGCCTCCCCGCAGACCGGATGCAGGCGTTCGACGGCGTAACAACGACCCTGGAACTTGAGGTCGGCGTGTGGCCGGTCGCGCGCTGGTACGACGAGCAGGCCCACGCGGGGCGCGTCCTGAATTACGGGGCCTCCACAGGCTGGATCTTCACCCGCATCGCCGCGATGACCGCGCAACAGACCGAGTCGAGCCTCGCCGGGATGGGACGGGCCATGGCGGACAGCCGCTGGACCGTCGACGTCGCGACCCCAGCCGAGATGGCCAATATCCTGGAGCGGGTGCGAAATGGGCTCGATCAGGGCGGTCTCGGCATCGGCTTCCCGAATGCCTATGCGCCGGGCGCAGGGGTCAAGGAGATCTCAGAGCTCTGCAGCCTGGCGTCCTCCATCGGCGTGCCGACCTTCACGCACATCGCCTACATGTCGAACGTCGATCCGCAAAGCTCCATCGACGCCTACACACGCTTGATCGGGCTTGCGGGCTCGACCGGCGCCCACATGCATATCTGCCACTTCAATTCGACCAGCCTTCAGGACGTGGAGCGCGCGGCCGAGCTCGTCGCCAACGCCCAGGCGCAGGGCCTCAAGGTCACAGTGGAAGCCTATCCTTACGGAACGGGTTCGACGGTCATCGGGGCGGCCTTCTTCGGCGATCCGGCGTTTCCCGAACGCACGGGCGGGGGCTACGACACGATCGAGCATTTGACCTCGGGCCACCGCTTCGTTGATCGTAACGACCTCGTCGCCGCACAGGCGCAGGATCCCGGCGCGCTCGTGCTGTGGCATTTCCTGGACGTCGCGATGAACGATCGCCACCGCGATCTCCTCGACATTTCCGTTCTCTATCCGGGCGGCGCCATCGCGTCCGACGCCGTACCCTGGCTGCTTCCCGACGGCTCCACCTATATCGGCGATCACTGGCCGCTGCCGGAAGACGTCATCTCCCATCCGCGCTCCAGTGGGACCTTCACGCGCTTCCTGCGCCGATGGGTGCGGGAGCGCCAAGCGATGTCCCTGTTGGAGGGCGTGCGCAAATGCACGCTGATTCCGGCCCGGCTGCTGGAAGCGAGCACGCCCGCGATGCGCCGGAAGGCCCGCATTCAGGTGGGCTGCGATGCCGACATCGTGTGCTTTGATCTCGATGCACTCACCGACAGAGCCGACTTTCGCCATCCGAACCGCCCGTCCGAGGGGGTGCGGCACTTGCTGGTCGGCGGTGAGCCCGTGATCGCGAACGGGGACTTGATCCGGGAGGCACGGCCGGGCCGCCCGGTCCGGCGGCCGGTGGCGCAATGACAATTCCCGTCCTGCTGGTGTCAGGAGCCCTTGGCGCGGGGAAGACCACGCTGGTCAACCACCTGCTGCGCAACCCGGATGGCCGGCGCATTGCCGCAATCGTCAATGATTTCGGCGCCATCGACGTGGATGCCGCCCTCCTGGCGCCGTCGGCGGACGGGGTCGTCAGCCTGAAGAACGGCTGCATCTGCTGCAGTCTGGAAGGCGATCTGCTGCGCACGCTCGTGACCCTGACGCGTCGGCGGCCATGCCCCGACGCGATCATCATCGAGACCAGCGGCGCCTCGGATCCCGCCGCGATCGCGAGCGCGTTGCTCGACCCTGTCGTTTTCGCCGCCACTCCTCTCGACACTGTGGTGTGCGTCATCGATGCCCGGCAGGTTGCGGACCGGCCAGCGCTCCTGGACGATCCCCTCTGGCGATCGCAGCTGCGGGCCGCGGATTTCGTCATCGTCGCGAAGACGGACTTGGTGGCGCCTGCGGAGCTCGCAGACGTGCAAGCGGGCATCGCCGCCCGGCATGCCGGGAAGCGGACATTCACCGTGATCGATGGCGTCGTACCCTCGCCTGTCCTTTTCTCGCAGGGTCATCACGCTCCGGCGGTCCGACCATCGCTGCGGGCCATCGAGGTCACCGAGCGCTTCGAGACGATGAGCTGGACGGCATCCACGCCCCTATCGCTGCCGCGCTTCCAGCGGGCCGTCGGCGAGCTTTCGTCCGTCCTGCTCCGCGGCAAGGGCTTCGTGACCTTCGATCATCAGCCCGACCAGCCTGTGGTGTTCCAGCTTGTGGGCACCCGCGTCACGATCTCGCCCGGCGTCGACACGGCAGGGACCGGCCCCATGAACCGTCTGGTGTTGATTGCCGAGACCGGACGCCTGGATCGCGGCAAGGTCACGACGCTCCTGGACGCGGCGGTGGCGGCGCCCACAAACCGCAGCGGTCTCGATTGAGGGACGGTGTCGGCGTAAACGCGCCGCACCGGCATCGACGTGCCGAACCGGCGCCGGTGGCCGGCCGCGCACAAGGCGGTGACGGGCGGCCGTGAGATGCCCGATGCAAATGCAATCTCCAAAATATTGGCTATGTATCTCCTGTCGCTCAGCGCCGCTCTCATCCCGCTGTCGCGCGACCCGAAAGTCTTCGTCGAGGCGCCTGCGAGCAGATATTCGGTCACCATTCTGGCGTTACTTCCACGGAGCACAGGTCCCGAATGCCGGTGCGGCGGACGCATGAGCGCCCCTTCGCCGTGCGCGACGCATTGCTCATCAAGGGCGGGCCAGTCCGCTGCCTCAGACCAGTGGGCCGCATTTGGCAGCTTATGAGGGAAATATGGCATTTCCGACATTGGAAAGCGATGTCATTGTTTCCCTTGAGATACGGGAGACCTTCTTGAAAACCTCAATTCAAATCGGATTACTCGTTTTTCCTCAGGTCACGCAGCTGGACCTGACGGGTCCGCTCCAGGTCTTCTCCAGCGCGCCCGGCACCGAGGTCCACCTGGTCTGGAAGCGCATCGAGCCGGTGCCGAGCGATTCCGTTTTAACGCTGACGCCGACGTTCACCTTCGCCGATTGCCCCCAGCTCGATGTGATCTGCGTCCCGGGCGGCTACGGGACAGACGCGCTCGTCAACGATGAGGAGGTTCTGGATTTCCTGCGCAGCCAGGCCGTCGGCGCAAAGTACATCACGTCCGTCTGCACCGGCTCGATCGTGCTCGGCGCCGCCGGATTGCTGCAGGGCTACCGCGCGGCGACGCATTGGAGCGCGAGGGACGCGTTGGCCCCGTTCGGCGCGACGCTGTCGGAAGAGCGGGTTTGCATCGACCGCAACCGCGTCACCGGCGGCGGCATCACCGCCGGCATCGATTTCGCGTTGACGCTGGTCTCCCTGCTGATCGATCGGCGAACGGCGGAGATGGTCCAGCTCCGGATGGAATACAATCCGGCGCCCCCCTTCACGTCGGGCTCGCCGGATACCGCCCCGGCTGAGGTTCTCGCCCTCATGCGCGAGAAGATGGCGCCCGGACAGGCGCGGCGCCTCGAGGCTGTGACCCAGGCGGCGGCGCGGCTCGCCCGGCAAGCCGGGTAGCGACGTCACGGCACTGCCGATCGCCGTTACGCGGCGAGGCGATGAGGAGCGGTCGGAGTGCCGCTCCTCGAAGGGTCGGGGCGCCAGGGTCGCGGCACACGAGATCCCTGTTGGGGGGGCGCATCACACTGCTGATCGAGGGATATTTCAGTCTTCTCAAAATCCTGATTGCCTTATTCTTGGCGATCATGGTGGTGCTGGTCTTCGGCAATGTGGTCCTGCGCTAAACCTTCGATTCCGGCATCACCGTTTCGAAGGAGCTTTCGCGCTGGCTCTTCGTCTGGCTGACCTTTCTCGGCGCCATCCTCGCTCTGCGCGTGCACGGCCATCCCAGGGTTTTCGACCTGGCATTGCGCCTGGCAGAGGCGAAGGAGAGAGGCAGTCGCCACGCTATGCTATCCGGCGACTTTCGTGCAGATGCTTCCGTTCTGCTTCCAATGCCCGCAGCGTGGAGCTATGGAAGCAGACAACGGCCCGAAGGTCGCTTGCTAAATATATGATGTTCTTAGGAAAATCTGGAGCGAGCCATTAGACTCGAGACCACACCTCAACCTTGGCAAGGTATCAAGATCGATGGGTGCGATGAGAGCGTCGTCGAACTTGCGTGATCGGATGCTGGGCGGGATCACACAGAATTAAATGGTGCGGGCGGTCGGAATCGAACCGACACTCCTCTCGGAACCGGATTTTGAGTCCGGCGCGTCTACCAGTTCCACCACGCCCGCACATCATCGCCGGTTACCCCCGGCGGTGGGTCTGCATTACATCGTCCCGCATGGGTCTCACAACAGACGATGCCCCTGTTGCGATATTCCGTCGCAGCAGATGCGGGACAGGCGGCTTGCGGAGCAAGCGCACCGGCGGGCATCCAGGGCGGCGGGCGGATCATATCGTCGCCGGGCGCCGGGGCAAGCCCCCCCTGTGTACAGCGCACGCGCTGACGCTCGCCCTCACCTAAAGACAGCGGTGCTTGACGGCGCCCCGGCGGACCGCCTAGCTCGGCCGATGCAGGCCCCGCTCATCGCCCATATCATTCCCTGGACCAATATCGCCGGCACCGAGCTGGCGACCATCCGGCTGGCGGAAGCGGCGCGGGCGGAGGGCTATGCCAATATTCTCTATGTGCCGGACCTTCCGGGCGCGCCGGCATTGGAAGCTCTGTGCCATCGCCATGGGCTGGAGACCACGCGCTACCGCCAGCCGGTGATCCGCCGCTCGCGCCCCTTGCCCTATCTCGCCAACACCGTGCGCCTCGCCGCCGACTTCCGCCGCCGCGGCGTCAAGCTGGTGCACACTGGCGAGGTGATGGGCGCCTATTTCACCGCCCTGGCCGGGCGCCTGGCCGGGGCGCGGGTGGTGAGCCATGTGCGCGCCGATCATCCGAAGATGACCGACATCGACCGCCTGCTGCTCAAGCCGGTGGAGCACTATCTCTATGTCTCCGCCTCCACCGCCGGCCACCAGGATTTCCCGGTACCGCCGGGGCGCGGCGCGGTGCTCTATGACGCGGTGCCGCCGCCGCCGCCCGCCGTGGACCGCGCCGCCGCCCGCGCCCATTACGGCCTGCCGGAGACGGCGGTGGTGTTCGGCATGCCGGCGCGCATCAGCGCCCAGAAGGACCATGCCACCCTGATCCGCGCCACCGCCCAAGTTCTAAGCCACCGGAAAGACGTGCATCTGCTGCTGGTGGGCGATACCGGCGGCGAGGAAGGCCACCGCACCCAGTTCGCCGCGCTCTCGGCCTTGGTGGCGGAAACCGGCACCACCGCCAACGTGCATTTCGCCGGCTTCGAGGGCGACATGCCGCGCTTCTACGGCGCCATCGACGTGCTGGTGCTCTCCACCCACACCGAGGGCTTCCCCTTGGTGCTGCTGGAGGCCATGAGCGCGGCCCTGCCGGTGATCGCCACCCGCGTCGGCGGCATTCCCGAGGCGGTGGCGGACGGCGACACCGGCATTTTGGTGCCGCATGCGGATGCCGAAGCGCTCGCCCGCGCCATGCTGCGGCTGGCGGATGATGCCGCCTTGCGCGCCGCCCTGGGCAGCGCCGGCCGGGCCATGGCGCAGCAGCGCTTCGGCCAGGCCCGCTTCCAGCGCGAGGTTGCCGCCTTCTACAAGCGGATGCTGGCGCGCGCCTGAGGCGGCCTCAGGCGTTCGGATCCGGCGGCAGGCGCGCGGCGGCGCCGGCCAGGGTGCCGTCGGGCGCGAGATAATCCAAGAGCTTCAAGGTGCGGTCGCCGGTCTGCACCAGTTCGGCCACCATGTGCCGGAAGGCGTGGAAATCCGCCGCCGACAGGCAGGCGAACAGAGCGTCATTGGCCGGGCGCTGCACGGCGGTGAGTTCGTCCAGCAGCTGATGGGCCTTGGCGGTGATGGTGAGCAGCACCCGGCGCCGGTCCTCGGGATTGACCTCCTTGGTCACCAGATCCGCCGCCACCAGCTTGTTGACTTCGATGGTGACGAAGGCGCCGGACAGATGCAGGTGCTCCGCCAGCAGATTGACGCCGACCCCGCCCTCGCGCCCCTGCAAATGCGCCACCGCCACCAGGATGGTGTATTGCGCCCCCGACAGGCCGATGAGCGCGCCGAGGCGGCTGCGCACCTCCTGGATGCGGGCGGCAAAGGCCAGCGTGTCGTGCACCAGCTGGCGAAAATCCCGATCCGACCCCTCCACCAGCAGGTCCGGGCGCGAGACGGTCAATGATCGCTGCGCGCCGCCATCGCCGGTGCCGGTGTGGACGCGGGTGCTCTCGCTCATGGCCGGCAGGGCCTGGGAGACCGGAGCCGCCGGCTTCCGGCCGCGCCGGGACCGCTCGCCGGTGGCGGACACCGCGTCCGCGCTGTCGGGGCCCCCGGAGTTCGTCGGGTTCGTTGCGTCGTCCTGTTGGTTCACCAAATCCGCCTTGACGTTCATTCGATTATTATATTAGCTTTGAAACAAAGGTAAATCACATCCGGTTCCAGCCGGGGACCTCTTCCAGGGCGCCGCGTCGCCCGACGCCGGGCCTCACGGCCCAAGCCGCAGATGAGAGCCGCAGGTGAGCATGAGCGAGGCCGCCGTCCGATCCGCCGCCGCCCCCGGCGCTGCCGCCACAGATGCCGCAGAGGCCGAGGCGGTGTTCGATGCCCGCGCCTTCCGTCAGGCGCTGGGCACGTTTGCCACCGGGGTCGCGGTCATCACCGCCCGCGCCGCCGAGGGCGCGGTGGTGGGCATGACCATGAGTTCGTTCAACTCGGTGTCTCTGGATCCTCCCTTGGTGCTGTTCAGCGTTGCCCGCAGCGCCCACAGCCTGCCGGCCATGCTGGCGGCGCGGGCCTACGGCGTCAACGTGCTGGACCGGGAGCAGGAACATCTGTCCAACCGCTTCTCCAAGGCGCTGGCGGACAAATGGGCCGACGTGGACCACACCCTGGGCCATGGCGAGGCGCCGCTTCTGACCGGCGCCCTCGCCCATTTCGAATGTGAGCCCTATGCCCATCACGATGGCGGCGACCATGTGATCTTTCTCGCCCGCGTGCTGCGCTTCGCCCATGCGCAGGCGGGCACGCCGCTGATCTTTTATCGCGGCCGCTACCACGGCCTCGCCGCCGGCGAGACGGCCGGCTCCTGAGCTTGGACTTTATTGATACGCGCCCCCGCGCCGCGAGGACACTGCCATGATGAAAACCGGCCCACAGCACACCGACAGCCTGCGTGACGGGCGCCAGATCTATCTCGACGGCGCCCTGGTCAAAGACCCGGTGACCCATCCCGCCTTCCGGGGTGCCATCGCCTCGGTGGCCAAGATGTTCGACTTCCAGAGCGCGCCGGACAACCGCGAGCTGATGTCGTTCGAGACCGAGACCGGCACCCGCGCCAACCGCATCTGGGAATTGCCCGGCAGCTATGAGGCGCTGAAAACCCGCCGCAAGGGCCTGGAAGCCTGGACCGAACTGCACGCGGGTTTTCTGGGCCGCGCGCCCGACCACGTCGCCTCCTGCATCGCCGGCATGTATATGGGCCGCGAGGTGTTCGATGCTTACGACCCCGCCCGCGGCAAGGCGTTGGCCGATTACTATCGCTATGCCCGCGACAACGATCTCTATCTGACCTACGTCATCATCAATCCCCAGGCCGACCGCTCCAAGAGCGCCGCCGCGCAGCAGGACCCGTTCCTGTCCGCCGGCGTGGTGGATCGCGACGCGGAAGGCATCACCGTGCGCGGCGCCAAGATGCTGGCCACCGGCGGCATCATGGCCAATGAGGTGTTCGTCACCTGCATCCAGCCGCTGCAGCCGGGCGATGAGAACTATGCTGTCTCCTTCGCCATTCCCATGAATACCAAAGGCCTGAAGATCCTGTCGCGCAAATCCTACGAGGCCTCGGCCCCGTCGGTGTTCGACAATCCGCTCGCCAGCCGCTTCGATGAGAATGACGCGGTGCTGTATTTCGACGACGTGAAGGTGCCGTGGGACCGGGTGTTCATCGTCGACAATATCGAGATGGTGGCCAAGCAGTTCCACGCCACTCCGGCCCATGTCTACCAGAACTACCAGGCGCAGATCCGTCTGTCGGTGAAGCTGAAGTTCCTGCTCGGCATGGCCCGGCGCATCACCGAGATCAACGGCACCACCAACTTCCCGCAGGTGCGCGAGACCCTCGGCCAGCTCTCCGCCGAAGTGGCGATGATCGACGCCTTCGTGGTGGCGATGGAAGCCAAGGGATCGCAGCGCGGCGCCTATTTCGTGCCCGACCGCCACACCCTCTATGCCGCCCAGACCCTCTCCCAGCAGCTCTATGGCAAGGTGCTCAACACCCTGCGCGAACTGGCCGGCGGCGGCATGATCATGCTGCCGTCCTCGGTGCGGGATTTCGACAATCCCGAACTGGCGCAGCTCATCGGCAAGACCCAGCAGTCGCCGGCCGCCAATGCGGAAGACAAGGTGAAGTTCTACAAGCTGGCCTGGGATGCGGTGGGCTCGGAATTCGCCTCCCGCCATGCGCAATATGAGATGTTCTATGCGGGCGCCGGCTTCGTGGTGAAGGGCCATGCCTTCCGCAGCTATGACTGGGCCGGCGCCACTTCGCTGCTGGACCGTATGCTCGCCTCCTACGATCTGGCCGACGAGCGCGGCGCGGCGCCCGCCCAGGCGGCCGAGTAATCATCACCCGACATCACCCTTTATTCCGCCCAACCCAAGGTCGACCCCATGGCCATCAACAAAGCCCATGACGAGTTCTACACGCTGGACCTGACCAGCGGCTGGGAAGTGCCCCCCGGCTATCCGCAGGGCATCCAGCAGAAGATCATCTCCGGCGGCCTCGACGAGAAGGCCAAGCGCGGCTCGCGCACCCGGCTGCTGCGCTTCGATCCCGGCGTGTTCACCACCAAGCCGTTCGTGCATGACTATTGGGAAGAGGTGTTCCTGGTCACCGGCGACCTCACGGTGGGCAATGACGAGACCGGCGAAGGCGGGCAAGCCTTCCCGCCCTTCACTTATGCCTGCCGTCCGCCGGGCGCGTTCCACGGCCCGTTCAAGTCGCAGAACGGCTGCATCCTGATGGAGATCCACTACTTCGATCCGGTCTGATCGCGCTTTCGCCCCCGGCCCGCGCCCTCCTCCGCCGACGCGGAGCGAGGGCGCGGTGCGTTTGGCGGGACGACAGGGTGGGCGCGGGCGTGTCGAAATCAGCCGGGAGGCAGACTTTCGAACGGATTGTGGAACGCCACTCCGAGGGCGCTCAGCGGCTCGAAGTCCTTCACGTTGCGCGTCAGCACAACAAGGCCGCGGGACTTCGCGATGCCGGCGATGGCGACATCCTCGAAATCGCAATTGTGCCCGGTGGCGGCCGCATGCTCCAGCAGCCGTCCGATTTCACGCGCCGCCGGCAGGTCGATGGTCAAGATGCGGTCACCATAATAGTGGCTGACCGCCTCCAGCCAATCCGACAGCGTCGGCGCCAAGCGCGTAGCTCCCTTCCGTTCGGCGGCTGCGATCCCGGACACGATCTCGATGATCGAAATCGTCGAGAGCCAGAGCAGGTCTGCCTTCGCCTCCAGCCACTGGACCAACGCCCCATGATGCGCCGCCTGCCGAGGGGAGGCGGCGCTGAGGACGTTGGTATCCAGCAGATATTCCAAGCGACGGGCTGGCATTCACAGTTCCGGCGGCTGGCGGGGCCGCCGGCTCCGGCGCTCGGGGATCTCCTCGATCTCCGCAGGAGGATGGGACAGCAGCCAGCCGAAACTGGGAACCGCCTTGCTGACCCGGTTCCACTCCTGCCACGACACCACCACCACTTCCGGCTTGCCGTGGCGGGTAATCACGACGGGATCACCGGAAACCGCCTCATCGACGACTTGCGACAGATTTTCCTTCGCCGCGCGCAGCTGGATTTCACGCATGTTCATCTCGCGAGCTTGTGGGGTGGTGCTGGCAAATTTCAGCTCTCTACCGCGTCGGTGCTTTAGCGGATTCAGGGCGCGCAAGGTCTTGCGGGGACGTGCCTTGCGAGACCCACAGAAGGCGCCCCGGCGAATATGACTACATGTAGTCATATATTCTCTCCGGCGGGCGAAAACGCAAGGGCTTGCCTTCCCCTGCGAGGCGATCAGACCCAGCGCCCGGAGGCACCATGGTGCGCCGCAAAAGATACGTGCAACCGTCACACTCAAGCTTTATGATGCCGACCGGCGTGCCGCCCAGGCCTGGTTTCCGCTCAGCGTTCGGGTCCTCTCTCAGCGTTAAGGAACACAACATGGACGCGCTCGCGCCCCTGCCCGCCCTTCTCGGCGTCGGCTATTCCATCCGCGCCACCTCGCCCGATTTCGAGGACCTCGGCCCCAAGCTGGACGAGGCCGAACGCCTGGGCGTCGATTTCGTCGAATTGCCGGTGTTCGCCTGGACCCTGGTGGCCAACGGCCGCATTCTCACCGACCGCCTGAACAAGCTGGTGGCCGCCACCCGCGACCGGCCGTTCCGCTACACGGTGCACGGCCCGCTGGCCATCAACCTCATGGACCAGCCGGTGCGCCTGCCGCGCCATGTGGCGCTGCTGGACGCTTCGCTGGAGATCGCCGGCGCCCTGGGCGCGGTCAACATGGTGATGCATGCCGGCTGCGTGCGCGAGCAGGAAGCCGACATCGAGGTGGCCTACAAGCGCCAGCGCGATGCCCTGAGCCATGCGGGCGACGTGGCCGCCCGCAATGATGTCACCTTGTGCGTGGAAAACGTGTTCCGCTTCGAGCGGATGCGCGAGACCCCGCTGCCCTCGCGCCTCGCCGCCGAGCTGGACTCCCTCGACCATCCCCATGTGCGCGCCACCATGGACGTCAGCCACGCGTATCTGCGCTGCACCGACGCCCGCGTGCCGCTGCTGCCGGAACTGGTGGCGCTGGCCCCCTATGCCAAGCATGTGCATGTGCACGACAGCTTCGGCCGGGCGCTGGAAAGCTGGGCCATCGACGATGCCGAACGCCTGGGCCTGGGCGAAGGCGACCTGCATCTGCCGCTCGGTTGGGGCGACATCCCCTGGAGCGAGGTCACCCGCCAGTGCACCCTGGCGCCGGGCGCCGTGGTCAATCTGGAACTGCATCGCCGCTACTGGAGCGAACTGCCGGCGCAGATCCCGGTGCTGCGCCAGTTGGCGGACGCCTTCGCCGCTTCGGTCGCCGCAACGGTGGGCTGAAGCCGCCATCTGGCGAGCGGATGTGTCATGCGACACCGGGACTGTCCGTGTCGCATGCGTGTTACAGGACCGGAACAGTGCGGATTCCTCCCGGAACAGGTGGGGAATTGCTGTGTCAGACATCGGCGGACGTGTCTGACACACATGGCCCTGTGCGGGACGACAACCAGCGGTGCCCTTGTGCCGCAGAGCGCGCCCGCCTAACCTCCCGCGCAGCTAAATCCTGCGGGGGAAACAACAATGTCCGGCGCACTCAAACCCGGCACCGTGCTGTGGCTGAAGCGGTACAGCGCTTTCTTCGCCGTGGTGGCGGTGGCCCTGCTGGGCCTGCTCCTCTCCTTCACCAGCCATCAGGCCTGGCTCTGGCTGTTCTGCGCCGCGGTGCCCCTGGTGGTCATCGGCGTGTTCGACATGGTGCAGTCGCACCACTCCCTGCTGCGCAACTATCCGTTGATCGGCTCGATGCGCTGGCTATTCGAGGCGCTGCGGCCCTATCTGCGCCAGTATATCGTCGAAGGTGACCAGGAAGGCCGGCCGTATCCGCGCAGTGATCGCAGCCTGATCTATGCCCGTTCCAAGGGCGAGGAAGATCGCCAGCCGTTCGGCACCGAACTCAACGCTTATTCCAGCGAATATGAATGGATGACCCATTCCCTGGCGCCGATGCCGGTGGCCAAGGAGCCGTTCCGGGTCACCGTCGGCGGTCCGCAATGTGCCAAGCCCTATTCGTCGGCGGTGCTGAACATCTCGGCCATGAGCTTCGGCTCGCTGGGCCGCAACGCCATCGAGGCCCTGAATCTGGGCGCCAAGCAGGGCGGCTTCTATCACGACACCGGCGAAGGCGGCCTCTCGCCCTATCACCGCATCCATGGCGGCGACATCGTGTGGGAACTGGGCTCGGGCTATTTCGGCTGCCGCAACCGCGACGGCTCCTTCTCCGGCGAGCGCTTCGCCGAGCGGGCGGCGGACGATCAGGTGAAGATGATCGAAATCAAGCTGAGCCAAGGGGCCAAGCCCGGTCACGGCGGCGTCCTGCCCGCCGCCAAGGTGACGCCGGAGATCGCCGAAACCCGCGGCATCACCATGGGCGAAGACTGCATCTCCCCTTCCCGGCACCCCGCCTTCAACACCCCCATCGAGATGATGGAATTCGTCGGCCGGCTGCGCGAACTCTCCGGCGGCAAGCCGGTGGGCCTGAAGCTGTGCGTCGGCCATCCCAGCGAGACCTTCGCCATCGTCAAGGCCATGCTGGCCACCGGCATCCGCCCGGATTTCGTGGTGGTGGACGGCTCGGAAGGCGGCACCGGCGCCGCGCCGCGCGAACTGGCCGACCATGTGGGCATGCCGCTGCGCGAGGGCCTGGTGCTGATGCGCAACGCCTTGGTGGGTGCCGGTTTGCGCGGGGAAGTGCGCCTCGCCGCCTCAGGCAAGGTCACCTCCGGTTTCTCCATGGCCGCCAACATGGCCATCGGCGCCGACTGGTGCAACGCCGCCCGTGCCTTCATGTTCTCGCTCGGCTGCGTGCAGTCCTTGCGCTGCCATACCGGCCATTGCCCCACCGGCGTCACCACCAATGATGCCCATCTCCAGCGCGGCCTGGTGGTGCCGGACAAGGCGGTGCGGGTGGCGCATTTCCAGCGTCAGACCGTGGAGGCGCTGTCCGAATTGGTGGCTGCCGCCGGCCTCGTCCATCCCTCGGACCTGCTGCCGCACCATGTCTGGCATCGGGTCAGCCCGATCGAGGTGCGCCCGCTCGACCGGCTCTACACCTTCGTCGCCCCGTTCTCGCTGGTGGAAGCCCCCGACGAGACGCCTTATGCGGCCGAATGGCAGGCCGCCAGCGCCGACAGCTTTGTGCCCCGCCACGATGTGGGCCCGCGCCGCGCCGCCTAAGGCCAACGTCAGGAGCCGCGGCGCCCGGCGCCGGTGGGTGGGCGCGGTTCATACCGCCCATCCTCGCGCAACCCTCCCGTGGCAGTCTTGCGGGGTGGATGAATGCTCCCCATATGCGCAAGCGTCGGGGTGCCTTGCAGGGCTCCGATGGGCGGGGTCCGGAGTGGATCGCGCCGTGTAACCGCAAAGTCGCTTGATGAGGACTTTGGCACATGTCGCGGATCTCTTCGCTGTCGAGCCCGTTTTTGTTGGGTTTCGATGAAGTCGAGCGGACACTCGACCGGGTGGCTAAAAGCGCGGACGGATATCCTCCCTATAATGTGGAGAGGATCGACGCCGCACCGGACGCCCCGCTTCGCCTGCGGATCACGCTGGCAGTGGCCGGGTTCGGTTCGGACGAGCTGGAGGTCGCCCTCGAAGAGAAGGAGCTGACCATTCGTGGCCGTCAGGCCGAGGATGGGGAGCCCCGGATATTCCTCCACCGGGGAATCGCGGCCCGGCAGTTCCAGCGCACGTTCGTCTTGGCCGAGGGCATGAATGTGCTCGGTGCCGAACTGCGCAATGGCCTCCTGTCCATCGACCTCGTGAGACCTGAACCGACACGGCTTGCGAAACGTATTGATATTGTTTCGCGGTCCTGACGGGGGAGCACAGCGGCGGAGCGGGAAGAAAGGGTTGCCACCATGAATACGGAAAAGTTCAACCACAGCATCAATATCAGCCCCGAAGCGCTGGCCGCGCTGGGCGGCGGCGAACTGGCCTATGTGCGCACCATCCGCTCCGAGGATGTGCAGCGGCTGTTTCCCCAGGCGCCTGAAATCGCCCCGGGCCTGACCCTGTTCACGCTCCATGCGGCCGATGGCACGCCCATCATGCTGACCGACAGCCGCGAAGCGGCGCTGGCCAACGCCTCCGAGCACGAACTCACCACCGTCAGCCTCCACTGACATCCGCCTTCCGGCGGCGCGCGCCCCAGCGGGCGTGGCGCCGGATGGGAGGTGGTGATGGCGTTCGCAGATGTTTTCGCCCTAAATAAGGTATTTAAGTACCTCAAATAAATTGGCAAGGCTGCTCTGAGACCCCTCTCCCATTCTGTTGGGATGGAATGCCAAGCTCTTAAATTCCAACGCTTTAAGTCTATTCGGCCAAGAGGCCGCCGGCCCACCGAGGCGTAATGCCTGCGGCCATAGCGCCTGTGCTAAGCGGCGTCCGAGGCGGGGGCCGTGGTCAGCACCGCATGAATGGCGCCGGCATCGCGGGTGCCCCGCAGCTTGTCGGCGATGGTGGGGTCTCGCAGCATGCGGGCGACGCGAGCCAGAGCCTTGAGATGGTCGGCGCCGGCGGCTTCCGGGGCCAGCAGCAAGAACACCAGATCCACCGGCTCGCCATCGAGGGCTTCGAAATCAATCGGCTTTTCCAGCCGGGCGAAGGCGCCGAACAGCTTGTCCAGCCGCGGCAGCTTGCCGTGGGGGATGGCGATGCCATTCCCCACGCCGGTGGAGCCGAGACGCTCCCGCTGAAGGAGCGTCTCGAAGATTTCGCGCTGATCACGACCGATGAGCGCTGCGGCGTGCTGCGCCAGTTCCTGGAGCGCCTGCTTCTTGCTGCTTGCCCTCAAGGAGGGAAAGACCGCATCGCGGGCCACGAGATCGGCAAGGGGCATTCAGTAAAATCCCTGGCGAAAGCTGGCCAAGACGGGCAAAGGATGGCGGCGGACGCGAGAGCCGGATGATTTCAGGTCCATTGAACCTAAACTCTTAGACCGGCTCTACTCTGGAAACGAGAGCATGTCTGGAAACGAGAGCATGGTGTCGCCCGAACGGCAGTTTCAACTATTCGGCACCATGCTCTAGTCCCAACACCTGTCGTCGGTCAATGGCTTTCCACGGCCGGCGCAGACGGGTCGATCCAGCCCACATGGCCGTCGGCTCGCCGATAGACCACGCTGACGCGGCCATGGCCGGCGTGGCGGAACACCACGACCGAAGCGCCGGTGACCTCCAGCTCCACCACTGCGTCACGCACCGAAAGCGAGTTGAGACGGGTGACTTGCTCAGCCACCACGGTCGGGCTCCAGCCCTCAAGCTCGTCTTCGGTCTCCACCAGCGGCGCCGAATCCAGCACATAGCTTTGCGCGGCGTAGCTCTCGGCGGCGTGACCATTGTTGCCGTGGCCGTGGCGATCCTTCAGCCGCTGCTTATAGCGGCGCAGGCGCTTCTCGACCTTGTCCATGGCTGCGTCGGCGCAGGCACTGGGGTCCTGTGCATTGCCCTGAGCCTGGAGATTGGCGCCGGAATCCAGATGGAGCAGCAGTTCCGAGCGATAGCCGGAACCCTCGCGGCAAACCGTGGCGTGGCCTGACCATCCGCCATCGAAATATTTGCCAACCATCTCGGAAACGCGGTCCGACAGTCGCTGCCGAAGGGCGTCACCGACATCGATGTTCTTACCCGAGACACGAAGAGCCATGCGATTTGATCCTCGTTGGGCGGGGGCGGAGGGAGTACCTCCACCCGCACCTCTGTTCTTGCAAACCGGCCGGCCTATCAGTGGTAGGAGGGGTTTAGGCCCCTGTCAACGGACCCTCGTTCCGTTCTGGCGGGCGTTGGCGAGGTGGCTCACTACACGCCAAATGGGTGCCGCGGTAGCGAAGCCTTGGCATGACACGAGGCGTGCCCTCCCGCGCCCCCGCCAAACAGCAGGTGGAAAGACGGGGCGATTTGCTCCAAAATGACGGGGAGTATTGGCACTCTCCTACCGCTGCGGCAGCGGCGTGATTCGCAGGATGCCCCCAAGCGACGGACGCTGGTACGGCGTGGCCATCCTCACCCAGGCTTGCAAACGCGGCCACCACGCGCCAGAAGCGGCCACCGATCCCGGCGGGGGGTCGCCGCCGGAGCATTCAGCCATGACCACCAGTTCCGATCAGCTCGACATCAACGAGCAGATCCTCATCGAGACCCGTGTGACCAACGAAGGCCCCAGCCTGGTGCTGGCCTATCTGTTCTGGTTTTTCCTTGGCATCGTTTCGGCCCACCGTTTCTATCTGGGGCGGCCGCTCAGCGCCGTGCTGCAAATCCTCAGCTATTTCATCGCCATCGGGCTGATCTGGCTGCTGGTGGATGCCTTCCTCATTCCCGGCATGGCGCGGGACAAGCGCAATGTCCTGCGCCAGCGCATGATCCAGGAGCGCCTGGCGATGCACGGCCAGCAGGCCCTGGCCCAGCGCACGGCGCCCTGAGCGGCGTCGCTTCCAGCCGCGCCCCCATCAGCCCTCGAACGAAAAAGCCCCGGCGCAGGTGCGCCGGGGCTTTTTCGTGAAGGACGTCTGCCGAAGGCCTGATCAGGCCACTTCGGTCTCGCGCTTACGCTCGTTGCGCTTGCGCTCGTTCGGGTCCAGCCAGCGCTTGCGCAGGCGGATGGACTTGGGGGTGACTTCCACCAGTTCGTCGTCCTGAATCCAGGCCAGCGAACGCTCCAGCGTCATGCGGATCGGCGGGGTCAGGCGCACCGCCTCGTCCTTGGAGGTGGTGCGGATGTTGGTGAGCTTCTTGCCCTTCAGCACGTTCACTTCCAGGTCGTTATCCCGGTTGTGGATGCCGATCAGCATGCCCTGGTAGACCTTCCAGCCGGGCTCGATGATCATCGGGCCGCGATCTTCCAGGTTCCACAGGGCATAAGCCACCGCTTCGCCGGACTCGTTGGAGATCAGCACGCCGTTGACGCGGCCGGGGATCTCGCCCTTGAACGCCTGGTAGGAATGGAACAGGCGGTTCATGATGGCGGTGCCGCGGGTGTCGGTCAGCAGTTCCGACTGGTAACCGATGAGACCGCGGGTGGGAGCGTGGAACAGCAGGCGCTGGCGATTGCCGCCGGAGGGCCGCATCTCCACCATCTCGGCGCGACGCTCGGACATCTTCTGCACCACGGTGCCGGAATATTCCTCGTCCACGTCGATGACGACTTCTTCGATCGGCTCCAGCATCTCGCCGTTCTCGCCCTGCGAAAACACGACGCGGGGACGCGACACGGCCAGCTCGAAGCCTTCGCGGCGCATGGTCTCGATCAGGATCGCCAGCTGCAGTTCGCCGCGGCCGGAGACGAAGAACGAATCCTTGTCGGCGGACTCTTCGATCTTCAGCGTGACGTTGCCCTCGGCCTCCTTGAACAGGCGGTCGCGGATCATGCGGCTGGTCACCTTGTCGCCTTCGGTGCCGGCCAGCGGGCTGTCGTTCACCAGGAACGACATGGTCACGGTGGGGGGATCGATGGGCTGCGCCTGGATCGGCGTATTCACCGACGGGTCGCAGAAGGTATCGGCCACCGAGCCCTTCACCAGACCGGCGATCGACACGATGTCACCGGCTTCACCCACTTCGATGGGCGAGCGCTCGATGCCGCGGAAGGCCAGGATCTTGGAGACGCGGCCGGTCTCGACCAGATTGCCCTCACGGTCGATGACCTTGATGGACTGGTTCGGGCGCACCGAGCCGGACGAGATGCGGCCGGTGATGATGCGGCCGAGGAAGGGGTTGGCTTCCAGCAGGGTGCCGAGCATGCGGAACGGCGCGTCGTCCACATGGGCCGGGGGCACATGCTTGACCACCAGTTCGAACAGCGGCGCGAGGCCCTGGTCCTTCGGTCCTTCCGGAGACATGGCCATCCAGCCATCGCGACCGGAGCCGTAGAGGATCGGGAAGTCGAGCTGCTCGTCATTGGCGTCCAGCGCCGCGAACAGGTCGAACACCTCGTTGATGACTTCCTGGGGGCGACCGTCCGGACGGTCTACCTTGTTGATGGCGACGATGGGCTTGAGGCCGATCTTCAGCGCCTTGCCGACCACGAACTTGGTCTGGGGCATGGGGCCTTCAGCGGCGTCCACCAGCACGATGGCGCCGTCCACCATTGACAGGATGCGCTCCACCTCGCCGCCGAAGTCGGCATGGCCCGGGGTGTCGACGATGTTGATGCGGATGTTGTTCCACACCACCGAAGTGGCCTTGGCCAGAATGGTGATCCCACGCTCTTTTTCGAGATCGTTGGAGTCCATCACGCGCTCCGCCACGCGCTGGTTCTCGCGGAACGAGCCCGATTGCTGGAGGAGCTTGTCCACCAGCGTGGTCTTGCCGTGGTCGACGTGGGCGATGATCGCGATATTGCGGAGTTCCATGAGGTCCTAAACACCAAAACGCGGGCCCGAAGTTTCGGACCCGCTTGCCGGAATTTTGCGGCGCAAAATACACGAAGGCGCCGGAAGATCAACGCCGCCCGTCGTTTTCGCTGCCAAATGGCCCAATCACGCGCCCGACGACGGGTGCGCGGCCGGATTTCAACCCTGGCGCATCGCCCAGCTGCGATAGATCTGCTCCGGCTTGAGCACCTCGCCGTGTTCGGTCCGGATCCAAGCCAGTTCACGATTGGCGGGCGACTGGGTCATGGCAAAGGCCACGGCATCGGCAACCGTATCGAATTCATAAGGCTCCGGCCAGCCGTCAGGTGCTCCAACGGCGTGAGAGCTGGACCAATATTGCAGTTTGACCGGCTTGGGCTGGTGAGACATCTGCTCGGGCATGGCGTCCTCCTGCGAGGTCGCGTGCACCGCTCGGCGATGAACCGCATGGCGGCCGACCTTGGCGGTGTCGACGCGGCATTGATGGAGGAGAATGCCCGGATCCGGCTTTGGTTCCCGCGCCAATGAGAAAAATGCACAGATGCGGCCGCATTCCCGCCTTGTGGTTCTCCCGATCCGGCGCCATGACCGACCGGCGCCATACTTGGCCATGACGAGATCGGAGTTTAGGGCATGTCGGGAGAGCTGTTGTACGGGATTCTGGTGAGCCTGATCACCGTGGTCCTGCACTCGCTGGCCAGCGTGTTCCTGGTGCGCGTCATGCTGGCTCTGGGGCGCCGGGTGCGGGTGCGACATCCCATGCGCAGCCTGCTGCTGGGGATGATGCTGACCGGCGCCATCCTGACCTTTGCCCATCTGGTGGAAGTCGCGATCTGGGCCATCGCCTATGTGACGGTGGGCGGTGTCGCCAACGACACGGATTCCTACTACCTCGCGTTCGTGAACTTCACCACGCTGGGCTATGGCGACCTGTTGCCGACCCATCGCTGGCGCCTGCTGGGGCCGATCACCGCGGCCAACGGCATGCTGCTGTTCGGCTGGTCCACGGCGCTGATTTTCGCCACACTGACGCGCCTGTCAGACACGCTCGGGATCCACGGCCTCGCCGAGAAGCACAAGTAGCGCCTGGGCGGCCGCCGGCGCCCGCACCTTGGCGCCGTTGATCATGTAGACGAACACATCGCGCTGCGCCTTGGCCGTCCCCTTCGCGGCCCCCTTGGCCGCCTTCTTGGCGTCGCCAGGTTTCGGGGTGCCATAGGCGGGCAGGCCATCGGGGACGTGGCCCTGCTCCCAGGCGATTGCACGCCCGTGCCAAGCCTTCAACGTGACGTCGTCATAGCCATTCGGCACATCCTCGCGCGCCCGTTGCAGGCGGGCGTAGACGAAGTCGGCGGTGGTGTCGGCGATGGCGGGAAAATCATCGTCGTCCGCATAGACGATGGCCACCTTGTGAGCGCGGGCCAGAGCGACGAACGCCGGCGTGCAGAAGCTGGCGTGCCGCACCTCGACCGCATGGCGCAGCTTCACCCCGCCCGCTGTGTCCGGCAACAGCGCCAGGAAGGCGGCAAAGTCGTCGGGGTCGAATGCCTTGGTGGGCGGGAATTGCCAGTTGATCGGCCCGAGCTTGTCGCCCAGTTCCGCCACTCCGCTGTCCACGAACCGCATGATGCTCTCGCCCGCCTCCGCCAGCACCCGGCGGTTGGTGGCATAGCGCGGCGCCTTGAGGGCGAACACAAAGTCCTCCGGCGCCTGCGCCGCCCAACTGGCGAAGGTCTTCGGGGTCTGCGTGCGATAAAAAGTGCCGTTCACCTCGATGGTGGTGACATGGCGGCTGGCATATTCCAGCTCCCGCGCATGGGGCAGGCCGGCGGGAAAGAACGTCCCGCGCCAGGGTTCGAAGGTCCAGCCGCCGATGCCGACGCGAATGGTCATGATCGTTCTCCCAATACGGCGCAGCCTATGGCGGGCCCACGAGCCGGTGCCACCCGCTTTGCACCTGCCGCCACGTCTCAAAACATGGAGCGATATTTTCGGTTCGCAGAAGTTAGATTGACATGCCATTAATTGCGCTGAATGTCTTTCACCATACCAAAAATGACCGCCAGGGAAGTCATATTCGGCAAAAACGGCTTCGCCGACACGGCTAAGATCCGAGCCGGTCGAAAATGTTCCCGAACGGAGATCGGCCAATGATCGACCCATGGGAGGCCGGAGTGAGCGCACCGTCGGAATTGGACATCCTGAGCGCCCTGGAGCGCAAGGTTCTGTGGCTGGCCAGTTGGACCATCCATAATGCCAATCACCTACGGCCCTCGTCCGATGGGTTGAAGGTGGGCGGGCATCAGGCCTCCTCCGCCTCGCTCGCCACCATCATGACGGCGCTCTATTTCCACACGCTGCGCCCGCAGGACCGGGTGGCGGTGAAGCCGCATGCCAGCCCGATCTTCCACGCCATCCAATATCTCCTCGGCGCCCAAACGCGCGAGAAGCTGGAGGCGTTCCGTGCCTATAAGGGCGCCCAGTCCTACCCCTCCCGCACCAAGGACACCGACGACGTCGACTTCTCCACCGGCTCGGTCGGCCTGGGTGTGGCGCAGACGCTGTTTGCCAGCCTCGCGCAGGACTATGTCCGCGCCCACGGCCTCGGCCCGCAGGGGCGTCCCGAAGGCCGCATGATCGCTTTGGTGGGCGACGCGGAACTGGACGAAGGCAATGTGTTCGAGGCCCTGTTGGAGGGCTGGAAGCACGACGTCCGCAATACCTGGTGGATCGTCGATTACAATCGCCAGAGCCTGGACGCCGTGGTGCGCGAGGGGCTGTACGAGCGGTTCGTCGGCATCTTCGAGGCCATGGGCTGGCAGGTGGTGGTGCTGAAATACGGCTCGCTGCAACAGGCCGCCTTCCGCGAACAGGGTGGCGCCCGGCTGAAGGCCTGGATCGACACCTGCCCCAATGGCGAATATTCGGCTTTGACCTTCCAGGGCGGCGCGGCATGGCGCAAGCGGCTGCTGGACGATCTCGGCGACCAGGGCGACGTGACCGCACTCATCGAGCGCCGGTCTGATGCGGAACTCTCGGCCCTGATGACCAATCTGGGCGGCCATGACCTGCCCACCGTGATGGAGGCGTTCGACGCCATCGATCACGACCGCCCGGTCTGCTTCCTGTGCTACACCGTCAAGGGCTTCGGCCTGCCGCTGGCCGGGCACAAGGACAACCACGCGGGGCTGATGACCCCGACCCAGGTGGAAACCCTGCGCGCGGCCATGAACGTGCGGACGGGCCATGAATGGGAGCCGTTCGAAGGCCTGGCGCTGCCGCAGGCGACGCTGCGGGACTTCCTCCAGAAGGTGCCGTTCCGCCGCGAGGGCACCCGGCGGCTGTCGGACCCGGCCCTGCCGGTGCCGGCACTGACGACGCCTCCCAATCCCAGCCTCTCCACCCAAGCGGGCTTCGGCCTGATCCTGCAAGAGATGGCCCGCGGCGACAGCGCTTTGGCCGGACGCATCGTCACCACGTCTCCAGACGTGACCGTCTCCACCAATCTCGGGCCGTGGGTGAACCGGCGCGGGCTATTCGCCCAGCGCGAACTGATCGACGTGTTCAAGCGCGAGCGCATTCCCTCCACCTTCAACTGGGAATTCTCCCCCAAGGGCCAGCATCTGGAACTGGGCATCGCCGAGATGAACCTGTTCCTGATGCTCTCGGCCCTGGGGCTGTCGCATTCGCTGTTCGGGGCGCGCCTCATTCCCATCGGCACGCTCTACGACCCGTTCATCTGCCGCGGCCTCGATGCGCTGAACTATGCCTGCTACCAGGATGCGCGCTTCATCGTGGTGGCGACCCCCTCGGGCATCACGCTGGCGCCGGAAGGCGGCGCGCACCAATCCATCTCCACCCCGCTCATCGGCATGGCGCAGGACGGGCTTGCCTCGTTCGAGCCGGCGTTCGTGGATGAACTGGCGGTGCTGATGGGATTTGCGTTCGATTATGTGCAGCGTGAAGGCGCGGGACCGGACGAGGACCACAACTGGCTGCGCGATGCCACCGGCGGCTCAGTCTATTTCCGCCTGTCCACCCGCCCCCTGGCCCAGCCCCAGCGCACCCTCACCGACACCCAAAAGCGGCACATGGTGGATGGCGCCTATTGGCTGCGCGAACCCGGCCCCAATGCCGAGGTGGTGATCGCGGTGCAGGGTGCCCTGACGCCGGAGGCCATCGATGCGGTCGGCCTGATCGCCGAGGACCGCCGCGACGTGGGCCTGCTGGCCGTGACCTCCGCCGATCGGCTCAATGCCGGCTGGACCGCCGCCGCCCGCGCCCGCGAGCAGGGCGCCCTCCATGCCCAGAGCCATGTGGAACGGCTCTTGGCGCCCCTGCCCCGCCATTGCGGGCTGGTGACGGTGATCGACGGCCATCCCGCCACCCTCGGCTGGCTGGGCTCAGTGCATGGCCACCGGGTGCGGGCGCTGGGCGTGGAGCATTTCGGCCAGACCGGCACGCTCCAGGACCTGTATCGCCATCACGGCATCGACACCGCCGCCATGGTGGCCGCCGCCCAGGCGGTGGCACCGGGCCGGCCCATGCGCCACCTCAGGGCGCTGGGCTGACGCAACGGAGTATTGGCCGGCTTGCAGACGTAAAAGGGCTTCGGGCTGGGATTGACGCCTGGGGCCGTGCGCGCGTCATCTGCAGGATGACCTACATCCTGCTGCTCATCGCCATCGTCGCCGAAGTGGTCGCCACCACCCTGCTGAAGTCTGCAGAAAACTTCACCCGGCTGTGGCCTTCGGTGGCGGTGGTGACGGGCTATGCCATCGCCTTCCTCTGCCTGTCCTTCACCTTGAAAACCATCCCGGTGGGGATCGCCTATGCCACATGGTCGGGTGTCGGCATCGTCCTGGTGGCGGCCATCGCCTGGGCGGTCTACGGGCAGGTGTTGGATCTGGCCGGGGTGGTCGGCATGGGGCTCATCATCGCCGGCGTGCTCATCGTCAACCTGCTGTCGAAGACGCCGGTGCATTGAACCGGCCGGGTGCCCGGACCAGCGCCGATCAGGCGGCGTTGGCCGGGCTCAACACCATGTTCATCATGCGCTGCCCGGCGCTCCACTGGGCCTGGAACAGCGCGCCGGCGACGCCCTGGGCATCGGCGACCGCTTCGCGCGCCAGCGAGGCTGCGGAAGGATAGGGCGCCTTCAGTTCCGCCACCACTTCGTCCGTGTGGAAGGTGAGATCGGCGTCGAACTTGCGGGCGATCTGCTGCATGCGGCGATTGCGGGCGAGGCAGTTCATATAGAGGGTGCGGATGCCACGATTGCGCGCTGCCAGCACCGTGCGGCGCATCAGCAGCGTGCCGAGCCCCAGATTCTGAAAGCCGCTCTCAACGCTGAAGGCCGCCTCCGCTTCGCTGGGAAGGATTTCCGAGAAGGGGTAGAGCTCGGCGGCCGCGCGCAGAACGCCGTCCACGAAGCAGCCATGGATCACGGCCCCGGAGCGGAACACCCGGCCGGCATAATGCTCGATGAATTCCGGGCCAACGGCTGAGCCGAAGCGGCTGCGGCGGGTCTCGGTATCAAGGCGCAGGAGATGGTCACGAAAGATCTGAACTTCGCCGGGCCACAGCTTGCGGATAATGCCCGGTGCGCGCTCTTCATTCATGATGGTGCTCCTGATGTCGCCAGTTCCCCCTCGCGTTCGACACATAACTAGTTGCAATGCAGCAAAGGTCAAGCGTGCTGACCTTACCTCCACGACCCTTTGCCGCGCAACGACTTGCTCTGCTCATAGCAAGCCATTGATGCTGCGGACGAAACCCAGCGCCATGCGCTTTTCGCGCCCCTGCTGCGCCGCAGCATCATGTCCAACTTCGTCGCAGGCTTAACGACGAATGAGAATGGCCCGGAAGTCGTTGACGTTGGTGAGCGTCGGCCCGGTGATCACCAGCCGATCCAGCGCCTGGAAGAAGCTGTAGCCGTCGTTATTGGCGAGGAACGCCTCCGGCGAGACACCTTGCGCCCGCGCGGTCTCCAGCACGCTGGCGTCGAACCAGGCGCCGGCATTGTCTTCGGTGCCGTCCACCCCGTCGGTGTCGCAGGCAATGGCGCTCACGCCCGCTTCCCCCTTCAAGGCGATGGCCAAGGCCAGGAGAAACTCCACATTGCGGCCGCCACGGCCCTTGCCGCGCACCGTCACCGTGGTCTCCCCCCCGGACAGCAGCACGCAGGGCGCCCCCGCCGGCAGACCATGGGTCGCCGCGGAACGGGCGATGCCGGCGAACACCGTCGCCGCCTCCCGCGCCTCGCCCTCGATGGCATCGCCGAGGATGAGCGGGGTCAGGCCGTGGCTGCGGGCCAGAGCCTCCGACGCCTTCAGCGCCATCAGTGGGGTGGCGATCATATGCACCTCCTGCCCCGGCAGGGGATCGCCGGAGACCAGATTGCCGCGGATCACCTGCTCCAGATGCGGGGTCACGGCGATGCCATAGGCGGCCATCAGGCGCAGCACGTCGTCGGGATCGGAGGCCTCGGGAATGGTGGGGCCGGAGCCGATGGCGCCGGGATCATCGCCGGGAACATCGGAGATGAGATAAGTCACGCACCGCGCCGGGGCGATGGCCGCCGCCAGCCGCCCCCCCTTGATGGCGGACATGGACTTGCGCACCCGGTTCATCACGCCGATGGGCGCGCCGGACTTCAGCAGTTGGGTGTTCAGCGCCTGCTTGTCGGCCAGCGTCAGGCCCTCGGCCGGCTGGGTCAGCAGCGCCGAGGCGCCGCCGGACATCAGACAGATCACCAGATCATCCGGCCCGGCGGAGCGGGCCAGCTCCAGGATGCGCCGGGCCGCATCGAAGCCCGCCTGGTCC
>CALRNP020000009.1:0-47736 GCA_943369575.1 Azorhizobium sp. AG788 | reverse complement strand
GGCATATCCGGCTGGTGCGCGAGGCGATGGCGCCGCTGGGCATTCCGGTGGTGGGGGCCATTCCGCGCGACGACACATTGGGCCTGCCCGAGCGCCATCTGGGGCTGGTGCAAGCGGGCGAGCATCCCGATCTTGATGCCCGGCTCGATGCCCTGGCGGCCATGGCGGAACGCCATCTGGACCTGGATGCCATCCTGGCCCTCGCTGCCCCGCTGACGCTGGGCGACACGCCCCACGCTCCCGCCTTGCCGCCGCCGGGCCAGCGGATCGCTCTGGCACAGGATGCGGCCTTCTCCTTCGTCTATGCCCATGTGCTGGCCCATTGGCGCGAGGCCGGCGCGGAAATCCTGCCGTTCTCGCCGCTAGAGGATGAGGGGCCGGATCCGAGCGCCGATGTCTGCTGGCTGCCGGGCGGCTATCCCGAACTGCACGGCGGCACCTTGGCCGCGGCCGGGCGCTTCAAGGCGGAACTGGCCGCCTTCGCCCAGACCCGCCCGGTGCATGGGGAGTGCGGAGGTTACATGGCGCTCGGCACCGTCATGGTGGATGCGGCAGGAACCGCTCATGCCATGGCCGGCCTGCTGGGGCTGGAGACCAGCTTCGCCAAGCGCAAGATGAATCTGGGCTATCGCGAAGCCCATCTGCTCGCCGCCTCGCCCATCGGGCCGGCGGGGGCAAAGGTGCGCGGGCATGAATTCCATTATGCCACCGTGCTCACCCGCGGCTCCGACGCGCCGCTGGCGGACCTTTCCGACAGTCAAGGCGTGGCCTTGGGCGCGGCGGGAAGCCGGCGCGGGTTGGTAAGCGGCGGCTTCTTCCACGCCATCGCGCCGGTGCGCTAACCGCAGGCCCTGCCTGTCGAAGCCCTGCGCCGAACGCATGTCCTTTTCTCACCGTTCAGCGTTATACTTGGTGAAACGAGCCGATAACGGCCATGCGCGCAGTTGCGAAGAAGCGCCTCAACACCGGGAGGACGTTTTATGCAGTGTCAGCACAAGGAAGACGATTTCCGCCAGGCGGTCGTCGATATCGTCAGCGCCAAGGCCGGTCAGGCCATCGTGATCCAGGTGATCGGCGGCAATACCATCACCGGCTATGCGCCCATGAGCGTCGGCCGCGATTACTTGCGCTGCCATATTGCGGCCGGCGACAACCACAAAGAGCAAGTGGTGCCGTTTCACTCCATCACCTGCGTGCGCTGACGGCAGACTGCGGCCCTGCGCCTTCGCAAACCGCCAGAGCCACCCTATATGAAGTCCCGCATTCGCACGGGCGCCCCGCCTGATGCGCCCTTGGACGGCGTGCGCCCGCGCGCCTCATTTTCCAGGAGAACACCCATGGCCGCACCCCAGCCCGTGTCCACCTCGCCCACCCTGTTGCCGTTCCAGCGCGAACAGATTCTGATCGGCGGCGTCTGGAGCGGCGCCGACACCGGGAAGGTGGTGGAGGTCAACAATCCGGCCACCGGCGCCATCATCGGCACCATTCCCGACGCCGGCCGCGCCGAGACCGCCCGGGCCATCGACGCCGCCAGCGCCGCCTTCAAGGTGTGGCGCACCAAGACCGCCACCGAGCGCTCCGCCGCTTTGCACAAGCTGGCCGATCTCATCCTCGCCAATCAGGACGATCTCGCCCGCCTGCTCACCACCGAGCAGGGCAAGCCGTTCGCCGAAGCCAAGGGCGAAGTGGGCGCCTCGGCGGCCTATGTGCGCTGGTTCGCGGAAGAAGCCCGCCGCCTCTATGGCGATGTCATCCCCTCGCCCTGGGCCGGGCGCCGCATCATGGTGACCAAGGAGCCGGTGGGCGTGGTGGCCGCCATCACCCCCTGGAACTTCCCCTCCTCCATGCTGGCCCGCAAGATCGGCGCCGCTTTGGCCGCCGGCTGCACCATCGTCGCCAAGCCGGCGGAACTGACCCCCTATTCCGGCCTTGCCTGGGGCCTTCTGGCGGAACAGGCGGGCATCCCCGCCGGCTGCGTCAACATCATCACCGGCGATGCCAAGGAAATCGGCCTGGAGATGACCTCCAACCCGATCGTCAAGAAAGTGACCTTCACCGGCTCGACCGCCGTGGGCAAATTGCTGATGAAGCAGTCCGCCGACACCATGAAGAAGATCTCCATGGAACTGGGCGGCAATGCCCCGTTCATCGTGTTCGACGACGCCGATCTCGATGCGGCGGTGGAGGGGGCGATCGCCTCCAAATATCGCAACTCGGGCCAGACCTGCGTGTGCGCCAACCGCTTCTATGTGCAGGCCGGCATCCATGACGCCTTCGCCGAGAAGTTCGCCGCAGCCTCGCAAAAGCTGAAGATGGGCAACGGTTTCGATGATGGCGTGGTGGCCGGTCCCCTGATCGAGGAAAAGGCTGTGGGCAAGGTCGAGCGCCTGCTCAAGGACGCTTTGGACAAGGGCGGCAAGGTCGTCACCGGCGGCAAGCGCAGCGCGCTGGGCGGCACCTTCTTCGAGCCCACCGTGATCGCCAATGCCACCGCCGACATGGCGTTCGCCCGCGAGGAAATCTTCGGGCCGATGGCGCCGCTGTTCAAGTTCGAGACCGAGGAAGAGGCGGTGCGCCTCGCCAATGACACCGAATATGGCCTGGCCTGCTATTTCTACACCAAGGACCTGGGCCGCGCCTTCCGCGTCGCCGAGGGCCTGGAATATGGCCAGGTGGGCATCAATGCCGGCGTCATCACCACCGAAGTGGCCCCGTTCGGCGGCGTCAAGGAGAGCGGCGTCGGCCGTGAGGGCTCCAAATACGGCTGCGATGACTATCTGAACATCAAATACATGTGCATCGCCGGCATCTGATCGGCCCGGACCCGCGACGCACGCGACGATTGGCGGCGGCCCCTTCCGGGGCCGCCGTTCTCAATTCAGGCCCCCGAACGGGCCGAAGACCATGTCCGGGGCGCTGGTGTTGTGGCGCGAGGGCACCATCCGCCCCGTCCACATCTCGCTCACCGTCCCGCCGGGATAGTCCATCACCGGCGCCTCGCCCCAGCCGGCGCCGCGGGCGGTCTTCCAGGCCAGGCGGGCCACATCGGCATTGAATTCGGTCACATACATGGAGCGCAGGGCCGCGAACGGCGCCCCGGCAATGGGCGCGTCCAGCGTGACTTCGAGGGCGATATGCTCCCGATCCAGCGCCAGCAGCGCCATATGCGCGCCGCCGCCGCCGGCAAAGCTCAGCGCGAAGGTGCGGGTCGCCGGATCGAAGCCAATCTCCTTCAGCTTCACCAGCGGCCGCTCTTCCTGTTCGACCGGCCCCACCAGGAAGGACGAGCCATAGCCTGCCCCGCCCAGATGCGCCGGCGGCAGCGGGCGGGCGCGCCAATAGCCATCGGGGGGATAGACCACCATCACCTCCTCGGCCCGCTCCGCATGGCGCACCCAGAGCTGCACCATATGCAGCCCCTCCACCACCTTGCCATCGACGCGGAACGGCACCGACGCCGGACGCCAAAAGCTGGGGAAGGTGTACCCGGTCAGCCAGAGATCGGGGGTTTCATAGAGCGTGACCCGCTTGGGCTCGGCGGGAACGACGGGATCATCGCTCATGTCGCAGGCGGTGAAATCCGCCGCGGTGCGGTCCACCGCCAGCATGCCGACATAAGCGGGATGCACCGCCTGGATGCGAAACTGCATCACCTCCGCCGAGGCGAAATTCAGCGCCACATTGTCGGTTTCGGCGCACAAGGTCGGCTGGCTTGCGTTGGTGACCTCCACCGACAGCGGCCGCGCCAGAGCCGGGGCGCCTCCCGCCATTACATAGGCGCTCGCCACCCATGCCAGGGCAACCGCCAGCCGGTTCGTGCATGCCATTCTCAGATCCCTCAGTGGTCTTACGCCACCAAGGCATAACCCATGTTGAGCACTTCGATGCGACCGCGATCGGGAATATGGGCCCCGGTCACGGGAATCTTATCCGCCGCCAGCCGGTCGAGAATGCCCCGGCGGGTCGCCGCCGCCAGGCCCTGGTCGACGTCGAACAGCACGGTCCAGGACGGATTGGGGAATTGCAGCAGCGCCGAATGGATGACGTCGGCGAAGAACAGGAACTGCTGATTGCCGTCCGCCAGCATCAGGCCGGCATGGCCGGGCGTATGGCCCGGCAAGGGCACGAAGGTCAGGCCCGGTGCCGCCGTGATGGCGCCATTGACCGTGCGCACGCGGCCCGGATAGGCGGCCAGCGCCGCGCGGGCGATGGCGAACATGGCGTCGGTGCCGGCGGGGGCGCGGGATCTGGCGCCATCATCGGTCCAGAACGCCACTTCCGCCTGCTGCACAATGATTTCCGCATTGGGAAAGAAGGCCTTGCCCTCGGGCGTCATCAGGCCGCCGGCATGATCGGCGTGCAGATGGGTCATCAGCACCGCCTCCACCTTGGCCGGATCCACCCCCACCGCCGCCAGCCGCTCCGGCATCCGACCAAGGTCGGGGCCGAGCAGGGTTCCCCCACCGGCATCGATCATGAAGATGCGCTCGCCGCGCTGGACCACGAAGGTATTCACCGGCTGCGGCCATGGCCCCTTGGCCGGCAGGCCAACCCGCTCCACCAGCTTTTCCCCCTCCACCGAATCCGCCTGCGGCATCAAGGCGGCGGTGAGGCCGAACGGGCCGTCGAGCAGGGGCATGACAGTAAATCCGCCCACCGCGAACGGGGCGTTGAGGGGTACGGCGTGGCCCAGCGATGGCAAGGCCGACACCAGCGGCAGCGTCGCAGCGGCGGACAGGAAGGAACGGCGGGACAGGACGGTCGGCATCGGCCCTCTCGGACGGCGGTGGCACCGGCACATGCCGCGCTTAACCCTAAGCGAGACGCGCGCCCGTGCGCAATCTGGCGCCCCCCGCTTGCGCCAGCCTGACCCACGCCTGACCCCCTCGGCACGCGCGCCCCCCACCCCGCCATTGTCTTGCCGCACCAAGGGTGCTAAAGGCTCGCGCTTCAAGAGGACGGCACTGCCGATCCGCCGACCGGGCCAGGAGCCCGGAGGTCCCCGCCCGACAGCGCGTTGCGCCCTCGGGCGCGTTCCGCGTTGCGCCGTGATTGGCGCGTGCCGGTGGTCCAGCAGCCGCAGGACTTGCGAAACTCAACCTCGGCTTCGGCCGAGGGGACCAGGACGGACCCATGTTCGACAGCCTTTCCGACCGCCTTGGCGGCATACTCGATAAGCTGAAGCGGCGCGGCGCTCTCACCGAGGCCGACGTCGGCGAAGCCATGCGCGAGGTCCGCCGGGCGCTGATCGAGGCGGACGTGGCGCTCGATGTGGTGCGCGCCTTCATCGACAAGGTGCGCGAGCGCGCCGTGGGCGTGGAGGTCATCAAGTCGGTGACCCCCGGCCAGATGGTGGTCAAGATCGTCCATGACGAACTGGTCGCCACGCTGGGCTCCGACGCCGAGCCCATCGATCTCAATGCCCCGGCCCCCGTCGCCATTTTGATGGTCGGCCTCCAGGGCTCGGGCAAGACCACCACCACCGCCAAGATCGCCAAGCGCCTCACCGAGCGCGGCAAGCGCCGCGTGCTGATGGCCTCGCTCGACACCCGCCGCCCGGCGGCCATGGAGCAGCTGGCGACGCTCGGCACCCAGGTGGACGTGACCACCCTGCCCATCGTGCCCGGCCAGAGCGCCGTGCAGATCGCCCGCCGCGCCATGGATGCGGCGCGATTCGGCAATTATGACGTGGTGCTGCTGGACACCGCCGGCCGCGTCACCCTGGACGAAGCACTGATGGCGGAAGTCGCCGAAGTGCGCGCCGTCACCAATCCGCACGAAGTGCTGCTGGTGGCGGACAGCCTCACCGGCCAGGACGCGGTCAACACCGCCAAAGCCTTCGATAGCCGCGTCTCGCTGACCGGCATCGTGCTGACAAGAGCCGATGGCGATGGCCGCGGCGGCGCCGCCCTCTCCATGCGCGCGGTCACCGGCAAGCCCATCAAGCTCTTGGGCACCGGCGAAAAGATGGATGCGCTGGAGGATTTCGATCCCCAGCGGGTCGCCGGCCGCATCCTCGGCATGGGCGACGTGGTGGCGCTGGTGGAGCGCGCCGCCGAAACCATCGACATGGAGAAGGCCCGCGCCACCGCCGAGAAGATGCGCAAGGGCGCATTCGATCTGGAGGATCTGCGCGACCAGCTGTCCCAGATGCAGAAGATGGGCGGCATGTCCGGCCTCATGGGCATGCTGCCGGGCGTGGCCAAGGTGAAGAACCAGATCGCCTCGGCCAATCTCGACGAGAAGGTGTTCAAGCGCCAGACCGCGATCATCAATTCCATGACCCGGCACGAGCGGCGCAACCCGAAGGTGCTGGATGCTTCGCGCAAGCGCCGCATCGCCGCCGGCTCGGGCACCAAGGTGGAAGAGATCAACCGCCTCATCAAGATGCACCGCCAGATGGCGGACATGATGAAGGCCATGGGCGGCGCCGCTGGCAAGCGCGGCCCGCTGGCCGGCCTCGCCGGCATGATGGGCATGGGCGGCGGCGCCCCCTCGCCCGAGGCCTTGCAGCAGATGGCCGAGAAGATGCCCGGCGGCAAGATGCCCGGCATGGGCGGCCTTGGTGGCCTCGGCGGCGGCGGCCTGCCGGCGAAGTTTCCGGGCGGCATGCCCGGCCTCGGTGGCCTGCCCAAGGGCCTGTCCGGCCTGCCGGGCCTGGGCGGCCCGAAGAAGAAATGACGCCGCCTCCCGCGGCTCCCGGCAGCGCCGGGCGCGGGGATCGGCCGATTAAACCTGAAGACACAACGCTTACAGAAATACCGAAAGGAAGAGTTCCATGTCCCTGAAGATCCGTCTCGCCCGTGGCGGCGCCAAGAAGCGTCCCTACTACCGCATCGTGATTGCCGACGCCCGTTCGCCCCGCGACGGCCGCTTCATCGAGAAGATCGGCACCTTCAACCCGCTGCTGGCCAAGGACGCCGCCGACCGCGTGGTGCTCGACCTGGAGAAGGCCAAGGCGTGGCTTGAAAAGGGCGCCCAGCCCACCGACCGCGTGGCCCGCTTCCTGGACGCCCACGGCCTGATCAAGCGCGAGACCCCGAGCAACCTCAAGAAGGGCGAGCCCGGCAAGAAGGCCCAGGAGCGCGCCGCTGAGCGCGCCGCCAAGGCCGCCGCTGCCGCCGCCCCCACTGAAGACGCCCCCGCGGCCGAGTGATCCCGATGCTGCGGGGCGCGCCCTGCGCCCCGCAGCATTTTCCAACCCGCCCCGCGCTGCGCGACCGGGCGGTGATGTCCAAGACCGGAAATCTGCCTGACATGACTGAGCGCATTCTCATCGCCCGCATCGGCGCGCCGCATGGCGTCAAGGGCGAGGTGCGCCTGTTTCCCTTCGGGGAAAACCCCAACGATCTCAAGCGCTACAGCCTGACCGACGAAGCCGGCAAGCGCACCTTCAAGGTGCTCTCCTTGCGTCCGGCGAAAGACCATTACGTGGCCCGGATCGAGGGCATTCCCGACCGCACCGCGGCTGAAGCCTTCACCAATACCGATCTGTTCGTGCCCCGCGAGGCGCTGCCGCCCGCCGAGGACGACGAGACTTTCTATCATGTGGACCTGATCGGCCTGCGGGTGGAGGACGCCGCCGGCGCCCATCTCGGCACCGTGCTGGCCATGCATGATTTCGGCGCCGGCGACGTGCTGGAATACGCCCCGCTCGACGGCGGCAAGTCGCTGCTGCTACCGTTCAGCAAGGCCGCCGTTCCGGTGGTGGATGTGCCCGGCGGCCGCCTGGTGGTGGTGCCCGACGCCGCCCCCGACGAGCCGCCCCCGCCCGAAGAAGCCGACGCAGCCAAAGACATCTGAGGGCGATGGGCCGCTTGGCGCGCGCATTGACGCGCCGGCCGCCCTCCCCCATCACACCCTCATGACCGCCAGCGCCCCCGCCTTTCGCGCCACCGTGCTCACGCTCTATCCCGAGATGTTTCCGGGACCGCTGGGCTATGCCCTGGCGGGGCGAGCGCTGGCGAACGGCCTATGGGCACTGGAGGCCCTGCAAATCCGCGATTTCGCCACCGACAAGCACCGCTCGGTGGACGACACCCCTGCGGGCGGCGGCCCCGGCATGGTGATGCGCGCCGATGTGCTGGCCCGCGCCATCGACGCTGCCGCCCCGGAGGGCGATGCCCGCCCCCGCCTGCTGATGACCCCGCGCGGTCGCCCCCTCACCCAGGCCCGCGTCCGCGACCTGGCGGCCGGGCCGGGCGCCATCATCCTATGCGGTCGTTTCGAGGGGGTGGACGAGCGCATCGTCGCCGGACGGGACCTGGAGGAGATCTGCGTCGGCGACGTGGTGCTTTCGGGCGGCGAGGCGGCCGCGCTGCTGACCCTGGATGCCTGCGTGCGCCTCATTCCCGGCGTCATGGGCAAGATCGAGAGCGGCACCGACGAGAGCTTCTCCCAGGCGCTGCTGGAATATCCGCAATACACCCGCCCGCAACTGTTCGAGGGCGTCGGCATTCCCGAGGTGCTCACGTCGGGCGATCACGCCCGCATCGCCGCCTGGCGCCGGGCGCAGGCGGAAGCCGTGACCCGCGAGCGCCGGCCGGACCTGCTGGCGGCGGCGCCTGGTGACCACGCCGCCACCAAGCCATCCGCCCGCAAGCGGCGGCGGCGGGGTGCCGATCCCATCCCCACTTCATGACGGGGCGATGACCAAAAAAGGCATGACAGCTTCCCCATTCTCGGCTATGGAGCGGCGTCCCTTAACTTATAACGACACGATGTGGCGCCGGGGCATGGCCGGAAACGGCTCGGCACGGGCGACCGCTAGAGGTTGGTGACATGAACATTATCCAGACCCTTGAGGCCGAGCAGGCTGCTCGCCTCCATGCCGACAAGACCATCCCCGACTTCCAGCCGGGTGATACCGTGATCGTCAACGTGAAGGTGGTCGAAGGCGACCGCACCCGCGTTCAGGCGTACGAAGGCGTCGTGATCGCCCGCAACGGCGGCGGCCTCAACGAGAGCTTCACGGTCCGCAAGATTTCCTACGGCGAAGGCGTGGAGCGTGTGTTCCCGGTCTATTCGCCGCTGATCGATTCGGTGAAGCTGGTGCGTCGCGGCAAGGTCCGTCGCGCCAAGCTCTATTACCTGCGCGACCGTCGCGGCAAGTCCGCCCGTATCGCCGAGCGCACCGACGACCGCGCCAAGAAGGTCAAGGGCCCCGCCACCTCCGCTCCTGCGGCGGAGTGAGGCCGGACGCCATCCGGCGTCCCCTTGTCCCAAAGAGTTCAACGCCGCCGGGTTCGCCCGGCGGTTTTTTTATGCCTTGCGTTCAGGCGGTTGCGGTTTCCAGCAGGCGCGCCAGCAGGCCGTCGGGGTCCGCCCGATAGGCCGCCTGCACCGTCGCCAGCGCCGCCGCGCCGCCGCCGCGATGGCCGGCGCCGCCCACATGCAGCCAGCCATCCGCCAGCAGATAGGGCTCCGGCGTGCCGGTCTGTGGATCGGGGATCCAGGCGGTGCGGGTGGTGGCCTGGGCCAGGGTCCCGAGGTCGAGGTTGCGATACAGCACCGACCAGTTTTGCCCGCCAGTATCGAGGGTTAGCGGGGTGTCGGTGCCGAAATCCAGCGGCAGGTCCTGCACCGCCTGGAAGTCGAACACGCTATAGCCCGGCCACAGGAACCAGCCGCCGAAGCGGGTGCCGTGGCGCACCATGCCATAGGCCGGCTGATGGGCGACCAGCGACGGCAGATCCACCGCCGCCAGCGGCACAAGGTCATGATCCAGCAGGGCAAATACCTTGGGCCGCGCCGGCCGGATCAGATTGTGCAGCACCCAGTTCAGCGCCACCGCATGGGAGCGCGAACCGTTGACCCCGCCCTTGTGTGGGGGCGGCGGCAGCGAGCAATAGGCCAATCCACGCTCCGCACACAGCGCGGCAATGGCGGCGCGGGCTTCCGGGCGGCTGGAATTATCGCATATCACCAAAGGGATAGCGGGCAGGACGCGGGCCATGCCGTCCGCCAGCAGCGCAATCGCCTGCGGCAGGTTGAAGGCGATGGTGAAGGCCAGCGCCGGCGCCTCGCAGGCTTGCAACCGGGCCACCAACTCGGCCTGCCCAGGCGCCGCGCGGCGGCGATAGATGTGATCCACCAAGACGTTACGCCCCCGGCGCAGGCGGTGGATCGCCGGGGCGAGGGCCAGCCATTCGGCGGGGGTATAGTCCGTCAGCGCGCGCATCCGCGCCTTGTCGGGGCAGTGGCGGGCGCCGTCAAGCTCGCTGCGCAAATGGCCATTCCATAGAGCGGCACCGAGGGCGGCCCGGAACTGAAAAGACATTCAATAACAATGCACTAGATGATTCCCACCGAACGGGGCGAGGGCGCATCGAAGTCCCGCTGCGGCCCAACCGGCACGATGCCATGGGGATTGATGCCCCGATGGCTCTGGTAATAGTGCTTCTTGATATGGTCGAAATCCACCGTCTCGCGGATGCCCGGCGCTTGGTAGAGGGCGCGCGTATAGGCCCAGAGATGAGGATAATCAATGAGTTGGCGGATGTTGCACTTGAAGTGCCCCACATAGACCGGATCGAACCGCAAGAGGGTGGTGAACAGGCGCCAGTCGGCTTCGGTGGGGGTGTCGCCCAGCAGATAGGGCTGGCGGGAGAGGATGCCTTCCAGCCAGTCGAGGCTCTCGAACAGGGGACCGACGGCCTCCTCATAGGCGGCCTGCGTGGTGGCGAAACCACAGCGGTACACCCCATTGTTCACCGTTTGATACACCCTGTCATTGACCGCATCGATTTCGCCCCGCGAAGCGGCGGGATAATAGTCGCCGGCCTTTGCCCCGATTGCATCGAAGGCGGAATTGAACATGCGGATGATGTCGGCGGATTCATTGCTGACGATTGTCGCGGACTCTCTGTCCCACAGCACTGGAACAGTCACACGTCCGGAATAGGCCGGATCGCTGCTTGTATAGACCTCGCGCATGAAGGCGACGCCGCCGATTTTGTCGCCGGTCACCCCCGGTCCGGGCGCGAAGGTCCAGCCGTCCTCCTGCATCAGCCAGTGGGTGACCGAATAGTCGATCATCCCCTCCAGCCCCTTCAGGGCGCGGAAGATCATGGCGCGGTGGGCCCAGGGACAGGCGCGGGCGATATAGAGATGGTAGCGGCCCGGTTCGGCCTTGAAGCCGCCGCGGCCGGTGGGGCCGGGCGCGCCGTCCGCCGTCACCCAGTTGCGCAAGGGCGAGTCGGGGCGGGTGAAGCGGCCGCCGCTGTCGGTGGGGAAGTCTTCCTTGCCGTACCAGACGCCATCCACCAGACGACCCATGCTGTTCTCCTTGGCGGGGAGTTCCCGCGGTCATACGGCAACGCCCCACAGGGCGGCCGGTTCAGAACGCCTTGCCCTGCATCAGCCGGGCAGACAGAGCGGCGGGGTCCGGCACCTTGGCGCCGTTGCCGCTGAGCATATAGAGCCGGGCCTCGCCCTTGCCGTCGGCGCGGGGATAGCTCGCCACCATGCGGAAGCGATCCGGGAAGGCTGCCGCCGCCTCCAAAAGCTGGCGGTTATGCAGAAGGCTCTGCGAGCCGGGCGCGGTGTCCACCACCACGGCGCCAACACCCAGGTCATCCAGCCCGGCCATGAGCGCGGCGGGATCGGCATAAGTGGGGGTGTAGTTGGCGGCGTTCCAGTCGCTGGTGGCCAGCATCTTGGTGCCGCGCAGCACATAGGTCTTGCGGGCGCGGTCACGCTGGGCGATGGCGGCGATCAGGCCGCCCTCGCCTTCCGCATCCGCTCCCACCAGGATCAGCGGATTGGGCGCCTCCCGCGCCAGGAAGGCCTGGGCGGCGGCATCCATGCCATTGGGCAGCTTGCGCACCTCCACCAGCAGCGAGGGCAAGGCCCCGAACAGCAGCGCCAGCGACACCACCAGCCCCACCAGCACCGGCCAGCCGCTGGTGAGCAGGCCCAGCAGCCGGGTGCCGCCGAAGGCCGCCAGCATCACCAGAGGCGCCGCCACCGGCAGCAGATAGCGCGCATCCAGCCCCGCCGGCACCAGGCATTGGAACGCCAGCGTGCCGATCACCAGCGCCGCCAGCGCCACCCAGAGAGCATCAGCGGCGCGGGCGGCCGCCGCCTCGGCGTCCTCGTCCGTGATCTGCGGCTTCGCCGCCGGCCGGCGTCCGCGCCAGCCGCGGGCGGCGGCGAATAGCAGGCCGAGCGCGGCCAAGGCCAGCACCAGCCCACCCAGCGCCGCCAGCAGGCCCTGGGCATAGGTGCGCCCGGCCAGGGCGCTGAAGCCGAGGCCCCAGTGATACTGGAAGCCAGCGGCGGCCATGGCGTAGGTGCCCAGCGTCCACGGCCCGGCCAGCAGCGCCACGATCGGCACCGGCAGCCAAAACGACATCCGCTTCAACAGATCGAACCGCCCGCCGATCAGCACCGCCAGCGGCGGCACCAAGGCCAAGGCCGCCCCGGTGCCCTTGGTGAGGATGGCGGCGGAGGCCAGCAAGCCGAACAGCACCGCGCTCTGCCAGCGGGGGCGGGCGAGGTATCGCGCATAGGCAAAGGCGGCCAGCAGCGCCAGCAGCGCCACCGGCAGATCCAGCAGGATCACCAGGGTGGCCTCGCGCAGCAGCGGCAGCGCCAGCAGCACCACGGCCACCGCGACGCCCTGCAACGGCCCCAGCATGCGCGCCGTCACCCAGCCGGCGGTCACCGCCAGCAGCGCCGCCAGCACCGCGGGCAGCAGCAGCGCCACCGAGGTCAGAGGCGGCAGCAGCAGGAACAGCCCGCCTTCCAGCAGATAATAGAGCGGCGGCCAGTGGCCGATGCCGACCTTGGGAAAGTGCAGATAATAGTCGCGGGCGAAGGGGAGTGGATTGGGCAGGCCGGCGCGCACATAGTCCGTCAGCATCAGGCCGGAGATGAAGTGGCTGGCCTCGTCGGCATTGTTGGCGGACAGTTCGGCCGCATAGCCGCCCATGGCCCGCTGCTGGACCGCGATCATCACCACCACCAGCGCCACGAAGATGAGAAACAGCAGCCCGCGCAAGGCGGTGCCGGTCATCCGTTCCGTCCGACTGGTGCCCGCCACGCTGTTCTCCTTCTGCCCGACCACGCGGCGGCTGCGGACAGGAGAGGTCCGGCCGGCGCAAGGCTGGTTCGCGACAATCTTCTAGTGCGCGCAGACCGGGGAGGGAAGCTGAAGCAAAGCGGGCGCAACCGCGCGGGTGCGCAAAGCCCCGTCTTCACCTTTCCACACACATGGTCTAAGGCCGAAGGGATGGCGCTGCGGGCGGCGGTATCTTAGTGCGCCGGGGAGTGGGACATGGGCAAGATCAGGCTTTGGCTCAGCGGGTTCGCCTGGGGCGCCGTGCTCGGCGTGGTGGCGAGCGGCGTGCTCGGCGTGATGGTGCTGCGCCCGGATCTGGCGGAGCGCCTCAGCTATGAGCGCGTCGAGCGGACCTTGAACCGCATCTTCGTGCAGAAGGCGCCCGCCCCCGCCGGCGCCTCGGCGCCGCAGATGCAGAGCCGCACCCTGTTCACCAACACCACCACCGCCTCGGCGCTGGATGCGGACTTCAAGCCGGCGCGCAGTTTCTCGCCCGCCGATTCCCTGGTCATCAAGGGCGTGAACGCCTCCACCGATTTCCTGGAGATCGACCTGCGCATCGACGATGCCACCTCCAAGGACTGGAGCTCGCGTTTCGGCGGCGTCAATGTGGTGGGCGCTGGTCCGTTCGAATGGGTGGTGCCGTTCAAGGGCCTGATGACCCAGGACAAGCGCCCGCTCGACATCAACGCCATCTCCCGCATCATCGTCTTCACCCCGGTGGATCTGCCCCCGGCCCAGATCACCAGCGTGGCGCTGGAGACGCGCGCGGCCCCCACGCCCGGTGCCGCCCCGGCGACGACCGGCTCCACCAGCGCCGGCACATCCAGCTCCCCCGCGGCGCCCAGCGCCCTGTTCGCCAACACCACCACTGCCCAGGCGCTGGAGCAGAATTTCGCCCCGCCCCGCGCCTTCGGGCCGGAGGACGCCCTCGTCATCAAGGGCACCAACGCAAATCCCGACACGGTGGAACTGGACCTGCGCATAGATGATGCCCAGTCCAAGGATTGGGGCTCGCGCTATGGCGGCATCAATATGGTGGCGCCGGGGCCGTTCGAATGGGTGGTGCCGCTCAAGGGGCTGATGACCCCCAACAAGACGCCGCTGGACACCCAGGCGGTGACCCGCATCATCCTGTTCAGCCCCGAAAGCCTGACCCCCACCAAGATTTCCAGCGTCACCGTGGAAGCGCGCGGCGGCGATGCCGCCCCCGTCACCACCAATGTGGCCAAGCTCGGCCAGAGCTGGCTGAAGGGCGCCAAGACCACCGCCGAGCAGGAATTCTTCCCGCCGCTGGCCTTTGCCGCCGACCAGGAACTGGTGGTCACCGGCACCAATCCCGGCCCTAATCCCATCACCGTCTATCTGCGGGTGGATGACGTGAATTCCAAGAATTGGAACTCCCGCGTCAACACCACCCTCACCGTGCCGCCCGGCCCCTTCACCTTGCGCTCGCCGGTGTCGTCCTGGGTGACGCCGTCCAAGGCGCGGCTGGATCGCACCCAGGTCAGCCGGCTGGTGATCTCGCTGGGCGATGGCGAGGGCACCATCCGCCTCGGCGACGTGCACGTGGCCGGCGGCAGCCCGGTGCCCAAGGATGCGCTGGCGCTACGCTTCGGACCGCCGGAAGTCTCGGTGCCGGGCTTTGAGACCGTCACCAAGGCCGACCCGCGCCTCTCGCCGCCGGGCCGCGATCTGGTGCGCACTCAGAACGATCCTTTGCTCTCCAGCGGCCTCAACGGCGTGCGCACCATCACCGTGCCCTGGACCAAGAGCCAGACCGCCACGGTCTCGCTCTGGACCGAGGACCAGGGGGAATGGGAATATTTTCCCCACTCCCTGCATCGCACCTTCACCATCAACGGCAAGGTGGCGTTGCAGGAGGACTACACGCCCGATGACTGGGTGCGCCAAGTGTTCCATCGCAACCTCAACAAGGAAGCGATGATCGACGGCGGCCCGTGGGAGGTCTATGCCGCCCGCCGCGCCGGGCTAGTGACCGCCACCGTGCCGGTGGTCAACGGCAAGATCGTCGTGGACATCTCATCCGACCAGCCGCCGAACGACGGCTATATCGCCGCCATGGTCATCGCGCCGGGCGACAGCCACGCCGCCGTGGACGCCATCGAGGCCTGGCGCCGCGAGCGCTATCTGGAGCGCTGGCCGGTGGTGGACAAGCCGGTGGACCCGGCGCTCGCCAAGGGCGTGACCCTGCGGGTGCTGCCCGTGGGCACGCCGCGCAGCCAGCATCCATTCTGGGACGCCAACCTGCCCACCGACACCAGCCTGCGGGCGGTGCGCGGCACCTTGGTCTCGGTGGATTTCCTCGCCTTCTCCGACCAGGACGACCTCTCCCCCGAAGTGGCGCTGAAGCTGCCCGAGGGCATCGCCGGCGAGGTGCGCTGGGGCAAGTGGACCTATATGCGCCGAGGCAGCGGCGAGAATTCCCTCTCCATCACCTCCGACGTGCTGGAGGGCGATCTCTCCCGCCTGCGCATCGCCAGGGGCGTGCCGCGGCGGATGAACGTCAGCTTCACGGTGCCCGAAGGCGCCTCCGGCACGGTGCCGGTGGTGCTGGCCATGAACATCGCCGGCCAGCCGCTGGAGGCGCGCGCCAATGTGGAGGTGATCCCGCTCACCCTGCCGCAAACCACCACGCCGGTGGGCTATTACATGGCCGCGCCCAATCCGGACTTCTGGTTTCCGCCCTCCCCCGCCACCGCCGACCGGCTGATGGCCTGCGACCTGCGGGCGCTGCGCACCTTCGGCCTCACCGGCCTCTCCCCGGATCTGGTGACGCCCACCGCCGACCAGCGGGCGCGCTACATCGCCCAGACCCGCCTGGCCAAGGCGGCGGGCTTCTCGCCGCCCTTCTTCGATTATGTCTCGGTGAAGCTGCTGGCCGACAAGGTGGGCGTGCAGGCCATGGGCGAGAACGTGGCGGCCACCGAGGCGGCGCTCACCGCCGCCGGCCTGCCGCTGCCGCTGTGGTCCATCGCCGACGAGCCGCAGAATCTCGCCAATCCCATGGCGGATCTCACCCGCATGCGCGATGCCATCCGCATGTATGCGCCGCGCGCCAAGATCTCCGGCCAGCTCAACGACATCAAGGACCAGCCGTTCCTGAAATTGTTCGACACCGTGCTGGTCAATAACGGCTATGGCGTCTCCTCGCGCCTGTTCGCCGACATGCGGGCGCAGGGCGTCACCCCCTGGCTCTACAACATGCCGGACATCGAGGCCGCCGCCGGCTTCCTTTTGTGGCGGGTGGGGGCGGAAGGCTACATCCAGTGGCACGCCCGCGCCGCCACCGCCGACCCCTCCGACCCCACCGACGGGCGCGAGCCGGACTTCATGTTCCTGCCGCTGACCGCCGACCGCTGCCAGCCGGTTCCCAGCGTCGATGCCCTGGTGATTTCCACCGGCGACGGCATCACCGACCTGCGTTTCCTGCAATGGCTGGACGCCCGCGCCGCCTCCGACCCCAAGGCCAAGGCCCTGCGCGACGAGATCTTCGCCGCGCTCCCCGGCGATTGGGCCGCCTTCGCCAAGGCCAAGCCGTCGCTTCCGGCTCTGCGCAAGAAGTTGCTGGACTATGCCGCCAGCCTGCCGCCGACCTGAGGACTTACGGGTCGGGACAAAAAAAGCCTATCCGGCCGCCGCCCGCTCCGTGCAAACTGGCGTGCGGCCGTTCGGCGGCATCCTGCGCTCACATCACGGACCTTCATGGCCAGCGATCTCCTGTTGCGTATCGTCATCGTCGATGAGAGCCCGGTGCGCGCGGCCATCCTCAGCGAGGGCCTGCGCGAGGCCGGCTATGTCAACGTGCTGCGCATGGAAGGCCGGCATAATCTGCTGGAGCGCATCTATGCCATCGATCCGGACGTGATCCTGATCGATCTGGAAGACCCCAGCCGCGACGTCATCGAGCAGATGCTGCATGTCTCCCGCGAGGTGAAGCGGCCGGTGGCCATGTTCGTGGACCAGTCCGACGGCCAGACCATCGAGGCCGCTATCGAGGCCGGCGTCGCCTCTTATGTGGTGGACGGCCTGCGCAAGGACCGGGTGAAGCCCATCGTCGAGACCACCATCTCCCGCTTCCGCGCCTTCGCCCGGCTGAAAGCCGAGCTGGAGGAAGCCAAGGGCCAGTTGGAGGAGCGCAAGCTGGTGGACCGGGCCAAAAGCATCCTGATGAAGATGAAGGGCATCGACGAGGAAGCCGCCTACGGCCTGCTGCGGCGCACCGCCATGAATGAGAAGAAGCGCATGGCCGACATCGCCCAGTCGATCATCACCACCGCGGAGCTTTTCCGATGAGACGGCTTGCCATGGGGTTCATCCCCCTCACCGACGCCGCCGTGCTGATCGCCGCCGCCGAGCGCGGCTTTGCCATGGCCGAGGGCATCGAGATCGCCCTGCACAAGGAAGTCTCCTGGGCCAACATCCGCGACAAGGTGAACGTGGGCATGCTGGACGGTGCCCACATGCTGGGGCCGCTGGCCATCGCCTCGTCCTTGGGGCTGGGCCATGTGCGGGTGCCTCTGGTGGTGCCGTTCGCGCTCAATCTCAATGGCAGCGCCATCACCATCGCCAAGGACATCTATGCCGCCATGGGCGCGGCGGGCGACCTCACCACCGCCCCCGGCGCCGCCTTGGCCTTGGGCAATGTGGTGGCCGAGCGGCGGGCCAAGGGCCTGGAGCCTTTGACCTTCGCGGCGGTCTATTCCTTCTCCACCCATCATTATCTCATCCGCCATTTCCTCACCGCCGGCGGCATCGATCCGGATCGCGACGTGCGCCTGGTGGTGATCCCGCCGCCGTTCATGGCCGAGAGCCTGCGCAACGGGCTGATCCACGGCTTCTCGGTGGGCTCGCCCTGGAACAGCGTGGCGGTGGATGCGGACGTAGGCCGCATCGCGGTGCTGGGGGCGGAGATCTTCGGCTGGGTGCCGGAGAAGGTGCTGGGCGTGCACGCCCGCTTCGCCAATGCCGAGCCGGAGGTGCTGCACCGGCTGGTGCGGGCGCTCTATGCCGCCGCCGCCTGGTGCGAGGACCCCGCCAATCACGGCGACCTCGCCCGCCTGCTCAGCGAGCCGCGCCATCTCAACCTGCCCGCCGACGTGCTGCGCCGGACCCTGGACGGGCGCCTGCACACCGCGCCGGGCGGGGTGATGCGCGAGCATCCGGACTATCTCATCCTGCACCGCGACGGCGCCAACCGGCCCGATCCCGATCATGCCCTGTGGATGTACCACCAGATCGTCGCCGCCCATCAGGGCGCCTTCGCCCCGGACGCCGCCCGCGAGGCGATCTCGGTCTACCGGCCGGACCTGTTCGACGCCGCCGTCGGCCCGACACCCCCGACCCCGCCGCACCAGCCGGACTGCGTCGCCACCGAATTCGGCGCGGTGTTCGACCAGGCCCGGTTTCTGGCGACGGGGGACTGAGGCGCCGCAGCGTCGTCGCCTGACCATCGCATTCACAACGGCCTTGGCGGCTTTAGGGACGGATAGAAAGTGCCGCGCCTCTCATCGGTGCGCGGCGACATAGGCTTTGAGAACCTCCTGCATCTTCGTCAGATGGCCTTTGCCCTGCGCCTTGAAGAAGGCGAACACGTCCGGATCCAATTTCAGATGCACGGATTTGGGTGCCTCCTTTGGGGAAGACGCCATGGCCTTCTCCCAGAATTCGCGCCCTAAGCTTTCGCCTTCACGGGCTTGAGGATTGTGGTGAAGCTCACCGGCTTCCCTCATCTTCTTCAGCTCGGCGAGCGATGCCCGCTTCATAGTATGATCGCTCATCGCGACCTCCTTTCCATGCTGTGATGAGCCGCGTGACGCCGTTGCGCTCGGTGTGAACGACGATGAAACACTCGTCATCGACCATGCCCATCGAGATCAGGCGCTCTTCGCCATAGTCGGCACGGTCATCGACGCGGGTCAGAACCACGCCTTCGAAGATTCCCGCGGCGTGCAGAATGTCCACATCGCGCTCTGCAATGGTCTTTTGTCTCTTGGTCTCATCCCATTCGAATTCCACACTCTTCCCCCGTGAGAGGCGGTCATCGAACATTCCGGTTGGCTACCGGCGCGCGAAACAAGGCAGCGGCAGCATCGATCAAACGTACACCTAAAGTGTACACTTTTCAAGAGACATAGGTGCTCTCAGCGACGCAGCACGGCCGTCGCCGGTCCAGGCAGCCATCGGCTTGCTCGGGATTTGCCTGCATCGAAGCCGCCAGACCCAAGCCCCCGCCCTCCCGCAGCGCACAAAAGGCGGGCAGCTACACTGAACATTTGCATGGATTGATCGCAGATGCGGACATGCTCAATTTTCAGGCGCCTTGGAAATCGAACAATCCCAAGCCCTTAGGGAAATGCGGCATCTGGCACGTCTCTTGAATATAGGAGACCGTGCCGTCAACGCTGATGGCGCACCCTATTCGTCCCAATGACGGGACCCGCAGCAGAGCCGCTGACACCGATGGCGAAACCGCCGTCCGGTTGTCTGCGGCTTTTTTCGTTTCTGGCCTCCGTCATCGCCGATCCGACCCAACCAACCAGACGCCGGCTCAACGCAGCCGATCCACAGGGGAACATGATGAGCGACGTGACCAAGTCCGGTGTCGACAAGCCCGGTTCCGCCCAGCCCGCCACCGCCGGCGTCTCTCGCCGCTCGCTGCTCAAGGGCAGCGCCGCCGCGCTCGGCACCGCGGCCCTGTTCGAGGCGGCCAAGGTGGCCTTCCCCGGCGGCGTGCCCTCAGCTCACGCGGCGGCGCCGGAAACCACCAAGGCCGTGCTCGGCTATATCGCGCTGATGGATGCCTCGCCTCTGGTGATCGCCAAGGAGAAGGGGCTGTTCGCCAAGCATGGCGTGCCGGACGTGGAAGTGGTGAAGCAGGCCTCCTGGGGCGCCACCCGTGACAATCTGGTGCTGGGCGGCGCCGCCAACGGCATCGACGGCGCCCACATCCTCTCGCCCATGCCCTACCTCATCTCCACCGGCAAGGTGACGCAGAACAACGTACCCACGCCCATGTACATCCTGGCGCGGCTCAATCTGGATGCCCAGGCCATCTCGGTCTTCAACGAATACAAGGACCTCAAGGTCACCACCGATGCCTCCGCGCTGAAGAGCGTGTTCGCCAAGAAGAAAGCGGACGGCAAGGAAGTGAAGATCGCCATGACCTTCCCCGGTGGCACCCATGATCTGTGGATCCGCTACTGGCTGGCGAGCGCCGGCATCGATCCCGACAAGGACGTCTCCACCATCGTGGTGCCGCCGCCGCAGATGGTGGCGAACATGAAGGTGGGCAACATGGACGCCTTCTGCGTCGGCGAGCCCTGGAATGAGCAGCTGGTCAACCAGGGCATCGGCTTTACCGCCTGCACCACCGGCGAGATCTGGAAGAACCACCCCGAGAAGGCGCTCGGCATGCGCGCCGACTTCGTGGACAAGAATCCCAACGCCACCAAGGCCATCGTCATGGCGGTGCTGGAAGCCCAGCAGTGGTGCGACAAGATGGAAAACAAGCAGGAGCTGGCCGAGATCGTTGGCAAGCGGCAGTGGTTCAACGTGCCGGTGGCCGACATCATCGGCCGCCTGAAGGGCGACATCAATTACGGCAACGGCAGGAACGTGAAGGGCTCCGACCAGTATATGAAATTCTGGAAGGACAATGCCTCCTATCCGTTCAAGAGCCACGATGCCTGGTTCATCACCGAGGACATCCGCTGGGGCAAGTTCGAGCCGAGCCTCGATATTTCCGCTTTGGTGGACAAGGTGAACCGCGAGGACATCTGGCGCGCCGCCGCCAAGGACCTGAACGTCGCCTCAGCCGACATCCCCGCCACCACCTCGCGCGGCGTGGAGACCTTCTTCGACGGCAAGAGCTTCGATCCGAAGAACCCGACGGCTTATCTCAAGAGCCTCGGCATCAAGCGCGTGGAGGTGTGAGATGGAGGGGGATCGGCACATGGCTGTCACCTCCAGGCCGGGCCCCCGTCAATTCGTCATGGCCGGGCTTGTCCCGGCCATCCACGCCGGGCCGCATGTGCTTCGGCCGAACCATCCGGGCGGAACCGCGTGGATGCCCGGGACAAGGCCGGGCATGACGACACATGCGGGGCGCGCCATTCGCATGGGCGTCTCGGTGGAGGCGCCATTGGCCTTCCCTATCCCGTGCCCCCGCCCAGCCATGACGACACACTTAAGGCGCGCCATTGGCGCCCTGTCACCGAACGCCTGAAATGCCTGAAGGGAACCGCAGCCCATGCCCGTGACCGCCCTCAAAGAGGCCCAGAAACCCGCCCGCCTCACCGGCGCGGCGCCTGCCGGGCCGGCCCAAGGCACCGCCGCCGTGGTCCGCCTTGCCCGGCCGAAAACCCCGCTCGCCAGCCGCGGCCGCGCCGCGCTGCACTGGTTCGCCGTCAGCGTGCTGCCGCCGCTGGTGGTGGCGGCCCTGCTGCTGCTGCTGTGGGAACTGCTGTGCGCCGGCCCCGGCGCCACGCTGCCGCCGCCGAGCCGCATCTGGGCCGACAGCAAGGACCTGATCGTCGATCCGTTCTTCGTCGCCGGCCCGCAGGACATCGGCCTCGGGCTGCGGGTGCTGGTGTCGCTCCAGCGGGTGGCCGTGGGCTTCGGCCTCGCCGCCGTGGTGGGCGTGCTGACCGGCGCGCTGATCGGTCAATCAGTGTGGGCCATGCGCGGCCTCGATCCCATCTTCCAGATGCTGCGCACGGTGCCGCCGCTAGCTTGGTTGCCGCTGGCGCTCGCCGCCTTCCGCGACAGCAGCCCCTCGGCCATCTTCGTGATCTTCATCACCGCCATCTGGCCGATCATCATCAATACGGCGGTGGGCATCCGCAACATCCCGCAAGACTATCGCAATGTGGCGCTGGTGCTGCGGCTGAATCCGATCGAATTCTTCTGGAAGATCATGCTGCCCTCGGCGGCGCCTTACATCTTCACCGGCCTGCGCATCGGCATCGGTCTTAGCTGGCTGGCGATCGTGGCGGCGGAAATGCTCACCGGCGGCGTCGGCATCGGCTTCTTCATCTGGGATGCGTGGAACTCGTCGCGCCTGCCCGACATCATCGTGGCCCTGGTCTATATCGGCGTCGTGGGCTTCGTCCTCGACCGTCTCGTGGCCGCTGTGGGTGGCTTCGTCACTCGCGGCACCTCGGCATCCTGAAGGAGGCTCCTATGTCCGCCTATCTCCAGCTCAGCCAGATCGGCAAGACCTTTTCCCGCGGCGCCGCCAGCACGGAAGTGCTGAAGGAAGTGTCGCTCGACATCGCCAAGGGCGAATATCTCTCCATCATCGGCCATTCCGGCTGCGGCAAGTCCACCTTGCTCAACATTGTCGCCGGCCTCACCACCGCCACCACCGGCGGCGTGATCCTGGACGGGCGGGAGGTGAACGCCCCCGGCCCCGACCGGGCGGTCGTGTTCCAGAACCACTCCTTGCTGCCGTGGCTCACGGTCTATGACAATGTGCGCCTCGCCGTGGACAAGGTGTTCTCCGGCACCCGCTCGCGCGCCGAGCGCAACGACTGGACCCTGCACAATCTTGATCTGGTGCAGATGGGCCATGCCAAGGACAAGCGCCCGGCGGAAATCTCCGGCGGCATGAAGCAGCGCGTCGGCATCGCCCGCGCGCTCGCCATGCAGCCCAAGGTGCTGCTGCTGGACGAGCCGTTCGGCGCGCTGGACGCTCTCACCCGCGCCCATCTCCAGGACAGCGTGATGCAGATCCACGCCAGCCTGGGCAACACCATCCTCATGATCACCCATGACGTGGACGAGGCGGTGCTGCTCTCCGACCGCATCGTGATGATGACCAACGGCCCCTCGGCCCGCATCGGCGAGGTGCTGGAGGTCAATCTGGTGCGCCCGCGCAAGCGCCTGGAGCTGGTGGCCAACCCCATTTACCTGAAGGCCCGCGAGGCGGTGCTGAAGTTCCTCCACGAGCGCCACCGCTTCGTGGACGCCGCCTGATTTCGCGCACCATAACAATAAGGAAACGCCCCGTGAGCGAACCGCTCGTCATCGTTGGCAATGGCATGGCCGCCGCCAAGCTCTGCGAGGAGCTGAGCGCCCGCGCATTAGGGCGCTATGCGGTGGCCGTCATCGGCGCCGAGCCGGGCCTCGCCTATAATCGCGTGCTGCTCTCCGACGTGCTGGCGGGCAAGGTGCCCGCCGGCGACATCCAGATGAAGCCCGCCGCCTGGTGGCGGGCGCAGGGCGTGACCCTGATCCAGGGCCGCCCCGTGGCCGCCATCGACCGCCCCGGCCGTGCCGTGGTGCTGGCGGACGGCTGCCGCCTGCCCTTCGCCAAGCTGGTGCTGGCCACCGGCTCCCACCCCATCCGCCTGCCCTTGCCCGGCGCCGATCTGCCGGGCGTCACCACCTTCCGCGACCTGGCCGACGTATCCGCGCTGCTGGCCGCCGCCAAGCCCGGCGCCCGCGCCGTGGTCATCGGCGGCGGCCTGCTGGGGCTGGAGGCCGCCAGCGGCCTGGCGGGCGCCGGCGTCGCAACCACTCTGGTGCATCTCATGGACCGGCTGATGGAGCGCCAGCTGGATGCGCCCGCCGCCGCTTTGCTGCGCCAGGCGGTGGAGGCCCGCGGCATCACCGTGCGGCTGGAGGCGGCCAGCGCCGCCATCACCGGCACCGATCATGTCACCGGCCTGCGGCTGGCGGACGGCGAGGTGCTGCCCGCCGATCTCATCGTCATGGCCTGTGGCGTCAAGCCCAATGCGGATCTCGCCCGCGCCGCCGGCCTCGCCTGCAATCGCGGCGCCATGGTGGACGACCATCTGGCCACCGACGACCCCGCCATCTTCGCTTTGGGCGAATGCGCCGAGCATCGGGGCGCCACTTATGGCCTCGTCGCCCCCGCTTATGAGCAGGCCCGCGTGCTGGCCCGCCGGCTGGCGGGAGGGGACGCGACCTACGCCGGTAGCGTGGTCTCCACCAATCTCAAGGTCTCCGGCGTGCATGTATTTTCCGCCGGCGACATTTCCGGCGGGCCGGGCTGCGAAGACATCGTGCTGCACGATCGCGGCCTGCGCCTCTACCGGCGGCTGATCGTGAAGGACGACCGTCTGGTGGGCGCCGTGCTGTTCGGCGACACCGCCGACGGGCTCTATTATCTCGACCTCATCACCCACCGCACCCCCATCACCGCTTTGCGCGCCGAGCTCGCCTTCGGCCGGCCGGCGCTGGCCGCGTGAGGAGAGACCCATGAGCGGCGATTTCACCCTCGACCAGAAGCGCTATCTGGAAGGCTTCGTCTCCGGCGCCCAGGTGGCCCGCGTCGCCCGCGCCCCCGGTGCCGCCCCCGCCGCCGAGCCCACCGGGCCGGATGCCGCGAGCCTGAACGCCATGGCCCGCACCGAGGCGGAGGGCAGGAAGCTCACCCCCGAGGAAAAGGCCAAGCGCGAGGAAATGGGGCTGGATGCCTATGGCCGCATGGAAGCCGCCGCCGTCGAGGGCGTGTTCCCCAAGGGGCCAGACATCCTGCGCTGGAAATATCACGGCCTGTTCTATGTGGCCCCGGCGCAAGACAGCTTCATGTGCCGCATGCGCATGCCCAACGGCATCCTCACCCATTGGCAATTGCGCGGCATCGCCGATATCGCCCAGACCCATGGCGGCGGCTATGCGGATGTGACCACAAGAGCCAATCTCCAGGTGCGCGAGATCCCCGCCACCGATGGCGTGATCCTGCTGGAGAAGCTTGTTGATCTGGGGCTCACCGCCAAGGGCTCTGGCGGCGACAACATCCGCAACGTCACCGGCACCCCCACCGCCGGCATCGACCGCCAAGAGTTGCTCGACACTCGGCCCTATGCCAAGGCCTGGCACCACCACATCCTCAACACCCGCGCCATGTATGGCCTGCCGCGCAAGTTCAACGTGGCCTTCGATGGCGCCGGCACTATCGGCGCGCTGGAGGACACCAACGACATCGGCTTCCAGGCCGTCCAGGTGAAGGACGGCTTCGGCGTTAAGCCCGGCGTGTGGTTCCGCCTGGCGCTGGGCGGCATCACCGGCCACAAGGATTTCGCCAGGGACACCGGCGTCATCCTGCCCCCCGGCGATGCGGTGCGGGTGGCGGATGCCATCGTGCGGGTGTTCATCGACAGTGGCGACCGCGCCGACCGCAAGAAGGCGCGGCTGAAATACGTGCTCGATGCCTGGGGCTTCGAAAAGTTCCTGGGCGCCGTGGAAGAGAAGCTCGGCGCCAAGCTCCAGCGCCTGCCCGCCGAGGCGGTGGCGCCCCGGCCGGAGCCGGACCGGCTGGCGCATCTGGGGGTGCATGCCCAGAAGCAGCCGGGGCTCAACTGGATCGGCGTCGGTCTGCCGGTGGGGCGCATGAGCGTGGTGCAAATGCGCGGCCTCGCCGACATCGCGGCCCAGTATGGTGATGGCGATGTACGCTTCACCGTCTGGCAGAACCTGCTGCTCTCCGGCGTGGCCGATGCCCGCGTGAGCGAGGCCAAGGCGGCCATCGTCGCGCTGGGGCTCACCGCCGAGCCGGACGTGCTGCAAGCGGGCATCGTCGCCTGCACCGGGGCCGCCGGCTGCCGCTTCGGCAATGCCGACACCAAGGCCACAGCTCTCGCCATCGGCGCTTATTGCGGGCCGAAAGTGACGCTGGACAGCGCGGTGAACATCCATGTTACCGGCTGCCACAACAGCTGCGCCCAGCATTATATTGGCGACATCGGCCTGATCGGCGCCCGCGTCGCCATCAATGACGACGGCGACACCGTGGACGGCTACCATGTGCTGGTGGGCGGCGGCTTCGGCAGCGAGGCCGCCATCGCCGAAGAGCTGCTCCAGGACGTGAAGGCGCCGGACGCGCCCGCGATCATCGAGCAACTGCTCAGCTTCTGGATGGCCCAGCGCCTGCCGGGCGAGGCGTTTGCCGCCTTCACCCGCCGCATCGGCGGCGCGGCGCTGAAATCCCACCTCGCGTCGAACACTACGCCCGCCTTGGAGCGCGCCCAATGACCGTCCAGACCCGCGCCCCCCTGGTGCCCTTCCTGCCCGAAAGCGCGCCCTTCTCGCCGGAACAGCGGGCCTGGCTCAACGGCTTCTTCGCCGGGGTGTTTTCCGCCGACGCTCCGCCCGGCGCCACCGCCCTGTCCGCCGCCGACAGCGCCGCCTTCCTGCCGGCGCCGGCGGCGGAGGACGACGACGCACCCTGGCACGATGCCGCCATGCCCATCGACGAGCGCATGAAGCTGGCGGAAGGCAAGCCGCTCGCCCGCCGCATGATGGCGGCCATGGCGCAGCAGGATTGCGGCCAGTGCGGCTATCTGTGCGACACCTATTCCAAGGCCATCGCCTCCGGCGCTGAGCCCAAGCTCAATCTATGCGCGCCCGGCGGCAAGGAGACGGTGCGCATGCTCAAGCAGCTCGCCGCCGAGCTGGACGGCGCCGCGCCCGCAGCGGAGGCAGCCGCCGCGACGCCCGCCGCCGCCCCCGCACCGGCCGTCGCCGGCACCCGCGACCATCCCGCCGATGTCACCTTCCTCGGCCGGTTCCGGCTCAATGGCGAGGGCTCCGAGAAAGAGACCTGGCATGTGGATTTCGATCTGGAGGGCTCCGGCCTCGATTATGCGGTGGGCGACAGCTTCGGCCTGTTTCCGGTCAATGATCCCGATCTGGTGGCCCAGGTGCTGGCGGCGCTTCACGCCCCGGCGGATTTCCCCATCGGCGAGAGCACGCTGGAACAGGTGCTCACCCGCGACGTGTGCCTGAAATCCCCGCCCGACACGCTGTTCACGCTGATCTCCTATCTCACCGGCGGCACGCGGCGCGCCACCGCCAAGGCGCTGGCGGCGGGCGGTGATCCGGATGGCGATGCGGCGCTGCTGGATGTGCTGGCGGCGCTGGAGAAATTCCCCGGCATCCGGCCCGATCCGGAAGCGGTCATCGAGTGCCTGGAGCCGCTCCAGCCCCGGCTCTATTCCATCTCCTCCAGCCCGGTGGCAACGCCCGGCCGGCTCTCGCTCACCGTTGATGCGGTGCGCTACGATCACCAGGGCCGCACCCGCCATGGGGTGTGCTCCACCTTCCTCGCCGGGCGGGTGGCGCCGGGCACGCGCATGAAGGCCTATGTGCAGAAGGCGCACGGCTTCGCTTTGCCGCCCGATCCCGCCACCGCCATCATCATGGTCGGCCCCGGCACCGGCATCGCCCCGTTCCGCGCCTTCCTGCATGAGCGCAACGCCACCAAGGCGCCGGGCAAGAACTGGCTGCTGTTCGGCCACCAGCGCGAGGCCACCGACTTCTTCTATGCGGATGAACTGGGTGAGATGCAGGCCAGCGGCACCCTCACCCGCCTCGACACCGCCTGGTCCCGCGATGGCGCCGCCAAGGTCTATGTGCAGGACAAGATCCGCGCCGCCGGTCCCGATCTGTGGGCCTGGCTGCAGCAGGGCGCGCATTTCTATGTCTGCGGCGATGCCAAGCGCATGGCCAAGGATGTGGAGGCCGCCGTCACCGAAGTGGCGGCCACCCATGGCGGGCTGCCGCCAGAGGAGGCCGCGCGCTTCGTCGCCGGACTCAAGAAAGCCGGGCGCTACCAGGCGGACGTCTACTAGCCGTGGCACCCGCCCGCGCCACGCTCCAGCTTTACAGCCGCTCCGGTTCCGGTTCCGGTTCCGGTTCAGCTTCCGCTCCGTCGGCGCCGGGCCGGCGGCAGCGGGCGGTTCCCTTATGGCTCACAGGACCCTGTCCATGAATGCGCCGCTGACACCGCCTCAGGCGATCGCCACCACCTGTCCCTATTGCGGCGTCGGCTGCGGCATCACCGCCACGCCGGATGGCATGGGCGGGGCGCGGGTGGCCGGCGACGAGACCCATCCGGCCAATCTCGGCCGCCTGTGCTCCAAGGGCGCGGCGCTGGGGGAAACCATCGGCCTGGAGACCCGCCTGCTGCATCCCATGGTGCGCGGCGCGGACGGGGCGCTGGCCCGCGCCAGTTGGGAGACGGCACTGGACCGCGCGGCAGACGGGTTTCGCGCCACGCTGGCCGAACATGGGCCGCAGGCGGTGGCCTTCTATCTCTCCGGCCAGTTGCTGACCGAGGATTATTACGTCGCCAACAAGCTGGCGAAGGGCTTCCTCGGCACCGCCCATGTGGACACCAATTCCCGCCTGTGCATGGCCTCCTCGGTGGCCGGCCACAAGCGCGCCTTCGGCTCCGATACGGTGCCGGGAAACTATGAGGATCTGGAGCAGGCCGACCTCATCATTCTCACCGGCTCCAACACCGCCTGGTGCCATCCGGTGCTGTTCCGCCGCATGGTGGCGGCGCGGGCCGCGCGCGGCACCAAGATCGTGGTGATCGATCCCCGCCGCACCGCCACGGCGGACGAGGCGGATCTGTTCCTGCCCCTCGCCCACGGCACCGATACGCTGCTGTTTTCCGGCCTGCTGGTGCATCTGGCCGATGCCGGCGCTTTGGATGCGGCCTATGTCGCCGACCACACTGAGGGGTTCGAAGACGCCCTCGCCCAGGCCCGCGCCGTTGCCCCGGATCTGGCCGCCACCGCCCGCGGCACCGGCCTGGCGCTGGAGGATGTGGCCCGCTTCTTCGATCTGTTCCGCGCCACGGCGCGCACCGTCACCTGCTATTCCCAAGGGGTGAACCAATCGGCGCAGGGCACCGACAAGGTGAGCGCCATTCTCAATTGCCATCTGGCCACCGGGCGCATCGGGCGGCCGGGCATGGGGCCGTTCTCCCTCACCGGCCAGCCCAACGCCATGGGCGGGCGCGAGGTGGGCGGGCTCGCCAACCAATTGGCCGCCCATATGGGCTTTTCCCCCGCCGAGGTGGACCTTGTGCAGCGCTTCTGGGAAGCGCCGCACATGGCGCGGCAGGAGGGCCTGAAGGCGGTGGACATGTTCGCCGCTATTGAGCGCGGTGATATCAAGGCGCTGTGGGTGATGGGCACCAACCCGGCCGTGAGCCTGCCCCGCGCCGATGCGGTGCGCGCCGCGCTGGCGCAGCTGGATCTGTTCGTGCTGTCGGAGAATGTCGTCGGCACCGATACCGCGCTCGGCCGCCCGCACGTGCTGCTGCCCGCGCTCGCCTGGGGCGAGAAGAACGGCACGGTCACCAATTCCGAGCGCCGCATTTCCCGCCAGCGCCCGTTCCTGGCGCCTGCCGGCGAGGCCCGGCCGGACTGGTGGGCGCTCTCGCAGGTGGCCGCCCGCCTCGGCCATAAGGCGGCATTCGCCTATCAGGGACCGGCGGAGATTTTCCGCGAGCATGCGGCGCTCTCGGCCTTCGAGAATGACGCGGAATTGGGGAGCCGCCGCGACTTCGATCTCTCCGGCCTCGCCACCCTGTCGGATGCGGCCTATGAGGCCCTCGCCCCGGTGCAATGGCCGGTGCGGGCCGGCGCGGGCGATGCCCCCACAGGCACCGCGCGGCTATTTGCCAATGGCGGCTTTTTCACCGCCACCCGACGGGCGAAATTCATCCAGCCGGCGCCGCTGGCACCGCCGCAAGTCACGGCGGACTTCCCCTTCCTGCTCAACACCGGCCGCATCCGCGACCAGTGGCACACCATGACCCGCACCGGCCTCTCGCCGCGCCTGGGCAGCCATGTGCCGGCCCCGTTCGTGGCGGTGCATCCCGAGGATGCCGTCATCCTCGGCCTGAGCGAAACCACGCCGGCCGCCGTCACCTCCGCCCACGGGCGCGCGGTGCTGGAGGTGCGGTTGGACGCCGGGCAGGCGCGCGGCACGGTGTTCGCCCCCATTCATTGGAGCGCGGCCACCTCCTCCGGCGGCCGCGTGGGCGCGCTGGTGCATCCGCGCACCGATCCGTTTTCCGGCCAGCCGGATGCCAAGGCGACGCCGGTGGCGCTGGCGCCGCTGGCGGTGGAGGCGCAAGGCTTCCTGCTGGCCCGCACCCGCCTCGCCCCGCCGGAGGGCATGGGCTGGGCACGGGCGCGGCTGGAGGGCGGCCATGGCTGGCGCCTCACCGGCCCCGCTGACCCGGCCGCCTGGGCCGCCTATGCCCGCGCCACCGCCGAGGCGTTGGGCGTGGCGGATAGCTTCACGGACCTGCGCGACGCCTCTGGCGGGCGCTACCGCGCGGCAGCCTTCACCGCCTCCGGTGCCCTCGCCTTCGCTCTGGTGCTGGCCCCGCCCGGCCATGCCCCGGCTTGGGAGGCGCTCGCCGGCCTGCTGGCGCAGGACACGGTAGACATCGCCGACCGCCGCGCCATTCTCTCCGCCCGCCGCGCCGACGGCTCCGCCCCCGGCGGTCCGTTGGTGTGCGCCTGCTTCGGCGTGCCCCACGGCGCCATTACCGCGGCCATCGCCGCCGGCGCCCGCGACACCGCAGCGATCGGCACCGCGCTCAAGGCCGGCACCAATTGCGGCTCCTGCCTGCCGGAACTCCGGCGGATGCTGACCCAAGCCGCCGCAGAGGCGCCCATTCCCGCCTAGGGCGAGCGGCTATCGGACGCAAAAAGGGCCGGATGCGCGCGCATCCGACCCTTTTGCATTCTGCCCGAAGCCGGCGCCCTGGGCCGCCAGCGTCGGAGCGCGGTTCAGCCCTTGGCCTTGGCGCGCTCGATGCCTTCGAGGATCAGCTTCTGGGCTTCCTCGGCATCACCCCACCGGATGATCTTGACCCACTTGTTGGGCTCCAGATCCTTGTAATGGGTGAAGAAATGCTCGATCTGCTTCAGGGTGATCTCGGCCAGGTCCTTGTAGGACGTCACCGATTCATACCGCTTGGTCAGCTTGGAGCCGGGCACGGCGATGATCTTCTCATCGACGCCGCTCTCGTCTTCCATCAGCAGCACGCCCACGGGACGCACCGCCATCACCGCGCCCGGCACGATGGCGCGGGTGTTGGCGATGAGCACGTCGCACGGATCGCCGTCGCCGGAGAGGGTGTGTGGGATGAAGCCGTAATTCCCAGGATACCGCATGGCGGTGTACAGGAAGCGGTCCACGAACAGGGCGCCGGATTCCTTGTCCATCTCATACTTGATGGGCTCGCCGCCGATGGGAACCTCGATCACCACATTGACTTCGTGGGGCGGGTTCTTGCCGATCGGGATCGCTTCGATACGCATGGGTCAGCGCTCACTTGCCGCGTCGAGCCGTTGCCTGCCGCCTGCGGACAGGCGCGCAACGGGCTCTCGTTGAATTCAGAGGCGGTTCGACGCAACGACCAGAGTCTGGGACCAGAGTCTGGCCGGCGTCGGCCCGCAAGGGGTGCCGTGTGGTGGCGGCGCAGCTACCGCTGCCAACCGAATGCGGTCTTGTCCAGGGTTTTCGCGCCGAAACGCTCGGTGGAGGCTGCGACCGGTTGCCCCCCCAGGGCCTCATAGAAGCCGATGGCCGGGCGATTCTCCGCCAGCGCCCACACCACCAGGCCGTTCAATCCCGCCAGTTGCAAGTCGCGGCGGGCGGCGGAAAACAGCCGTTGTCCAAAGCCGAGCCCCTGATAGACCGGCTTGAGGTAGATTTCATAGATCTCGCCGCCATAGGGCAGGCTCTTGGCGCGGTTGCCGCCGTAATTGGTGTAGCCGGCCACATCGTCGCCCACCAGCAGCACCGAGATGCGGCTGCCGCGGCGGATGGCGGATTGCCACCATTGCGGGCCGCGCCGCTCCACCATCTGCTCCAGTTCCACGCCGGGAATGAGGCCGCGATAGGCGGTTCGCCATGCGTCATCATGGATGGCCGCGATGGCGGGTGCATCGTGGGCTTTGGCGCGGCGGATCTCGATGAGGCCTGTGCTCATGGCGCAATGGAAGCAAGAACCGGCGCTCTCTTCAAGGGGCGAGCACGTCACGATGCGTCGCCGTTCCGCCCGCGCTTGCCGAACGTGCGGGTTTCGCACGGGACGCCGATCTTGATATAGGCCTGTTTGCAGATACTTAGCCGGGCACGCGCCGATGGTGTTCACCTCGCTTCGAACTTGCTCTAATGAAGGGAGCTGAGCCCCGCCCCCGCCTCTCGGCCCTTCAGCGAGCCGCCATGATCCGTTTTCTGTTCCGTTTTTCCGGCTTCTGGCTCATGGCCGGCGCATTCGTGGCCCTGGTGGTGGACGGCACCCGCTCGATTGCCGCCTCGCAACTGATCTTTACCTCCACCACCAGCGCCTGGAGCGCGCTGTCGCCCAACAGCCTCGATCTGATGGAGGAAAAGGTGCGTGCGCTCTCCCCCGTCGCCTGGACGGGGTTGGCCGCGCCTTTGCTCAGCTTGCCGCTGTTCCTGCTGCTGGGGGTGCTGGGCGTGCTGTTCCTGGCCATCGGCCGGGTGCGGGAGCGCTCGCCGTTCGACGCCGACTGAGCGCGCACGCCGCACCGGCAGACGGCCCCTCTCGCAACCGGGCGGGCGCATCCCCATATCTGCGGTCGAGATAAGGAGCGCACCATGTTCTGGTCGAAGAAGCCCCTGGACCTGCCCACAGCCGAGAGCGCCCTCAAGGGCCGCCCGGATGCCTTGCCCACCGCCCGCCTGCATCATGTGAACAACAATCCGCTCAAGGGGCCGTACCCCGAAGGGTATGCCACCGCCATCTTCGCGCTGGGCTGCTTCTGGGGCGCCGAGCGGGTGTTCTGGCAGACCCCCGGCGTCTGGGTGACGGCGGTGGGCTACATCGCCGGCCACACCCCGAACCCGACCTATGAGGAAGTGTGCAGCGGCCGCACCGCCCATACCGAAGCGGTGCTGGTGGTCTATGACCCCGCCAAGGTGAGCTATGCGGAGCTGGTCCGCCTGTTCTTCGAGAGCCATGACCCCACCCAGGGCATGCAGCAGGGCAATGACGTCGGCACGCAATACCGCTCCGGCATCTATGGCGGCAGCCCCGCTGAGGTGGCCGAGGCCAAGGCGGTGCGCGATGCCTACCAGGGCGCGCTGAAGGCGCGTGGCCTTGGCGCCATCACCACTGAAATCATCGACGGCGGCCCGTTCTATTTCGCCGAGGATTATCACCAGCAGTATCTGTCGAAGAACCCGCGCGGCTATTGCGGGCTCGGCGGCACCGGCGTCTCCTGCCCCATCGGGGTCGGCGTCGCCGCCCAGTGATAGTGAAGCACGGTCCGGGCAAAGCTCCGACCGTGCTTTCCCTTTGGCGAGCCGATGAAATCGACGTGTGGTCCGCTGCGGCGCTTCAACTGACGCCCGCTTTGCTCTAAGCGGGGGCGTCCGTTTCAGGAGCCCCCTCGATGGCCAATTCCAGCTTTGTCATTTCGGCCCCGCCCGCCCCCACCTTGCCGGTGGTGGGCACCGATGCGCTGTTTCCGGTGCACCGCATCTATTGCGTCGGCCGCAATTTCGCCGACCACGCCATCGAGATGGGACACGATCCCAATCGCGAGCCGCCCTTCTTCTTCCAGAAGAACCCTGACAATCTGGTGCTCTCCGGCGCCACCATCCCCTATCCCAAGCGCTCGGCCGACGTGCATTACGAGATCGAGCTGGTGGTGGCGCTGAAGACCGGCGGCGAGGACATCCCGCTGGAAAGCGCGCTGGACCATGTCTACGGCTATGGCGTCGGCATCGACCTCACCCGCCGCGATCTCCAGGGCGAGGCCAAGAAGCTGGGCCGGCCGTGGGAAGTGGGCAAGGCGTTCGAGCAATCCGCTCCCGCTACCGCTCTGGTGCCGGCCAGCGCCATCGGCCATCCCGATGCCGGTCGCATCTGGCTGTCGGTCAATGGCGCGGTCAAGCAGGACGGCGACCTCAACATGATGATCTGGAAGGTGCCGGAGATGATCGCCACCCTCTCCACGCTGTTCAAGCTGGAACCGGGCGACCTGATCTTCGCCGGCACCCCCGCCGGCGTCGGCCCGCTGAAGGCCGGCGACGTCATCAAGGGCGGCGTGGCCGGCGTCGCCGAGCTGGACATTACCATCGGCTGATCGTCTGCGGGTGGCGAGCGTTGATGACGCCCGCCGCCCGCGTAAAACGGGTCATCGCGTCCGGCGCCTTCGCGGCCGCAGCGATGGACCTAAAGCTCTTTGCCCGCGCCCCTGGCCCGGTACAGCCACCGCTCTCTCGCGCGCCGCGGCGCTGGCGTTTACCGCCGCGCCCAGGACGGTCCGGCTCAAGCTAGATTTCTGATTTAACACGATATTTTCTCAATCGCCCGGGAACGGTCGCGCCCTCGCGTCGTTGATTTGGCAAGGGCATGGGGATTGAGGAGACACACCAATGGCTAACAACGAACGAGACAACGACCAGCGCGGCGGCTCGGGCAATTTCGCCAGCGATCCTCAGCGCGCTTCGGAAGCCGGCCGCAAGGGTGGACAGCACAACGCCCAGCAGGGCGGCCAGTCCCAGGGTGGCCAGCAGAGCCAAACCGGCGCTGATAAGGGCCAGCAGGGCGGTGGCAACTTCAGCCAGAACCCGGAGCGGGCGTCGGAAGCCGGTCGCAAGGGCGGGCAGAATGTGCCCGACGAAAAGCGCAGCTTCTCCCAGGATCCGGACCTGGCCTCCGATGCCGGCCGCAAGGGCGGCCAGCGCTAGCGGCTCGACCGCGGCAGAGGTGGCCTGAGCCGCCTCTGCCCCCCAACAACATGACCCAGAGGCCGGCCCGGATTCGCGGGCCGGCCTTGCGCGTGGGCCGTGTTTTTGATAGTATTTTTATACCGCACCGCACCCACAGCCTGGCCCAAGCTCCTCGTGAGATTGGCACATGTGACGTGGGGGTGAGCGAGCGTAACGCATGCATTTTTTTCGATTTTGGCGGGAACCCCGGGGGCGGATCCGCGTTATGGGCACGCGACGGTTGTCGGGCAGAATGTCCAGCTCGGAAGCCATGGTGACGCGGCGCGGGGTGCTCCCGCATCCTCCGCCTGGCGGGACGAGGACGATCGACCAGGACGATCTCAGTCCGGCGTTCCTGCCCCAGTCCGGGATGGCCCTGCGTATCTGCGTAAGACTGAACAGCCTGACCGAACCCAAAACCCCGTTCCGACCACCGTCGATCGGGAGGATAAAATGACGCCAGAAGCGAACGCGCCACAGTCACCCGTTCCCCCTCTTCATGTTTGGCTCGATGGGCAGCGCCATGTGGTGCACTCGCTCGCCGATGCCATCGAACTTCTGAGCCGCAGCACCGGCCATCCGCTGGGCCGCTATAGCGAAATGCTGGTTCATCAGTTGGAGGCCGCATCCGATGCCGCGCTCCAGCATCGGGCGTGGCGCGCCTTCCACACGTGGATCCACGCCCTGCACACCACCGCCTCCTACGGCGCTCGCTACGCGGCGTGAGTGGGCTGTGCTCGACCGGATGTGGGCACGCCAGGGCGGCGCGCCTCTGACGCCGCCAGGACGTCGCGCCGAAGTCGGGCCGACGTGGCGCGGGGCCCGGATGGGGATGGGGCATGTGACGTCCCGAGCGGACGTCATGCGCGCCTTGCTGCGAGCTGTCGGCCGCACGTTGGGGCCAACATGAATGGGCACCCCGATCGTCTTGGCAAAGGACGCCGCCGCGCCCGGCCTTCGCCTGTAAACTTCTCCTGTAACTCTCGCGTCCCGCAGCCGCCTCCGCGCACCCCGCTAGAACATCATCGTCGCCGTCAGCGCCACCGTGGCCATGCCGGCCAGCACCACCATCCAGAACCGCATCGTCGGCAAAGCCCCCGGCAGCGGCTGCCCGTTGGCTTCGCGCATGGCCTGGGTCAGTTGCGGCAGGTCGTTGTCACCATCAATGGGAGGATCGCCCGGCTCCGGCGGGGTCACGGCTCCAGCACCGGAGCCACGGGCGGGGTCGGATGCAGTGGCGCTGAACCCCCAGCGGTTGGGTGCCGAGACCCCCTCGTCGATCCGCCCGGTGCCCCTTGCATCCGGATGCGGGCGTCCGGCATAGGCCTTTGACATCATTGCTCTCCATCTCCGTGAAGAGCCAACGGTCCCCAGCCCCCCCGGTTCCCCGATTGACGGGAATGAGGGTTATCGTTCCGTATGCGCCAGCGGCGGGGTGGAACGGGACACACGCAATCCGCGCGCCATTGCCACCCGGCCATTGCATCCATCAGGTCTTGCACGCGGCAAGAGGGGCGCGACCAAGTGCTGATCGCGCCCCTGTGCAGCTTGCCTACGCCGCCTGAAGGTCGCGGACGAAGTCCTCGACCACCTCACGCAGGTCCACCGCCTGGCTGGACAGCCCCTCGGAGAGCGACAGCAACTGCGTGGATGCCGAGCCGGTCATCTCCGCCGCCCGGCCGACCCCACCGATATTGTCGGTCACCTCCTGCGTACCAGAAGCCGCCTGCTGGCAGTTCTGGGCGATCTCGCCGGTGGCGGCCCCCTGCTCTTCCACCGCGCTGGCGATGGAGGACGAGATGTCCTTGATGTTGGTGACCACCCGCACGATCTCGGCCATGGAGCTGACGGTGCCGTTGGTCGCCTGCTGGATCTCGCTGACCTTGGCGGAAATCTCGGCGGTGGCCTTGGCGGTCTGCGACGCCAATTCCTTCACTTCCGTGGCGACCACGGCAAAGCCCCGGCCGGCTTCGCCCGCCCGTGCCGCCTCGATGGTGGCATTCAGCGCCAGCAGATTGGTCTGATCGGCGATGCCCTTGATCAGATCGATGACGTCGCCGATGGCGGTTGCCGCCGTGGAGAGATCGCCGATCCGCTGATTGGAGGCCGCCGCCTCGCGGAAGGCAATGTCCGCCACATCGGCGGAGTGGCTCACCTGGCCGGTGATCTCACGCACCGAAGCGGCCAGTTCCTCCGAGGAGGCGGCGACCGTCTGCACATTGGTGGCGGCCTGTTCGGCAGCGGCGGCAACCGCCTGCGCCTGGCGCGAGGTCTCCTCGGCGGTGGCCGAGAGGTTCCGGGCCGAATCCGCCACTTCGTTGGAGGAGGAGGCGAAGCTGCTGGCCAGATCACGCATGCGGGCAACGAAGGCCTGCGCCAGCGATTCACGCCGGGCGAGCACCTCCCGCTCGGCTTCTTCGCGGCGCGCCTGTTGCTGGCGCGCCAATTCAGCCGTGCCCAACTGGCCTTGCAGGAGTTCCAAGGTCTTGGACATGGCACCGATTTCATCAGCCCGGTCGGTGCCGGCGATGGTGCGGCTCAAATCCCCCCGCCCCATGGCGCTCATGACGTCCATCAGGCTGCGCAAGGGGGCAACGATGCCGCTGCGGACCAGATATGCCGCCAAGGCGATGACCAGCAGCGTGGCGGCGACAATGCCGCCGAGCGTCAGCTTGATCGTGTTCTCCGCCGATGCGGAAGCCTGAACAGACTGCTGATCGGAGTTTTGGTCCATTTCGCCGTTGAGCGCGGTTATGGCCGCAGATGCAGCCCGTAGCGCCGGCTCACACACCTCCACCATCTGCTTCAATGCCAGGGCATTGCCTTCGGTGGTCGTGGACGCGGCCGCCAACCTGATGGTCTCGGCGCACGCGACATCCATCGCCTGCCGGCCGTCCTGCGCAAGGGCGTCGATCCGGGCGGTATAGGGCGGATTGAGCGGGCGGGCGTTGGTAATGCTCCGCTCGAAGGTCTGACGCGCGGCGGTGAGGGCACGCTGTGCGGCGGCATTTTCCTCAGGGGTCATGGACGCAGCGCTTCGGTAGATTCCGGCGATTGTTTCCGTAAGGGCGCGGTTCGCCCGCGACATATTGAGCACAGCCTGGGCGGGGCCTTTGATCAGATGCGTATAGGTTTCATCGATGCCCGAAATTTTCATGGCGGAGAACAGCGCGCCACCGATGCTGACCGAACCCAATATCAGGAGCAGGCAGACAACCTTCCAGATCATGGGGAGATTTTTTAATGACATGGTCGAACCCTTATTCAATGACGCCAACATGAGCTATCGCCCAGGGCTCCACCCGTCGGGAACGAAAACGCATGAGCGCAATTCAGATGGCAGCGATATGCACCATCTCTGGAATGCAAAGATCCTGCTTATCTTGCACCAAGCTTGCACAAAAAATTTGTATCAAAAAGTTTAGGCCAAGAATAAAATTTATATTGCATACGATAGTATCAATTTCTGACGTTCAATTTCTATTTTTAATCATATTAAACTTCTCGATGGCATCATCTGCGAAAGACGCACCGCCTCGACCACAGGGAGCGACCCGCGTCCTCTCCCTGCACATGTTTCTGCGTTCCCCGCATGTGATACTGCCGCTGCATTCGTCGGCGATCTGCACCATCATTACCCATGCTGCAGCGGCATAGCTTTATATCACCCGATTGATTTGGACATGGGTGAGCTGGCGCTGGTGTAATCCCCGGCAATAAAGCGGCGCGGCCAGAGCCATTCCGATCAGGGAGCAACATCGAACATGGCACGCGTTCGCCAGCTTTATGTCCAGGTGAACATCGCCATGGCCTTCGGCATCGCCTTGGGGCTGTGGGCAGCGGCGACCGCCGTTTACCCCGCCAGGTTCGATGCCTTCAGGGCCGAGCGGGCGCTGCCGCCCGCCGCCTCGGCCGGCGCCCCGATGCCGCTGACCACCCCGGCCCCCCTGAAGGCCGCCGGGGAATGAACGCCGTCTCAGCGGATATAGTCATCCACCATCGTGGCGCCGAACCAGGCGCCGGCCGCGACCCGCTCGCGGATCACGTCGCGGACCACGGTGAGCAGTTCGTCCTTGAACAGTTCGTCGGCCGGACCTGCGGATTGGCGCTCCCGCGGCATGCCGATGGCCACCGTGGAGATCAGCGGCGGCCGGTCGATGATGCGCACCTGCATCTCGCCGCGCGCCGCCTCGCCCGCCACCGCCGCGTGCGCGAGGATGGTCCAGCCCAGCCCGCGCTGCACCATGGCCTTGGTCATGGACACGCTGTCCACCTCCAGCACCACATTGAGCCGGGCACCGCGCTGGATCGCCGCCTGCTCGATCATGCGCCGGTTGCTGTGCGGCAGCGAGGGCAGGATCAGCGGCAGCGCCGAGAGATCGCGCCAGCGGATCGCCCGGCCATTGCCCTCGCCCGTGCCGCCCCCCTTGCTTATAGGGCCGGCGGCCACCATCCGCTCATGCACGATGGGGGTGAGCATAATGCCGTCCAAAGGCGGGGGATTGTAGAGCACCGCCAGGTCCAGGCGCCGGTCCAGCAGCCATTCCTCCAGCGAGGAACTGATGCCTTCGCGCACATGGATCGAGGCATGGGGCCAGCGTTCGCGCAGCATCTCCACCACCACCGGCCCGATCACCAGGCCCGCCGCCGGCGGCAGGCCGAACACCACATGGCCGGCGAAACTGGTCTGCGGCGCCCGCACCAGTTCGGAAATCTGGTCCACCTGCCGCAGCACCGCATTGGCGTGCTCCAGCAGCGAGCTGCCGGCCCGGGTCAGGCGCACGCCGCGGCCATGGCGCAGCAAGAGGCTGACGCCAATCTCCTCCTCCAGCTTGATCAGCTGGCGGCTGAGGGCCGGCTGGGCGATATTGAGGATGGTCGAGGCGCGGCTGATGCTGCCGGCGCGCGCCACCTCGACGAAATAGCGCAGTGCTCGGATATCGATGGCCGGTCTCCCTTCGCAGCAAGGGCTGGTGCGCCGGGCAATTTTCTCGCAGCCGCCTCCCCTCCCGTCAAATCCCCATTTGGACCCGTTGGTGCATGAGCTGGATCAGCCTCGATCACGTCACGCTCAAGTATGAGCTGTCCGGGCACGGAAGCCGGGTGCTGGTGCTGCTACACGAACTGGGGGGAAGCCTGGAGAGCTTCGACGGCCTGATGCCGTTGCTCACCCCGCATTTCCGCGTGCTGCGCTACGACCAGCGCGGGGCCGGCGGCTCGGAAAAGCCGCGCCGCCCCTTCTCATTGGCTGATCAGGCCGATGATCTGGCTCAATTGCTGGCTGCGCTGGGCCTCACCGCGCCGGTCTCTATCGCCGGCGTGGCGGCGGGCGCGGCCATCGCGGTGGCCTATGCGCTGGAGGCGCCGGCGGCAGTGGCGGCCCTGGCCTTGTGCGCGCCGGCCTTGGCGGTGGCGCACGATCGCGTCGCCTACCTCACCAAGCGCTCGGCGCTGGCGATGCGCGAGGGCATGGCCGCCATCGTCGAGGCGAGCCTGGAGCGCTCCTATCCGCCCGTCGTCCGCCGCGATGCCGCCGCCTATGCCGCTTATCGCGCCCGCTTCCTGGCCAATGATCCCGTGGGCTATGCCTATGCCAACCTCGCCTTGGCCGACGTGCAGTTGGAGAGGCGGCTGGGAGAACTCGCACAGCCCTGCCTGGTGCTGGCCGGCACCCACGATCTGCTGCGGCCGCCGGAAACCGTCGCCCCCCTCGCCGCCCGCATCCCAAACGCCACCTACGCTGTTCTCGACAGCGGCCATCTGATGCCGGTGCAGGCACCGCGGGAGATGGGCCAGCGGCTGGCGGACTTCTTTGCCGAGGCCGAGCGCGGCGCCCTGGTGCGCGCCTCATGACACCAACGCCCCGGAGGCCGGATCCCATGCCCTTGATGCCCACCCCCCCGGCGCCCGCCAAGGGTCTTCTCCTCGTGACCATGGAGCCGCCGGCCGGCCTGGAGGAGGAGTTCAACGACTGGTACGACACCGAGCATTTCCCACAACGCCGAGCGCTGCCCGGCTTCGAAAGCGCCTCCCGTTGGGTGTGCCTTCAGGGCTGGCCGCGCTGGCTGGCGGTCTATGACCTCGCCTCTCCGGCCGCTCTGGCGACGCCCGCCTATGCCGCCGTCTCGGCCGGCAATTCCACGCCCTGGAGCAAGCGCATCCTGCCCCGCACCATCGGCCGCCAGCGCATCGTGGCGGAACAGATGGGGCCGGGCGACGTCCTCACCCAACCTGCCGGAGCGGCGGCGGCGCTGCTGCTGGCCGGCTATCGGCCGCAGAGTGACAGCGCCGCCTTCGCCGCGCAGGCGGCAGCGGCCGCCGCCGCAGTGCCGGGCCTGTTGCAGGTGCGGCTGTTCCGCCAGGACGTCGAAGGCGCGCCCATCCTCTGGCTGCTGGCGGAGACGGCCGGCCCCGTCTCCTGGGAAGGCACCCGCGTCGCCCTCGGCACCGTGGCGGGCATCGGCGCCCATCTGTTCAATCTCTACGCCCCCTATTTCCGCGGATGACCGCCATGCACACCGCCACGCTCGCCGCCGGCGACCACAGCCTCACCCTCAACGGCCTGCCCTTCCATTGCCGCATCGAGGGGGCGGAGGGCGCGCCCTGGCTGGTATTCAGCAATTCGCTGATGACCGACCTCAGCCTGTGGGATGCCCAGGTGGCCGCCTTCGCCGGCCGCTTCCGCATCCTGCGCTATGACCAGCGCGGCCATGGCCGTACCGGCGTGCCCGCCGACGACTGCACCATGGCGCAACTGGCCGAGGATCTGCTCGCCCTGCTGGCGGCTTGCGGCATCGCCCGCGCGCATCTGGTGGGCATTTCCATGGGCGCCGCCACCTGCCTCGGCGCCGCCCAGCGCGCGCCGCAGACGGTGGCCCGCCTGGTGATGGCGGATGGTCAGGCCGCAACCCCACCCGGCGGCGCGCAGGCGTGGGAGGAGCGCATGGCGCTCGCCCGCGCCGACGGCATGGCCGCTCTGGTTGAGCCCACCCTGGGGCGCTGGTTCACCCCCGCCACGCTTAAAGCCGATGGGGCCGGCGTGCAGCATGTGGGGGCCATGATCGCCGCCACGCCCCTGCCCGGCTTCCTGCGGGCGGTGCGCGCGCTCCAGACGTTCGATTTCCAGGCTGATCTGGACACCCTCGCCTGCCCGGCCCTGATGCTGGCGGGCGCCGGCGACGGCGCCCTGCCCGCCACCTTGCGCACCTTGGCCGCGCGCGTGCCCAATGGGCGCTTCATGGAGATCGCCGACGCCGGCCATCTTCCCAATATCGAGCAGCCGGCCGCCTTCAACGCCGCGCTGGCCGAATTTCTGTTGTGAGATCCCCCATGCGTATCAAGGAATTGTCCTTCGACGAGATGACGCCCGCCCAGCAGGCGGTGGCGCAAGAGGCCATCGCCGGCAAGCGCGGCCACGTGCCCGCGCCGCTGCGCGCCTGGCTGCACAGCCCGGAACTGGGCCGCCGGGCCCAGCATCTGGGCGCCTTCGTGCGCTATGACACCAGCCTGCCGCCGGACCTGTCGGAACTGGCCATCCTGGTGGTGGCGCGGCGCTGGACCGCCCATTTCGAATGGTATGCCCACGCCCGCGAGGGCCTCAAAGCCGGCCTGCCCCCCGAGGTGATCCAGGCCATCGCGGAGCGCACCACCCCGCCGCTGGCCAGCGAGCCGGCACGGCTGGTCTACGACTTCAGCAGAGCGGTGATGGAGAGCGGCCGGGCGCCGGATGCGCTCTATGCCCGCGCCGTCACGGCGCTGGGCGAGACCGGCGTGGTCGATCTGGTCGGCCTGCTTGGTTACTACACGCTGGTCGCCTTCACCCTCAACGTCTTCGACATCGGCTTGCCCGAGGGCGAGACGCCGATCCTGCAACCGTGAGGATGGTGCCATGACCGGCAGGCTGAAGGACAAGGTCGCCATCATCACCGGCGCCGGCTGCGTCGGCCCAGGCTGGGGCAATGGCCGGGCGGCGGCGGTGCTGTTCGCCCGCGAGGGGGCGAAGGTGTTCGCCGTCGACCGGGACAGCGCCAGCATGGACGAGACCCTGGAGCGCGTCCGCGCCGAGGGCGGCACCATTCTGCCATTCGCCTGCGACGTCACCGACGACGCCCAGGTGACGGCTATGGTCGCCGCCTGCCGGGAGGCGTTCGGGCGCGCGGACATCCTGGTCAACAACGTGGGCGGCTCGGCCCCCGGCGGGCCGGTGGAACTCTCGCACGCGCAGTGGGACCGGCAGATCGACATCAATCTCACCAGCGTCTTCCTCGCCTGCAAGCACGTGCTGCCGGTGATGGAGGCGCAGGGCAGCGGCGCCATCGTCAACACCGCCTCCACCTCCGGCATCCGCTGGACCGGCGCGGCGCAGGTGGGCTATGCCGCCGCCAAGGCCGGCGTCATCCAGTTCTCGCGCGTCACCGCCGTGCAATATGCCGCCCGCGGCATCCGGGTGAACACGGTCATTCCCGGCCAGATGCACACCCCCATGGTGGAAGCGCGCCTCGCCGGCCAGCGCGCCGGCGGCGATGTGGACGCACTGCTCAAGACGCGAGTGGCGCGCATTCCGCTCGGCTTCATGGGCGATGGCCGCGACACCGCCGCCGCCGCTTTGTTCCTGGCCTCCGACGAGGCCCGCTTCGTCACCGGCACCGAGATCGTGGTGGACGGCGGCATGAGCGCAAGGTGCGATTGAGATGACCTACAACCCCATCCCCTGCCCGCCGCCCCATCCCGCTCCGCATCCGCCGGCGCTGCGGCCGCCGCCGGGTGCCTGCGATTCCCATTGCCACATCTATGGCCCGTTCGAGCGTTTCCCGCTGCCCGACGACCGCAGCTTCACGCCCTCCGAGGCGCCGGAACACGCCCTGCGGGGGCTGCACGACCGGCTGGGCTTTTCCCGCGCGGTAATCGTGCAGAGCCAGGGCCATGGCTTCGACCATCGCCCGCTGCTGGACGCGCTGGCGCGCAACCCCAATCGCTATCGCGGCGTCGCCTTGCTGAAGCCGACCACGCCCCTGGAGGAGATCCGGCGCTTCGACGCGGCCGGGGTGTGCGGGGTGCGGTTCAGCTTCCTGAGCCATCTGGGCGGAACGCCGGACCTGGCCGCCGCCGGCGCCGTGGCACGCCAGGTGGCGCCATTGGGCTGGCATGTGGCCATCCATGTGGCGGGGGCGGATCTGGTGCGCCACGCGGATTTCATCGCCGGCCTGCCGACCCCGGTGGTGATCGACCACATGGCGCGGCCGGATCTGGAAACCGACGTGCCCGCCGTTCGCGCCGCGCTGTTCCGGCTGCTGGATAGCGGAACGGTCTGGGTCAAGCTCAGCGGCGCCGATCGCCTCTCCAAGGCGGGGGCGCCTTATGCGGACGTGGTGCCGTTTGCCCGCGATCTCCTGGACCATGCGCCCGAGCGCATGCTGTGGGGCAGCGACTGGCCGCATGTGAACCTGCACGCTGCCATGCCGGACGACGGCGACCTGGTGGACTGGATCGACGCCCTCGCCCCCAGCCCGGCGGTAAAGCAGCGGCTTCTGGTCGATAATCCGCAGGCCCTGTTCGGCTTTCCAGCTTCAGGCAATCTTCCCGCGCCAGAATCGTAAGAGCGACTTACTAAACCAACCTTTGCAGAGTCCGTTGGGTCATTCTTCGCCTCGTCATCCTGCGGGCGCCCCGGGGCCAGGCAGGGCCAGACGCCGCGCCTTTTCATTGATCCGGAGATTAATATGTTCAAGCGATTGTCCGTCAGTATCCTATTGACCTCCGTCATTGCCCTGCTGGCGAGCGCCACCGTGGCGATCCTGGCGCGCGGCGCCTGGGATTCCTCCCGCGCCCTGGACGAGGCGACCCGGATCGCAGCGGTCACCCGCGTCTCGGGGGATGTCTTCACCTCCTTGCACAACCTGCGCCTCGACCGCGCCTCCGCCTTGCGCGACATTCCGGCCGACCGGGTCTTCACGACCCTGTCGCCCCAGTTGGAAAAGTCACGCACGGCGGAACTCCCCGCCATGAAGGCCAGCATCGCCGGACTGCGGCAGTTGGACTTCCCCGGCCACGACACCCTCGCCGACGAGTTGGAGCGCTCGGTCACCCGGCTGGTGGCGCTGCATGGCGAAACCAACACCGCCTTGGTCCGGCCGAAGAGCGAGCGGCGCCCGACCCTGCTGGCCGATTATTCCAAGGAAACCGCGGGGCTGCTGGAGTTTCTGGACCGCATCTCGGCGGAACTGGTGAAGTCGGTGAAGCTTCAGGACGCCTATGTGGATCAGATGCTGCAGCTCAAGCAGCTGGCCTGGATCACCCGCAATGCCGCCGGCGACACCGCGCTGCTGGTCTCCAATCCGCTCGTGGGCCAGCCGCTGGTGCCCGAGCCGCTGATCAAATATGCCGCGCTGGTCAGCAAGATCGACAGCACCTGGGCGGTGCTGCTGGAGCAGGCCGCCGGCATGCCGCTGCCGGCCGACCTGACCGCCGCCATCGAGACCGCCAAGCGCGAATTCTTCGCCCCCGCCTTCTCCAACCTGCGCATTACCACCCTGAAGGCGCTGATCGCCGGCACCCCGCCGGGCATCACCGGCGAGGAATGGACGCCGCTGGCGGTGTCCAAGCTCACCTATCTCCAGGCGGTGGCGCAGCAAGCGTTGGATGGCGCCACCAGCTATGCCCAGGAGCAGCAGGCGGCCGCCACCCACGCTCTTTGGGTCCATCTCGCCCTGCTGGCGGCGGCGGCGGTGTTCGGCCTTGCCATGATCGTGGTGGTGACCCGCCGGGTCATCCGGCCGCTGGTGCGCCTCACCGGCGTCATGAAGGTGCTGGCCGGGGGCGACGTCAGCGTCGCCGTGACCGACACCCAGCGGGCCGACGAAGTGGGCGCCATGGCCCAGGCCGTCCTGGTGTTCCAGGAAGGCATGGTGCGCAACACCGCGCTGGAGCGGGAGACCGCCGAAGCGCGGCTGCAGGCGGAAGAGGCCCGCCGACGCGACATGCAGGCGCTGGCCGACGAGTTCGAGCAGGCGGTGGGCGGCATCATCCGCCATGTGTCCGCCTCATCCAGCACCTTGCACGAGACCGCCCAGACCATGACGGTGGCGGCGCGCAAGACCTCCAGCCAGTCCACCGCCGTGGCCGCCGCGGCCGAGCAGGCATCAGCCAATGTGGTGATGGTCGCCTCCTCCGCCGAGGAACTGGGCGCCTCGGTGGATGAAATCTCCCGTCAGGTCGAACAGTCCGCCTCGCTCTCCTCCACCGCCGTCACCGAGGCGGCCAAGACCGGCGACGTCATCCGCGAACTGGCCCAGGCCGCCGCACGCATCGGCGACTTCATCGGCCTCATCTCCAATATCGCCTCTCAGACCAACCTGCTGGCGCTCAATGCCACCATCGAGGCCGCCCGCGCCGGCGATGCGGGCAAGGGCTTCGCGGTGGTGGCCTCGGAAGTGAAGGCCCTGGCGGCCCAGACCGGCAAGGCCACGGAGGAGATCGAGACCCAGATCGGCGCCATCCAGTCCACCACCGATCATGCGGTAACAGTGATCGACGGCGTCAGCACCCAGATCCGCAAGATGAGCGATGTGGCCACCGGCATTTCCGCCGCCGTGGAACAGCAGGGCGTCGCCACCCGCGAGATCGTGCGCAATGTGGACCAGGCGGCCACCGGCACCAACAGCGTCACCAGCCACATGGCCGACGTCGCCCGCACGGCGGACGAGACCGGCAGCGCGGCGGCCCATGTGCTGAGCGCCTCCGCGGCCCTCTCCGAGCAGGCGCAGCAGTTGGAAACCCAGATGCAGCGCTTCCTCGCCACCGTCCGCGCCGCCTGACGCGGCCTCTGGCCTCCGCAATCAACGCGGGGGCCGTTACACCTCAGGCGAGCTTGGGCCAGGAGGTGATCGGCCCGCGCCAGCTCTCGTACAGCTGGGCGATCTTCAGCACGCCATGGTCGGCAAAGCGCGGGCCGACGATCTGCAGGCCGATGGGCATGCCGGCCGGGGTGAAGCCGCAATTGATCGAGACCGCCGGCTGCTCAGACATGTTCCACGGTACGGTGAAGCAGATGTGCTCGAACGGCCGCGCCGGATCATTGATGGGCGAGGCCCATTCGGCGGGAAAGGCGGAGACGTTGTTGGTCGGGCTGAGCAGGTAATCAAGGCCCTGGAACAGCTCAGCGCAGGCCCGGCGCATCTTCATGGTCTGGTTGAAGCCGCGCACCGCCCGCCCGCCGTCGATCGCCGCGCCCCCCGCCGCCCAGTCCACGATGTAAGGCAGCACCTTGGCCTTCTTCTCCGGGCGCAGGGCGCAGATGTCGTCCCAGGAGCGGGCGCGCCAGAAATCGTCCAGTCCGTCCAGCATCTCGCGGGTGAGCACGCCCGCCACCGGCACGATGATCGCGCCCGCGTCCTCGAACCGCCGGGCGGCGGCGGCCACGGCGTCGCGTACCTCAGGCTCCACGTCCATGCCGCAGCGTTCCTCCAGCATGAGGCCGATGCGCAGCCCCTTCACGCTGGCGCCGTCGAGATCCGTCCAAGGAATGTCGGCGGGCGGCAGGCTGGTGGCGTCGCGCCAGTCGGGCCGGGACAGGAACTGCATCATCAGCGCCGTATCCGCCACGGTGCGGGTCATGGGCCCGGCGCAGCGGCCCACATAATAAGGGTCGATGGGAATGCGGCCCAGGCTGGGCTTGAAACCCACCAGTCCGCACCAGCCCGCCGGCAGGCGCACCGAGCCGCCGATGTCGGTGCCCACATGCAGCGGCCCATAGCCCGCCGCCGCCGCAGCCGCAGCGCCGGCGCTGGAACCGCCGGGATTGCAGGCCAGGTTCCAAGGGTTGCGCGCCAGGGTGTGGAAGCTGGAGAGGCCGGACGACAGCATGCCGTAGTCCGGCACCGTGGTCTTGGCCAGCAGGATCGCCCCGGCCTCGCGCATGCGGGCGGCGGGCGGAGCATCGGTGGTGGCGGGCACCAGATCGGTGGCGGCCGTGCCCAGCGGCACCGGCAGGCCGGTGGTGGCGATCAGTTCCTTCAGCGTCACCGGCACCCCATCCAGCGGCCCGCTGGGCGCGCCCTTGGCGCGACGCGCGGTGGCGGCGGCCGCCTCCCGGCGCACCCGCTCGGGATCGAAGGCATAGAGCG
>CALRNP020000008.1:0-48786 GCA_943369575.1 Azorhizobium sp. AG788 | reverse complement strand
CGCCGGCCTGGTGGCTATTGCGAGGAGCCTGAACCCGATCCCATCCCGAACTCGGCCGTTAAACTCCTCTGCGCCAATGGTACTTCATCTCAAGATGCGGGAGAGTAGGTCGCTGCCAGGCCTGCAAAGCACATAAGATCAGACCAGATCCACAAAACAAAACAAAGCCCCCATCGGTGAAAACCGTGGGGGCTTTGTCGCGTCTCGGGCTCGGCATCCTCCGTGTCGCTGCACATCCCGGTGCCGCCGGATCGGCCAGTGCCGGCGGCTGCCGCGATCGTGGTCCGTGCCCCTTCAGATCGGCGCAACGTTCGAGCGCGTTCGCGCAGCACCCTCTCGTAGTGCACCATCCTTGTGTCGCAGGCGGGAGCGATGGTGCCGGAGTGCCAGTCAAGGCCGGCGCCGTCAACGGTTGACAGCGCAGCCTTAGCCGCCGCGCGTTGCTCGACCCTTCGCCTCGCTTTGCCGCCGGATCGATCCCAGCATCCGACGACGGATCAATCCGCTCAGAGGGCGGATCGCGATCCAGTAGGGCAGGAATTTCAACCGGGTTGCCGCGGTTGGGCAGAACACCCGCGTCTCCGTCACCAGGCGGGTGCGTCCGTGGCCAACGTCCGTGGCCAAAAAGCTTAAGACCAACTTGGCAGCATCGGTTTCGGCGAAGGTCATGAAGGCGTCGCCGTCCGCAACGGTCCGAAGGCCGTAGTCCAAATGCCAGAATCGCCCGATCAAGCCAAAGGCCAATTGGTCCTCACGCCGCTCCAGCAACGTAAAGTCCCGCAAGCTGAAAGCCATCGGACGCTTCGGCTCGCCGCCGGTCGAAGACGCTAAAAGCCGCATAGGCGCTTCGCGCGCGCCAATGGCCCATCGTAAAAACGCATCATCCGTCGGCTCATAGCCCGCCGCAGCCGCGATGACAGCTGCCACCGCTGCCGCAATCGTGCACTGGTGAACTTCCCGAAACTGCGCGACTGGAAGGTACTGGTGCGCCAGTGGGGTATGGGTCCTGCCGGTTCCATCCGCTGCCACGCGTCCCCCTTCACCGAAAGCGCGCTGCCGCATAGGGTGTGATCATCCGCGTCGGCGTGCGGCCGGTGATGAGATCGGCGGCGATCCTCGCCGTTATGGGGCCGCTGGCGAGGCCCACATGCCCATGCCCGAAGGCATGGATGATGTCGGCGCTGCCCGAGGCGGGGCCAATCACCGGCAGGCCATCCGGCGTCGAGGGGCGGTGACCCATCCAGCGGGACAGCCGGGCTTCGGGAACCGTCCGCGGCAGGCCCGGATAGGTGTTCACAAGGCGCTCCAGCAGCACCTCGGCCCGCCGCCAGTTCGGTGGGGCGTCGATGCCGGCCAGTTCCACTTGGCCCGAGGCGCGCAGGCCGGTGCGGGTCAGGGTATCGGCCATCTTGCCGTCGCTGGGCATGATCGGTGTCCGCGGCCGCACTTCCGGATCGGCGATCACCACGTGGTAACCGCGCTCGCTGGCCAAGCTCACACGGTCGCCCGCCGCTGCCGCGAGCGCCTTGGACCGGATGCCGGCGGCGATCACGGCCCGGTCGCAGCTGATCACGCCGTCGGGCGTGCGCACGCCGGTCAGTCGCCCGTCCCGGATGTCGAAGCCGGTGGCGTGGGTCTGGCGCAACTGGGCACCGCTGCGCGCAGCATGGGCCACCAGCCCGGCCACATAGCCGCCGGGATCCTGGCAGTGGCCGCCAGCCTCCACCAGAATGCCGAAACCAAAGCGCGGGGCCAGCAAGGGTTCGTATTCGCGCAGTGCCGCACCATCGAGTTCTCGCCAGACGACGCCATTGTCGCGGCGCAGGCGCCAAGCCAAAGCCTCGGCCTCAAACTCGCTCCGGCTGAGGAACGGGTAGAGCAGGCCGCCCTGAACGATCAGGTCTCCCAGCCCGGCTTCCGTCGCCAGCGCTTTATGGCGAACGGGGCAATCAGACAGCAGCGCGCTCAGGGCGCGGGCGGTGGCCTCCACCTTCGGCACGGTGGCGCCCGCCAGGATGAAACGCAGCAGCCAGGGTGCAAGCTGGGGCAAAGCGGTCCAGCGGATGGTGAGCGGCCCGAGCGGGTCCATCAGATATCCGGGCACTTTCTTCCAGAGGCCCGGCATCGACATGGGTACCACGGAAGCGGGGCTGAGCCAGGCGCCGTTGCCATAGCTGGCCGCCTGCGTACCCCCAGGCGTGCCGGGCTCGACGATGGTGACGCGGTGCCCGTCGCGCAGGAGTTCGATGGCGGTGGACGCGCCGACGATCCCGGCACCGATGACGACAACATGCAGGCTCATGATGAGGACCTTTGGAAAGAGCGCGGGCGGATCAGGCCTCGGCGAGGATCTTGGCGTTGCCGCGCAATGAGGCATCGCTGACGCTGATGCCGAGGCCGGGCCCGTCCGGCACCACCACATGCCCGTCGCGATTGGCGATGCGGGCCTCCAGCACGTCCTCGGTGAGCACGTGGTGGGGCATATAAAATTCGCAGCCCAGCGAAACGCCGGGGGTGGCAGCGATGAACTGGGTGCCGGCGGCCAAGGCGATGCCGCCCTCCCACAAGGTGCCGCCATAGCCGGGCAGGCCCGCGGTATCGGCAATGGCCATCAGCGCCTGGGCCTTGAACAGGCCGCCGCATTTCATCAGCTTGACGGAGATGGCGTCCGCCGCCTGCCGGCGCACCACCTCCATCAAATCGACGGCGTCGAAGCAGCTTTCGTCGGCGAGGATGGGGGTGTCCAGCGCCGCCGCAAAGCCGGCCATGGCATCCAGATGGCGGCGGGGCACCGGCTGCTCAATGAAGGTGGGGCGGAACACGTCCACATCCCGCAGGATCTTCATGGCGTTGAACGGGGTAAGGGCCTGATTGTAATCCAGCCGCAGGTCGATGGTGTCGCCGAATTCAGCGCGCATGGCTTCCAGATGCGCCAGCTCGTCGCGATGCGGCTGCACGCCCACCTTCATCTTGAACAGCGTGTGGCCCATGGGGACCATGGCCCGCATGCGCTCCATGTCGGCGGAAAAGTTGGGATCGGCAATGGAGAAGGACAAGGGGATGGTGTCGCGCACCCGCCCGCCCAGCAGGTCGGCCACCGAGAGGCCGGTGGCCTTGCCGAGGATGTCCATGAGGGCCATTTCCACCGCCACCTTGGCTTCCGGATGGCCCACCAGCGCCTTGTCCATCTGCGCCATGAGACTGCGCAGGGGCTTGATCGGCTTGCCCAGGAGCAGAGGCCGCAGATAAACGTCGAGAGCGGCAAAGGCGGCTTCCGGCGTGCCGGTGAACACCTCCCAGGGGGCAGCTTCCCCCCAGCCGGTGATGCCGTCGGCGCTGGTGATCTCCAGCAGCACGCGCTTAACCGAGCCCTTCACATTGCCGACCCCTTGCAGCCGCTCCATCTTGATCGGGCTTTCGATCAGGAAGAGGCGTATGCGGTCGATGGTGCTGTCCCAGCTCATGTGAGCTCTCCGTCGGCAGGCAGGGGAAGACCGCGGCGCCGGGCGCCGTGGTCGAAGTCAAAAGGGAAAGCGCACGACGGTCATGGGATCGGCGCGTAGGCGGGCAGCGTCATGACGGCAGGTCGGCCGGCGCAATCACCGTGTCGCCGCGCTTGTGAAAATGGCTGAGGAAGGCGCGGGTGGCGGCCTCGCGCGGGGTGTCGATCACCTCGCGGGCCGGGCCGTCCTCCACCACCACGCCGTCGCGCATGAAGATCACGCGGTCGGCCACCTCGCGGGCGAAGGCGATCTCATGGGTGACGATGACCATGGTCATGCCTTCGGCCGCCAGTGCCCGCATCACCGCCAGCACCTCGCCCACCAGTTCGGGGTCGAGGGCGGAGGTGGCCTCGTCGAACAGCATCACCTCCGGCTCCATGGCCAGAGCGCGGGCAATGGCGACCCGCTGCTTCTGGCCGCCGGACAGCTTGTTGGGATAGGCGTCGGCCTTGTCGGCCAAGCCCACCTTGGCCAGCAGGGCGCGGGCCAGCGGCTCGGCCTTGGCCTTGGGCATGCGCCGCACGGTGAGCGGGCCTTCCATCACATTGGCCAGCACGCTCATATGCGGGAACAGGTTGAAATGCTGGAACACCATGCCGGTATTGGCGCGGAAGCGGGCCAGATCGCGCACGCCGGGCAGCTTGGCGGCGGTGCCGAATTCGAAGCTGTCGCCGCCGACGCGCACACGGCCGCCGTCGGGCACCACCAGCAGGTTGATGCAGCGCAGAAGCGTGGACTTGCCCGAGCCGGAGGGGCCGATCAGCGCCACCACGCCGCCGCTCTCCACCTTGAGGCTGATATCCTTGAGCACAGCGAGCGGCCCGAAGCTCTTGCGCAGGGCCGCGACCTCGATCTTGGGTTCGGTGGTCATGGGCGGCCTCAATCGGTGGTGGCCAGCCGCTTCTCGCCGCGCCGCACCAGCAGCGTGAGCGGGAACAGGGCGAGGAAATAGATGACGGCGATCACGGTGTAGAGTTCGAGCGGCCGGTAGCTGTCATGGGCCGCCACCTGGCCTTGGTAGAGCAGGTCCGGCACCGCCAGCACCGACACCAGCGAGGTGTTCTTGAACTGGATGATGGACTGGTTCATCAGCGGCGGCACCATGCGCTTGAGCGCCTGGGGCAGGATGATGCGGCGCATGGTCTGCGACGGTGTCATGCCGAGCGCTTCGCCCGCTTCGGTCTGTCCCTTGTCGATGGAGACGATGCCGCCGCGGATGATCTCCGCATAGAAGGAGCCGCCATACAGCGCGAGGGACAGCATGCCGGCGGTGATGGCGGAGATCTCAATGCCGCTGAGGATCGGCAAGGCGTAGTAGAACCACACCAACTGCACCAGCACCGGGGTGCAGCGAAACACTTCCACATAAGCGGACGCCAGCCACTGGACGATGCGGAAGCTGGAGAGCTTGGCCAGGGCGGCCAAGAGGCCCGCGGCCAGCCCCAGCACGACGATGGCCACCGTAAAGCCCACCGTGACGCCGAGCCCGTCCAGCAGCAGCCATCGATAGGTCCAGACCAGCCCGAAATCCCAGTGATACATGCCTCGTCCTCAATCGGCTGGAAGGCCCTCGCGCGGCATGCAGGGAGGCCGCCTCTGGCAGGGGTGCCGTATCGCGCCGTGGCGGAGGTTTCGCAAGAGCAATGCCGCCGCACCGCGCGGGAGGAAGGGCGGGCGCCGGGTCGCGATCCGGCGCCCGCACGCTCAGAGCGAGATGCCGGGAGGCATGTCCGCTTCGCTCACCCCCACCAACTCCATGTTGGTGATGATGGTGGAGCGGATGAAGCCGAGGCCCTTGTTGTAGTCGATCCAGGTATTGACGAAATCCCGCCAGGTCTTGTCATTCTCGCGGCGGAAGCCGGCATTGGAGGTGGTGGAGAACACCGGGGTCGGCACCAGCAACTGGCCGACGCTGGGGTTCTTCTTCAGCACCGTCAGCGCCAGCATCAGGATGATGCATTGGGCATCCACCCGGCCGGACATGAGGGCCATGGTGGCCTCGTCGGTGTTCTTCAGGCGCACGATCTGCGCCTTCGGACACAGGCGGCTGACCACCTGATCGTGGGAGGAGCCCACATCCACCGAGATCTTGATGTCCGGGTTGTTCAGCTCGGCCCAGGTCTTCGGCTTGAAGTCCTTCTTGGTGAGCAAGGTGAAGGCATTGCTGAATACGGGAACGGAGAAGTCCACCACCAGCGCGCGCTTGGGCGTGGGATTCAGGCCGAAGAAGATGTCAATCTTGTTGGCCTGGAGATCGAGCACCGAGTTGCCCCAGGTGGTCTCGGTGATCTCCAGTTGCGCCTCGAGCTCTTCCGCCAGGGCCTTGGAAATATCGATATAGAAACCGCGCCACTGTCCGGTGGCGAGATCCTTGTGATAGTAAGGTGCCGCACCGGCAACCGCGCCGATGCGCAGTTTCTTGGTGCGGCGAATGCGGTCGAAGGTGGTCTCGTCTGCTGACGCAGGGGCGCCCTGGGCTGCCGCTGTGCTGATGAGACCTCCCATCGCCGCCGCCATGAGCGAGCCACTACCAATCAAGCCTGCCAGGTTTCTACGCGAGATCATGGTACCCCTCTCTGCCGGTTTTATATCTTTCGGAGCGTTTTTCGCTGCCGTTGTCAAATGGGATAGCACCTCTTGGCGGGTGTTTATCCAGCTTTTCGCAGGATCATATCGTTGGCTATGGTTTTTGGGTCGGAACCGAAGCCTTGGCTGCCAGGCGCGGCCGCCACAAGGCGCTGGCCGGCGGTGGTGGCGAGCACGTCCGCCAGCTTCGCATCCTCTTGGCGCACGAATCCCTTCACAGGCAGTTTCCCGGCCAGGAACAGTTCCACCATGGCGACGCAGCCCGCGGCGGTAGTGAGCTGGATCGCGCTCATCTCCGGCGAGCCGTAATAGCGCAGCACCGTGCTTTCTTCCTCCAGGCGGCCGTTGCGCTCGCCGACACCAGTGACGAAGATCACCACCACATCCTTGCGGGTGAAGGGCGCGGCGCGATTGAGGATCTTGCGCAGGGTGTCGCGATCATCCGCCAGTTCGAGGCCGCGCAACAGCAGCTTCATGATTTCCGCATGACCGGGATAGCGCAGGGTCTTGTAGCTGAGGTCGGTGACCTTGCCGGCCAATGTCTCGGTCAGCGTGCCAAGGCCGCCCGAGGTGTTGAACGCCTCATAGGCGACACCGTCGATCATCACCCCTTCCAGCCCCTCCAGCGCCGGCACCAGGATCGGCCTGCCTTCGAACACCATCTCGCAGGGGTTGCAATATTCATTGATCAGCCCGTCCACCGACCAGGTGACATTGTAGCTTAAGGCGTTGGTGGGATAGAGCGGCAGGGCACCGACCCGCATCTTGATGGATTTCACCCGCTCGAACCGATCCGCCATGTCGGCGCCGAGGATGCAGATGAAGCCCGGCGCCAGCCCACATTGCGGCACAAGGGCCACCTGCGCTTGCGCGCCCAGGGTCTTGATGAAGGCCGTGGTCTCCACATCCTCAGTCAAATCGAAATAGTGGGTGCCGGTGTCCACCGCGGCTTGGGCGATGCCCTTATTGAGGAAATAAGGGCAGGCGCTCACCACCAGATCCTTGTCACGCAGGAACGTGCGCAAGGCATCCAGGTTCGCCACATCGAGTGGCGCGGTGGTGAAGCCGCCGGCGGCCTGGGCCAGAGCCGCAGCCGAGGCATCGGCCAGCGTCACCGCATGTCCCTGCTCGGCGAGCATGGCGGCGATGACCGCGCCGATCTGGCCGGCACCGAGGACGGCAATGCGATGGGAGGAATGGGTCATGGGAGGATCCTCTGAGAGGGAATGGGACCGAGCGGTCCCGATCTCTTGGGACACTTCGGCGATGGGTCATCCTGGCGCGCATGCTCAGCGGAAAGAAGGGCCGGCCTGACGATATAAATTGCGCATAAAGGCAGTTCGCCGTAGCTTTTCGGCATGTTGCCGATAGATGCCACAGACCGGAAGCTGCTCGCCCTGCTGCGCGAGAATGGCCGAACCGCCACTTCCGAGCTGGCGCGCAAGCTCAAGCTCTCCCGCACGACGGTGCAAAGCCGCATTGAGCGGCTGGAGCGGCGCGGCATCATCGCCGGCTATAGCGTGCGTCTGGCGGAGGTCTATGAGCAGGGACTGGTGAAGGCCCATGTGCTGATCACCGCTTTGCCGAAGCTGGCGCCGCGGGTGGAGGCTGAGCTGCGCGCCATCAGCGAGGTGCGGACCCTGCATTCGGTCAGCGGGTCGTTCGACCTGATCGCGGTGGTTGTCGCGCCATCGGTGAAGCAGCTGGATGTATTGATCGACCAGATCGGGCAGCTGGAGGGCGTGGAGCGCACCATGACCTCTGTCATTCTCTCCACACGCATCGATCGTTGAGCATTTGCTCATATGCGTAGGTGCCGGCGCATCCTGGCAAGCGCTGGAACGCTAGTAGGCCTCTGGTATCGCTGCAGCTGGGCGGGTGACGATAGCCGGACAGACCAGGTTCTTTGGCACAGCGCGATCGGCAATAAGCCGCCGATCGCGCCATGAATGGCTCTCCGGCATCCCCGCTGGAATGAGCCCTAACCCCGGAATGTTCCAGCGCTAGAATTGGGGAGCGCTTCACCCCACCGCCGGAGCAAACTCGCCGCAGGATCGAATTTGGGGGGCAACGTCACAAGCGCATAGGATCTGCTCCAGATGGGAAGATCAGTTCTTTGAGACGTATGGGCACCCTCCTTCCGACATCGGCCGGAAGGCATCGTCTGCCGGAATAGTCGCAATCAGCTTGTAAATGTCGTTCTTATTCTTCGCTTCTGCAGGTGATTTGACTTCAAGGAGGTACATCGAGTGCAGCTTGCGCCCGTCCGGACGGATAGACCCCGGACCGAAGACCGGGTCATTGGTCGGCAACGCCTTCATCTTGGCGAGGACAGTGCCGGCTTCCTTGGATTGCGCCGCGGCGACCGCCTTCAGATAATGCAGCACGGCGGAATAGGTCCCAGCTTGCACGGATGTCGGCACCTTGCCCTGGAATTTCTCGCCGAAGCGCTTGGCGAAATCGCGGGTGTGATCGTTGAGATCGGAGAAATAGGGTTCCGTCAGCACGAGGCCCTGCGCGACATCAAGCCCGACTGACTGCACGTCGCTGGAGAACACGAGCAGCCCCGCCAGTTTCTGGCCGCCCTGCACAATGCCGAACTCCTTGGCCTGTTTGAGCGAGTTGATGGTGTCGCTGCCGGCGTTGGCCAGACCGATGACCTTGGCCTTCGACCCCTGGGCCTGGATCAGGAAGGAGGAAAAGTCCTGCGCGGGGAACGGATGGCGGACCTTCCCGACGACCTTTCCGCCCGCCGCGACGACAAAGGCCTCGGCGTCGCGCTCCAGCGCATGGCCGAAGGCATAGTCCGACGTGAGGAAGAACCAGGTGTCGCCGCCTGCCTTCACCATCGCTCCGCCCGTGCTGCGGCTCAGCGCATAGGTGTCGAAGCTCCAGTGGATCGTGTTCGGCGAGCAGGCCTTGCCGGTCAGATCCGACGTGCCGGCGCCCGAGACGAGAAAGATCTTGTTCTTGTCCTTCGTGATCTGGTTGACCGCGAGGGCGACGGAGGATGTCGGGACGTCCACGATGACGTCGACATCCTCATTGTCATACCATTTCCGCGCGATGCCCGATCCGACGTCCGGCTTGTTCTGGTGATCGCCGGCAACGACGGTCGCGTTGATGCCCTTTTCCTTGGCCTTGAAGTCCTCCACCGCCATGCGCGCGGCAATGACGGAACCCGGGCCGGCAATATCGGCATATCCTCCAGACTGATCGTTGAGCACGCCGATCTTGACATTGATCTCGGCCTGCACTGCACCGGCCCAAACTGTTCCAAGTGCAGCCGCCAGAATGATCTTCAGATTCATCTTTTCCTCCCTCTGTTTTTTTATGATTTTGTTTCTTGTCCTACGTGTCAGGCCTCCGTGCCCGCCGCGTGCGCGGGGGCCAGATCGACGTATTCGGCGCGCAGCTCGCGCTTCAGCAACTTCCCCGCGGTGTTGCGGGGAAGGTCGGCGCGGAAAATGACGCTCTTCGGCACCTTGTAGGGGGCGAGGTACTCCCGGCAGTGGGCGATAAGGCCCTCGCGGTCCGCATCGTATCCGGGCCGAAGCACCACGACTGCGGTCACCGCCTCGATCCATTTGGGGTCCGGCAGCGCGATGACGGCGACCTCGGAAACGGCGGGGTGCGTGAACAGCACCTCCTCCACTTCGCGGCTCGCCACGAGGACGCCGCCGGTCTTGATGACGTCCTTGAGGCGATCGACGATGGTGATGAAGCCTTCCTCATCCATGATTCCGACGTCGCCCGAGTGGAACCATCCGCCTTCGAAGGCCTCGCGGGTCTCCTCCGGCTTGTTCCAGTAGCCCACCATCAGCTGGGGCGAGCGGTGCACGATCTCGCCACGCTCGCCGAGAGGCACGTCGCGCATCTCTGCGTCGACGATCCGCGTCTCCACGTTGAATATCGGACGCCCGGCGGAAGCAGGGCGCGCCGCATGATCTTCTGGGCGCAGCACCGTCGCCAGCGGCGCGATCTCGCTCTGCCCATAGCAATTGTAGGGCTGGGCCAGCGGCAGGCGCCGGCGCAGGTCCTCAAGGATCGGCACCGGCATGATCGAGGCGCCGTAATAGAGCTTGCGCAGGCAGGTCAGGTCGCGACGCTCGAAATCGGGATGGCGCAGCAGGCTGATCCAGACCGTCGGCGGCGCGAAGAAGGAGGAAACGCGGTGTTCCTCGATCAGCCGCAGGCATTGCTCGGGGGCCGGGCTCTCGATCAGCAGAGTCGATACGCCCGCCAGCATCTGGGGCATGGTGAAACAATGCATTTGCGCCGTGTGGTAGAGCGGCAGAGCGGCAAGCGCGGTGTCCTGCGGGACGCAATCCAGGGCGACGATGCAGCTCATATATTCGGAGAGCAGGGCGCGATGGGTCATCATCGCGCCCTTCGGGGCCGACGTGGTGCCGGACGTGTAGAGCAACTGCACCACGTCCGTGTCGTCGATGGGTAGCTCCACCGGCGCGACGTCGGCCGTGCCGGTGGCAAGGCTCAGCACATCCAGCCCCTGCCCACCGAACAGCGTACCAACCTCCAGCGTTAACCCAGGTTCGAGCACGGCGTCGAGCGACGGTCGCAGTTTCGGATCGAGCATGACCGTGCGGGCGCCCGACTGGGTCAGGATGTAGGTCAGCTCGCGCCCGGTCAGAGCATAGTTGATGGGCACATGGATCAGGCCGGCGCGGGCGCAGGCGAGCCAGAGGATGAAATAGGCGTCCGAATTACGCCCGAAGGCGCCGAGCCTGTCCCCGCCGCGCAGGCCGGCATCGATGAGGCCGCACGCGACCTTGTCGACCGCCCGGTCGAGCGCGAGGAACGACCAACTCCGGTCTTCGAAGGCAAGGGCGACTCGCTGCCCGTGGCGCCGCGCGGCTCGCCTCAAGGCGTCCGAAATCGTGTTGCGCCGAGCACGGGCGGCCTCTCCGGCACCAGTCTCCGCTTCGTATGGCATGGAACTGCCTCCCTGATGTTCTTTTCAATTGGGACCGGCCGGGCTCTCAATCGGAGGCCGGCCGATTCTGGAAGGGCGCGCAGGACAGCCTTGTCGAATCCTGGCCTGCAGCCCCGCGTTACCCTTCTGTACGGAGGCGCTCCAGGGCCAGGGCGATGCCCTGGCCGCCGCCGATGCACAGGGTGACGAGCGCCCGCCTGCCGCCGGTTCGCTGAAGCTCGTACAGTGCCTTGACCGCGAGGATTGCGCCGGTCGCCCCGACCGGATGGCCGAGCGCCACGGCGCCGCCATTGGGATTCACCTTCGCCGGATCGAAGCCGAGCGTGCGCGACACCGCGCAGGCCTGGGCGGCGAAGGCTTCGTTGGATTCGATCACGTCGAAATCCGCGGCCGCGAGCCTTGTACGGTCGAGAAGAGCGCGCACTGCGGGCACCGGGCCGATGCCCATCTCGGAGGGATCGACACCGGCGTGCGCGTATCCCACGATCCGTGCCAGGATGGGCAGGCCGTCGTGCCGCGCCTTCTCCTCCTCCACCAGCACGAGGGCCGCCGCAGCGTCGTTGACGCCGGAGGAATTGCCCGCCGTTACGGTGCCGTCCTTCCTGAACGCCGGCCGAAGAGTCGCGAGACCCTCGCGGGTCGTGTCGCGCTTGGGATGCTCGTCCGTATCGAAAAGGATGGTCTCCCTGCCCCGGCGCACCTCGACGGGGAGGATCTGGCCGCGGAAGCGCCCGGCGTCGATGGCTGCGGCCGCCCGCCGCTGGCTTTCCAGGGCGAAGGCGTCCTGGTCCGCGCGACTGATCTGATAGCGGTCGGCGACGTTCTCCGCGGTGATGCCCATGATGCCGTTGCCGAATGGGTCGGTGAGGATGCCGGTGAGGTGGTCGGTGGCTGCAACGTTCCCCATCCTCTGGCCGAACCGCGCCGTGCTGAGCAGATGTGGCGCACGGCTCATGCATTCCGCGCCACCAGCGATAGCTACATCCGTGTCACCCAGCATGATCGATTGGGCCGCGGAGATGATGGCCTGCACGCCGCTGCCGCACAGGCGGTTCAGCGTCATGGCCGGCACCTCCTTCGGGATGCCCCCGCCGATGGCCGCAGTGCGCGCAAGATAGGCATCGCGCGATTCGGTGATGATGACGTTGCCGAATACAACATGTCCGACTTCTTCAGGCGCGATCCCTGCGCGCCTGAGCGCTTCCGCCACGACCGCGGCGCCGAGGTCCGTCGGTGCGTGTCCCGCGAGCGCGCCGCCGAACGTGCCGATTGCCGTGCGCACGCCCGCCGCGATCACGACGTTGCGTCGCATCTGTGTCTCCCATCCGGGCATCGCGCCCGAAGCGGGGGGAACGACATGGACCTCGCCCATCAATTGGCCTCCCTTTCGAAGTTCGGCTTGCGGCGTTCCAGAAAGGCCATAACGCCCTCACGGAACTCCGCGCCGCCCGCCGCCGCGGCGATGCTGCGTGTCTCGCGCTCAAGCTGATGCTCCAGGGCTGAGCCGAAGCTTTCCAGGAGCAGGGCTCGCGCCGCGCCGACGGCGCCGGTTGCCGCATCGCGCAGAAGCTGCGCCTGCGCGCGACCCTCGTCGGCCAGCGCGGCATCGTCCACCGCACGGGTCACGAGGCCGATCTTCTCGGCCTCCTCGGCATGGATGCGTCGGTTGGTCAGGATGAACTCTTGGGCTTTCCTGAGACCGACGAGGCGCGGCAGGAGCCACGACATCCCGCCGTCCGAACTCAGGCCCACGCTGCCATAGGCGGCGGTGAAGTGAGCCGAGCGCGCTGCTAGAACCACGTCGCCGCAGATCGCCAGGCTGGCGCCCGCTCCCGCCGCCGGCCCATTGACCAGCACCACGAGCGGCTTTGGCATCCGCAAAAACCGCGAGATCGCCATGTGGAGGGTGCCGGCGATCTCGCTGATATAGCGCGAGGCGGCCTCCCCCGCCGCGGCAAAGCCTCCGACATCTCCGCCGACACAGAACAGGCGGCCGTTTCCGGTCAGCACGACGCAGCGGATGCCTGGGTCTTGGTCGCAGCGGATCGCCGCCCCGAGCAGGGCGCGGGCAAGGGGCAGATCTATGGCATTGCCTGCGGCAGGCCGATTGAGGGTCAGTGTCGCGACGTGGTTATGGATTCCGAGATCCAGCAGGCCGGCCGGCGTGTCGGGGCGGGGTTCGCAGGCCGAGTTCATTTCGGCCCCATCCGGATTGCGCCATCGAGGCGGATGACCTCGCCGTTCAGCATGGGGTTGGCGATGATGGATTCGACGAGTTGAGCGTATTCGTTGGGATCGCCTAGACGGCTCGGAAACGGCACCTGGCGCCCCAACGACTGCTGCACCTCTTTCGAGAGGCTTTGCAGCATGGGGGTCAGGAAGATACCGGGCGCGATGGTGAGCACGCGGATCCCGTACTGGGCGAACTCGCGCGCCAGCGGCAGGGTCATGCCCGCCACCGCGCTCTTGGAAGCGGCGTAGGCGGCCTGGCCAACCTGTCCCTCGAAGGCGGCGACGGAGGCGGTGTTGACGATCACGCCCCGTTCTTCACCCACGAACTCCGCGGCATGGAGACGCCCGACGAACTTCGACAGGACGTTGAAGGTGCCGATGAGGTTGATCTCGACGATCCGTCTGAAATCGGCGAGCGGTTGCACGCCCCCGTGCCGGTCGACCACCTTGCCTGGAGGGGCGATGCCTGCGCAATTGACCAGCACGCGGATGGTCCCAACCTGCCTCTCCGCCTCTTCGAGGGCAGCGGAAACACCGGCCTCGTCGGTCACGTCCACGCCGATGGCATGGCCGCCAATGGCTTTTGCATGCGCGCTGGCGGCGGCGGCGTCTCGATCGAAGAGAACCACTCTGGCGCCAGCCTTCGCGAGGCGCGCCGCAGTGGCGCCGCCGAGACCGGACGCGGCCCCCGTCACAATGGCACCGATATCCTTCAGATGCATGACCTCTCCTCGTCTCTGGAAGCGATCAGCGAGCTGGTAGTGTGCATGGCTCGCGCCCCCTCCGCCGGTCGTTCTTCATGGGCCTCTTGGCGCGTGACCGTTTGTCGGACAATCTGGATATCGAATGACTTCGTGTGATGTCAAGCTGGCGCTCGCCGATCATCTTTCATCGCGTGCATTGGGCGCTGAAGACAATTTCGCCGGCGAGCTACCCGCTGACGACTACCTTGCCCCCTCCGACTTGACAGTTTGAATTTACGACGGATAAAAAGTTTGTCCGACAAACAGACGGGGATGCGATACGCCTCCCCTAATCATAAAATTGCCGGGAGGAAACCGATGAAGCAGCCACGTGTGAAGCAGCCACGTGCGAGCGTTCTTCGTTGTGCCATGGTCATTGTTGGCTTTGTCATGGCTGGCTCTATGGTCGGCACGGCGGCAGCGCAGATTCCTGATCGCGGCGTCAAGATCGGCGTCCTCACCGATCTCAGCGGCGTCTACACCGACCTGACGGGGGTGGGATCAATTGAGGCCGCCAAGATGGCGGTGGAGGACTTCGGCGGCACCATGAACGGCAAGCCCATCGCCGTTGTCGCCGCAGATGGCCAGAACAAGGCTGACGTCGGCGCTAATATCGCCCGCAAATGGATCGACGAGGATGCGGTCGATACCATCGTGGACACGCCCAATTCCGCAATCGCCCTTGCTGTTCAGGAAATCACTCGAGCCAAGAATAAGGTTCTGCTCAACACCGGGTCGGCGTCGACCATCTTCACCAACAAGGCCTGCTCGCCCACGTCTTTCCAGTGGGTGTACGATTCCTACGCCATGGCCAACGGCACCGCGCGCTCGGTGGTGGCGGAGGGCGGCAAGAGCTGGTTCTTTATCACCGCCGACTACGCCTTCGGCCATTCGCTCGAAAAGGATGCGACGGATGTCGTCCTTGCCAATGGCGGCAAGGTCGTCGGCTCCGTGCGGCATCCGCTGAACACCTCCGATTTCTCGTCCTTCCTGCTGCAGGCCCAGTCGTCCGGCGCGGACGTCATCGCGTTCGCGAATGCGGGCGCCGACCTCATCAACTCCATCAAGCAGGCCAATGAGTTCGGCATCGGCGGCAAGAAGCAGCGCGTTGCCGCCATGGTCATCTTCATCACCGACATCCACGCCCTCGGCCTCGAACAGTCCAAGGGACTGCTCCTCACCAGTGGCTTCTATTGGGACATGGACGAGCGCAATCGGGCCTGGTCGGCACGGTGGTCAGCGCGCATGAACGGCCGCAAGCCGACCATGCTCCACGCCGGCGTCTATTCTGCTGTCCTGCATTATCTGCGGGCGGCGAGGGCGGCCAATTCCACCGAAGGCGACAAGGTGGCCGACAAGATGCGCGAATTGCCCATCGACGATGTCTTCGCCCGCAACGGCGCGATCCGGCCTGACGGCAGGATGATCCACGACATGTACCTCGCCCAGGTCAAGTCGCCGGCCGAATCCAAGGGGCCGTGGGATTATCTGAAGATCCTGCGCACCATTCCGGCGGCGGAAGCCTTCCGTCCGCTCGCTCTCAGCGAGTGTCCGCTTGTGAAGAAATGAAGGTGTCCAAGACGAGACGCCCCCTCAAGAGACAATATTCAATGACTGTTCTGATACCTGCCCCGCCCGGGATCGATGCCCGCGCCCTCGAAGCCAATCTTGCGTCCGCCGTGCGCGGCTTCGAGGGGCCGGTCGAGCTTCGCCGCATATCGGGCGGGCAGTCCAACCCGACCTTCTTCGTGGACAGCCCGTCCCACCGGCTGGTGCTGCGCAAACAGCCGGAAGGCGCGGTGCTGCCCTCCGCCCACGCGGTCGACCGGGAGCACCGCGTGCAGGCGGCCCTCGCCGACAGCGGGGTGCCGGTGCCGCGAATGGTCCATTTCTGTGCCGACGCCTCGGTGATCGGCACGCCTTTCTACATCATGCAGTTTCTCGATGGCCGCATCTTCGCCGATTGCGACCTCGCGCCGGCCGCACCCGGCGAGCGCCGGCAAATGTACCGCTCCGCCGCCGAGACCCTGGCACGCCTCCACGCCGTGGATTGGCGGGCTGCGGGCCTCTCCGACTACGGGCGGCCGGACGGCTATTTCGAGCGGCAGGTGGCGCGGTGGACGCGGCAGTGGCGGCAGTCGCAGACCCGCAATCTGCCCGAGGTCGAGCACTTGATCGAATGGCTGCCCCGGCATTTTCCCGGGCCGGGCCTCGCGACGCGGGGGCCGGCAACCATCGTCCACGGCGATTTCCGCGTCGGCAACCTGATGATGCACCCGAGGGAGCCGAACGTCATCGCGGTGCTCGACTGGGAATTGTCGACCATCGGCGATCCCATGGCCGACGTCGCCCACTTCAGCGTCGCCTGGGACAGCCGTCCAGACGAGTATGGCGGTGTCGCTGGGCTTGATCTTGTGGCGCAGGGGCTGCCCGATCGCCGGGAGTTTCTCGCCTGGTACGCGGCGGCCGGCGGCCGGGCCGAAGCCTTCGTGGACTTCCACCGGATCTTCGCACTGTTCCGCTTCGCGGTGATCTTCGAGGGCATCGCCGCCCGCGCCAAGCATGGCAATGCCGCGTCCGAGGGCGCGGCCGAGGTCGGGCGCCTGTCGCAGAATTTCGCACGCCGAGCCGTGGAGATCATCGCCGGCGAGGCCGGCTGAGCCGCCTGCGGTCCAGTTCCGCATTTCAAGGAAGCTGCACGATGGATTTTGCCTATTCCCCAAAGGTCGAAGCGCTTCGCACCCGCTTGAAGAATTTCATGCGGGCGCAAGTCCTGCCCGCGAATGTCGCGTGGCACCGCGCGTGCGAGGACGGCGTCTATCCGACCGAGATCATCGAACGGCTCAAGGCCAAGGCCTATGCGGAAGGCTTGTGGAATCTCTTCCTGCCGCAGCTCAGCGACGACGAGCCGGGCACCCGCCTGACCAACCTCGAATACGCTCCGCTCGCCGAGATCATGGGCCGCGTCCACTGGTCGGCTGAGGTTTTCAACTGCAGCGCGCCCGACACCGGGAACATGGAAATCCTCCACATGTTCGCCACCCCGGACCAGCGCAAAAGGTGGCTGGAGCCGCTGCTGGAAGGGGCGATCCGCTCCTGCGTGGGCATCACCGAGCCAGATTCCGCTTCGTCGGACCCGACCAATTTGCAGACCACCATCCGCCGCGACGGCGGCGACTACGTCATCAATGGCCGCAAGTGGTTCACCACCGGCGCGAAGCATCCCAACAACCGCTTTGTGATCGTGATGGGGCTTTCCGATCCGCGGCCGGAAGCCGACCCGCACGCCCGCCATTCCATGGTCATTGTACCGTTCGACACCCCCGGCGTGCGGCTGGTGCGCGACGTTCCCATCATGCACCACCATGCGCCGGAAGGGCATTGCGAGGTCGTGTTCGAGAACGTGCGCGTGCCCGCGGACAGCCTCCTCGGCACAGAAGGGCAGGGCTTCGCTCTGGCGCAGGCCCGGCTCGGCCCCGGCCGGGTGCATCACTGTATGCGCACCATCGGCCAGTGCGAGCTCGCGCTCGAACTGCTGCTGGAGCGCGCACTGGAGCGCCGCGCCTTCGGCCGCCACCTCGCCGACTATGCCAACATCCAGGACTGGGTCGCGCGCTCGCGCATCGAGATCGAGCAGTTGCGCCTCTACGTGCTCCGCGCCGCATGGCTGATGGACCGCGAGGGCAACCGCGCCGCCCGCATCGAGGTCTCGGGCATCAAGGTGGCGGCGGCGCGGGTGCAGACCGAGGTCGTGGATCGGGCCATCCAGGTGTTCGGCGCCATGGGCCTGACGCCGGACACGCCTCTGTCCTATCTGTGGACATGGGGGCGCGCGCTGCGCTTCATCGACGGCCCCGATGAGGTCCATCTGCGGACCATCGCCCGAGACGAAATCAAGAAAGCCAAGGCACGGCGCGGCGAGGGCGTCGCCTATCTGGTGCCGCCCCGCGCCCACGTCGCGTGATGCGGAATACAGGCACGGCCAGGGAGGACGCCCCTATGCGCGGATGGCTGGTGGAGGAGATCACGGACGAAGGCACGATGGTCTTCAAGGACTGTCCCCGCCCGGCGGCGGCGAACGGATGCATCGTCAAGGTCGAGGCAGCCGGCGCGAACTTCCTAGATACGCTGATGATCCGCGGCAGGTACCAGTCCAAGCCTCAGCTGCCGTTCATCCCCGGCATCGAGGTGGCTGGCACCATCGTCGAGGCCGCGCCGGGAAGCCGGTTCCAGACCGGCGACCGCATCTGCGCGCTGCTCGACCACGGGGGCTTTGCCGAATATGCCGCCGTGCCGGAGGTCGGAGCGGAGAAGATCCCGGACGACTTCCCCATGTCCGATGCCGTGACCCTTCCGGTCATCTTTCCGACGGCCCACGTCGCGCTCAAGGATCGCGCCGGCCTCAAAGCAGGGGAGACCGTGCTGGTGCACGCCGGCGCGGGTGGCGTGGGCTCAGCCGCGATCCAGCTTGCGCGCCACTGGGGCGCCCGGGTCATCGCGACGGCCGCGGGGGCGGAGAAGCTTGCCATCTGCCGCACGCTCGGGGCCGACGAGACGATCGACTACGCCGCCGAGCCCATCGTGGAGCGGGTGCGCGAGATCACCGCCGGAAAGGGCGTGGACGTCGTTATCGATCCGGTCGGCGGCAAGGTGGCGGTGGATAGCCTGCGCTGCCTTGCCTGGGGCGGCCGGCTCGTCATCGTCGGTTTTGCGGGCGGCGCGATCGCCGACCTGCCGTCCAACCGGCTGCTATTGAAGAACGCGGCGGCCATGGGCGTCTTCTGGGGGGAATACCGGCGCCACCATTCCGAGCGCGTGCCGGAGATCTTCGCCGAGCTGTTCGAACTGCGGCGGCAGGGCGCCATCGCGCCCCTGGTGCGCGACGTCTTCCCGCTGGCGGAAGCGCCCCGCGCCCTCGCGGCCCTCGCCGGCCGGCAGACGGTGGGCAAGGTCGTGCTGGTTCCCTGAGGACGCCATGGCTTTTGATCCGGATCGGCTGCGCGGGCTGCGGTTCCCCCGTCTCGCGCACCAGCAAAGCGCCGCGCGCTCGCGTCCTGGGCGCGCTCGGCATCGGCTATGGCGCTCCGGCGATGTGGGGTCCATCGACGCCGAAGGCTACCTGAAGGTGTTCGACCGCAAGAAGGACATGATCAACCGCACCGGCTACAAGGTCTGTGCCGCCGAGGTGGAAGGTGTGATCGTCAGCCATCCGGATGTCTCGGAGGCGGCCATCGTGGGCTATCCCGACCCGGTGCTGGGGAGCGGGTGGCGGCGTTCGGGTCGCGGCGAAGGGCCTGTCCCGGGAGAGCATCCGCGACTTCTGCCGCGTACGCCTGTCCGACTACAAGGTGCCGGACCACATCACCATCCTGCCAGGCGGCCTGCCGCGGAACGCCAATGGCAAGGTCGCAACCAACGAACTGCGCGGAATGGTTCAGCAGGCCATGCGGACAGCTGGGGGCGCATGATGCAGGCACCTCGACATTGTCCGACAAGCGGCTTAGACGAGGGCGTACGCAGGAGCGTTTCACAAGCCAGCCTCCAGGAGGGCTTTTGTCAGCATGAGTGAGGATGCCGAGACCAAGTCGGCGGAGACCTCCCAAGGGGTATTCGAGCCCATCACGCCCTCGCCGGCCTACAAGCTCGTCGCCGACGCCATCGAGCGGCAGATCGTCTCCGGCCGCCTGCGTCCTGGCGACGAGATCGGGACGGAAGCGGCGCTGGTGAAGCAGTTTGGCGTCAATCGCTCCACCGTGCGTGAAGGCATCCGCCTCCTGGAGCAGAGCGGGCTGATCCGGCGGGATTCCAACCGCAGGCTTTATGCCGCCGTGCCCCACTACGACCGATTCGCAAGCGACGTCAGTCGCGCCTTCGTGCTGAACGAGATCACGTTCCGGGAGCTGTGGGAGGCCACCATGGCCATCGAGACGGCCGTGGCGGAGCTGGCGGCGGAGCGGATCACCCTCACCGCTCTCGGCGAGTTGGAGGAGAACCTGAAGAAGTCGCGCAGCGCGCTGACCAAGCCCGCGAAGCTCGCGCTGCTCGACACCGAGTTTCACGCCCTGCTCTCAAAGGCCGCGGGAAACCGCGTGCTCCAGTTCGCTCGCGAGCCCGAGAACAGGCTGTTCTTTCCAACGACAGAAATGCTTTTCCGGCGCAGCCCGCAGGCGCCAGAGCGCAACATCCAGGCCCATGCCGCCATCATCGATGCTCTGCGTCGCCGGGACAAGGCGGACGCGGCTCTCTGGATGCGGCGGCACATTAATGATTGGAAGAAGGGCTTCGAGCGCACCAAGAACTCGATCGACCAGCCCATTGACCGCACCTATGCGGAAGACTGAACGGATCAATCCCCGTAGACGACCCTGGCCGCATATCCTGCGATCGGAAAATATCACCCGGTGGATCCGTCGTGGTGGCGCGCCCATCGAAAACGCGATGGCGCATCCTCCCATTCTGCGAGAAGAAGCCCCAGAGAACCTTGGGATCAACGTCCCAACGGCGAATGGGCCGCGCGGCGCCACGTGTCGATCGGCACAGCCGAACCAGCTTTGGCTGTCCGATTTCTCTTATGCCAGCACCTGGTCGGGCTTCGTCTAACGTCGCCTTTGTGATCGACGCCTATACCCGCCGCATCGTCGGCTGGCGGGTGAGCAGGACCACGCATGCCCGCTTCGGGCTGGATGCGCTGGAGCCGGCTCGTCACGAGCGACGGCCCGCTCTTCGCCGCCGGCCTGCTGCACCAGCGACCGCTGCTCGCCATATGTGAGCATTCGCGACACCGAACGCCATCAAAAATGAGTTGCCCTTGAATGGCCGGGCTCCGCAGCATCTGCCTAAGAGCTGTTCATTCGGGCGGGACGATACGAATGGGCCGGGTTCCAATCGGAGCGCCGGTCTCACGGTCGATGGTGACGGGATCGATCTCCGTCCCCGTCTCCGCGTCGAAGAAGCGGGTCGCCTTGCCGCCGTTGCGATGCTTGCGTCCCCAGGCGCCGATCGCAAACAGTACCGGCAGGAAGTCGCGGCCGGCTTCTGTCAGCACATATTCGTCCCGTGGTGGACGCTCCGAATAGCGGCGCTTCTCCAGCAGACCGTCCTCGGTCAGCGACGACAGCCGCCCGGTCAGCATTGTCGGGGCGATGCCGAGGCTCTTCCGGAATTCATCGAAGCGCTTCAGCCCTGAATGGGCGTCGCGCATGATCAGCATGCTCCATGCGTCCCCCACGAGCGCGAGGCTGCGGGCGATCAAACATGGCTGGTCCGAAAGATTCTTCATATCCATATCATTTTGATAGTGACTAAGTATGAAAATGATAGTAACTCATCTGCCAACGAAGTTCCACGGCGAAATGAAAGCGGAAGCCGATGAGCAAGACAGAACGTGGGGTCGCTCTCGTCACCGGCGCCTCCTCTGGTATCGGGCTGGCGACGGCCCAGCAGCTGCAGCGCAATGGCTACCGGGTTTTCGGTACCAGCCGCAAACCGATGCCCCAGGGCGCGGACGGGATCACCATGCTGGTGTGCGACGTGGTCGACGATGCCTCTGTGCAACGCGCCGTCGACGAAATCCTAAACCGAGAGGGGCAAATTGACCTTCTGGTCAACAATGCAGGGATCGGATTGCTGGGGGGCGCTGAGGAATTCTCGGTCGCCCAGGTGCAAGCCCTGTTCGACGTCAATCTCTTCGGCGTCATCCGGATGACCAATGCGGTGTTGCCGTCGATGCGGCGGCGCGGCAAAGGGCGCATCATCAATATCGGCTCGATCCTGGGCCTGATCCCAGCGCCGTACTCAGCTCACTACTCGGCGGTCAAGCACGCACTCGAGGGCTATTCGGAATCGCTCGACCACGAAATTCGTGCCTTCCATATTCGCGTTTCCGTGATCGAGCCTGCGTTTGTTCGCACGGTCTTCGACCAGAATGGAATCAAGCCGGATTCCCCCTTGAATGCCTATGACGGCGCGCGAGCGAACCTGGAAGCCCTCCTGCGCGACGTGATGCCCAAAGCCGATCTGCCGAATGTCGTGGCGGCTGTGGTCGTCAAGGCTGCGAGCGATGCCCGTCCGCGGCGGCGCTATACTGCGGGCAAAGTTGCACAGCAGATCAGTATGCTGCGCCGGTTTGCCCCCGCGGGGTTCTTCGACAAGAGCTTGCGCAAAGAATTCCGGTTGCCGGTCTGACGGCATTTTCGCCCTGCCAACTTGCTACATAAAAGAAAGTCACTTCGGTGAAATCATTCCTGATCGACCGCTACAAGAAAGGCGGCACGCTGCGGCTTGGTGAAACAGCCGAGCCGGCGTTGCGCGAGAACGACGTCATGGTCGAGGTCCATGCCGCCGGTGTGAACCTCCTCGACAGCAAGATCAGGGACGGAGAGTTCAAGCTGATCCTGCCCTACCGCCTTCCCCTGGTGTTGGGCAACGATGTCGCGGGCATCGTGGTGCAAGTGGGGGCCAAAGTCCGGCGCTTCAAGCCCGGTGACGCCGTCTATGCCCGTCCCGCCCAGGATCGCATCGGCACTTTCGCCCAGTACATCGCCATGGATGAGGACGATGTGGCGATGAAGCCGAGCAATCTGAACATGACGGAGGCCGCCTCCATTCCCCTCGTCGCCCTCACGGCATGGCAGGTCCTGGTCGAGCGGGCTGATGTGCGCAAAGGGCAGAAGGTCCTGATCCACGCCGGATCCGGCGGGGTGGGCACCATGGCAATTCAGCTTGCCAAGCATCTGGGGGCCCATGTGGCGACGACTACCAGCACAGCAAATGTCGCTCTGGTGAAAGACCTCGGGGCCGACGTCGTCATCGACTACAAGAAAGAGGACTTCGAGAAGGTGCTGAGCGGCTATGACGTCGTGCTCAACAGCCTCGGCAAGGATACATTGGAGAAATCCCTCAGCGTGCTGAAGCCGGGCGGAAAGCTGATCTCGATTTCCGGCCCGCCCGATCCTGACTTTGCGCGGCAGAACCGATCCGGCTGGCTGCTCGGACAGGTCATGCGCTTGCTGAGCGCCGGGATCCGGAGAAAAGCGAAACGCCACAGGGTCAGCTACTCGTTTCTCTTCATGACCGCGAACGGCGGACAACTCGGCAAGGTCACCTCTCTGATCGAGGCGGGTGTCATACGTCCGGTCTTAGATCGGGTCTTCCCGTTCGTGAAGACCAATGAGGCACTGGCTTATGTCGAAACCGGCCGCGCGAAGGGAAAAGTGGTCGTCCGCGTGAAGTGAGGCTTGGTGGCACTCCAGGCGCCAGAAATGACCATTCGCAACAATGCAACTGGCTGTGCTGCATGAACGGCTTGAAACGCTCGCAGCATGCGGGACCATGGCGTCCAACATCATCGCGTTCGCCCGTGCGCAGGGCCTTGAGCAGGTTGACGTCTCCGGCTTTTCGCTCGGCGGCTTCGCTGCAGCAGGTCGTCGTCGACGCTCACGACATCGTCCGCCGTCTGATCCTCGCAGGGGCCGGCCCGGCCGGCGGCGAGGGCATGGCAGGCGCGCGTTTCTGCCCGCCAGAATGATCACGCGCCGGAGTCGAGTGTGGCCAACGTCCAGGCGCAACAGGCGGCCATCATGGCCTGGGGCAAAGTCCCGGCAAACCGCTATGCCGATCTGGCCAAGATCACACAGCCGACGCTGGTCGTGAATGGCAACAGCGACATCATGGTGCCGACGGTGAATTCCCACATCCTGCAACAGTGGCTTCCAGATGTGCGGCTGATCATTTACCCGGACTCCGGTCATGGCGCGCACTTTCAGTTCGCCGGAGAATTTGCGGACGCAGCCGCCGGCTTCCTGAACGCAGCCTCAGCCCCGTCCATCCCGCTCATTTCCCACCCGCGCTCGAAAGGGGCCGAACATGACGACAAAGCCGGAGATGGAGCCTGTGGACCATCGCCTCACGCGGAGAGAATTGGGCTATGCTGCGGCGACCGTTGCCGCAGCGGCAGCACTTCCCGCGATCATGTCGTCGCCAGCGGCCGCACAGGGCGCAGCCGCTACGGCGCCCTCCTCGGTGGTCAGACTCGACAAAATCAGCCCGCAATACTGGCAGGCCACTATCCAAAACCCGCCGTTCAACCTGGTGGTGCCAGAAATGGTGTCGCGCCTGCACGCGATCGTCACTGAAATGGACAGCGACCCCGACGTTCGGGTCATCGTCTTCCGCAGCGAGCTGGACGGGTTTTTCATCAATCACTTCGACCTCGCCAAGGCGCGGGATTTCCCGTTCGAGAACACCACCCCGCCGGTTCCGACCTGGGTCGATCTGGTGCTGCGGCTGAGCAAGTCCCCTGTCATCAGCATCGCCAGTATCCGCGGCCGCACCCGCGGCGGCGGAAATGAGTTCTCGCTCGCCTGCGACATGCGCTACGCTAGCCTTGAGAAGGCCGCCTTCTGTCAACCCGAGGTCGGTGTCGGCATCCTGCCGGGCGGCGGTGGCACCGAGCGGCTTCCGCGGCTCGCCGGCCGGGATCGCGCGCTCGAGATCATCCTCAGCAGCCAGGACTACTCCGCAGCCGACGCCGAACGCTTCGGGGCGGTGACCCGCGCGCTCCCCGACAGCGAACTGGACGGGTTCGTGACGGCGCTCGCAACGCGGCTGAGCCGCTTCGACCGGCAGTCGTTGGCGGGCGCCAAGGCCCAGGTCAATCGCGCGACGCTGCCGCCCGAAGAAGACCTGTTGGCAGCCTACCAGGAATACAGCCAGTCGCTGGCATGGCCCGGTTTCCAGGCTCGCCGGCCGAGGATTGCACGCCTCATCGCGAATAGCAGCCTTGCCGACTATGAGTTGAACCTCGGCGACTATCTCGGCCGGGCAAATTGAAGTCCGCACAGGGCCCGAGCCGGCCGGGGCGTGGGCCGACGCACGGCATAAAGGCTTCGAGGCCGGGGCGCATGGTTGCGCCCCCCTGCCTGCAGCGTCAGGACGTCAACGTGGAACGACTGCCCTGGAGCATGAACAACGTTACCGCATCCAGTTACACCCGGGGCGCACGCGACCAGGCTCGGCAAAAATGCCAACTGCCGGACCTTGGTCGGCCTTCGCCTGTTTCTTCCGGTGATCTGGACCTGCACCCCCGACCGCATGGTCCTGGCGCATGGTCCTGGCGCATGTGCCCGACGCGCACCCGTCCGATAAGACCGAGCCCGAGATCGCTCTGGAGGAGATCGACCGTATCCGCACGCCGGGCGTGCGCTTCGGCTATGAGCTGGCCGACGGCCCCCATGCTCTCAGGTGTGGAGGTCTCCGGCCAAGCCGGGACGATTCACAGCGTGGCCGAGCGGCCGGGGTGAAGGCGGCTTATTGCTTGGATGCTGAGTCTATCGCAGCTTCGATCCAGGCCCGCGTCTGCTCCAGGATTTCATCTGAAAGCGTGGTGTCGTCGATGGCGCGAGCCAGGATCACCGCTCCCACCATCGCAGCCCAAGTTCCGATCGCGGCGCGGCGCCGATCCGCCGGATCCATGTCCGGAAGAGATTTAGCCACACGCTCGATCTGCGCACGCAGGCCGGCCGTCATGGCTTCGCGGGCCGCCGGTGTCTGATGGCGGATATCCGCCACAAGCCCGGCCGTGGGACATCCCGCGGCGGCATTGTCCCGATGCCGGGGTGCAAGATAGTCCTCAAGATAGGCACTGAGATCCATCTCCCCTGCAGTCGTGCCGGTGAGAATGTAGCCCACCGTCTCGGCGACGAGGTCGTCCTTCGAACCGAAATGACCATAGAAGCCGCCGTGAGTAAGACCTGCGGCCTTCATCACCTCGGACACGCTGACGGCATCAAACCCCTTCTCGCGGAACAGTCGGCTGGCGACATCGAGGATCCGGCGGCGGTTCTGCGCCATCTGCTCTCGGCTCACCTTCATCTCAAATGTCTCCACCGGCCCCATTGACATATTCATGATGACCATCATATTTGGTCAATCATGATGACTGTCATGAATATAGGTTTCAACGGAACAGAGAGCAATCCCATGGCCGCCCTTCCTTCAGTCCTTGTCACCGGCGCCTCCACCGGCATCGGCGCCACCTACGCCGATCGTTTCGCGCGGCGTGGCCATGATCTCGTCCTGGTGGCACGGGACCGGGTGCGCATGGAGGCGCTCGCCGCTCGCCTGCGCCAGGAAACCGGCGTGGCGATCGACATCATCCAGGCGGACCTGACCCAAGCCGCGGAACTGGCGGTGGTGGAGGCCCGGCTGCGCGACGACGCGCGCATCGGCATCCTCATCAACAACGCCGGCACGGCCTTTGGCGGCAGCTTCATTGAGCAATCCGCTGACGACGTGACACGGCTCGTCGCCCTCAACACCACGGCCCTGCTGCGGCTCGCCAGTGCCGCGGCCCCGCGCTTCGTGCAGGCCGGCGAAGGAGCGATCATCAACATCGCCTCCGTGGTCGGGCTGGCGCCGGAGTTCGGCATGACCGTCTATGGTGCGACCAAGGCCTTCGCGCTCTTCCTGTCGCAGGGGCTGAGCCTCGAACTCGGCCCGAAGGGCGTCTATGTCCAGGCCGTGCTGCCCGCCGCCACGCGCACCGAAATCTGGGATCACGTCGGTGCCGACCTGAACACCATGACCGGGGTGATGGAGGTCGGTGAACTCGTCGATGCGGCGCTCGTCGGCTTTGACCGTCGCGAGCCGGTCACGATTCCCCCGCTGCCCGACGTGGAACAGTGGAACGCCTTCCAGGCCGCGCGTCAGGCCATGCTGCCGAATACGCGCCAGGAACACGCTGCAGAGCGCTATCGGACGGCAGGCTGAGTCCCCCGCAACACGTCCTTTGATCGAACACGCCAGTCCCACGAAAGGTGACCGCGAAATGACCGACGCTTTCCTGTTCGAGCCTTACACACTCGGCTCGCTCACGCTCTCCAACCGCATCATCATGGCGCCGCTGACGCGCAACCGTGCCGGCGCCGGCCTGGTGCCGAGCCCGCTCGCGGCGGAGTATTATGCCCAGCGCGCCAGCGCCGGTCTGATCATCGCGGAAGCCACCCAAGTCTCCGCGCAGGCGCAGGGCTATCAGAACACGCCCGGCCTCTACACGCCGGAGCAGGTCGCCGGCTGGCGGAAGGTAACCGACGCGGTCCATGCCAAGGGCGGGCGCATCTACGTCCAGCTGTGGCATGTCGGCCGTGTCAGCCATGTGGACCTGCTCGGCGGCGAGGCTCCGGTCGCTCCGTCGGCGATCCGCGCGGAAACCAAGACCTTCGTCAACGACGGCTTTGCCGATGTGTCTGAACCGCGCGCGCTGAACACCGACGAGATCCCCGCGATCATCGACTCCTTCCGCCAGGCGGCCGCCAATGCGATCACGGCGGGCTTCGACGGGGTCGAGGTGCATGGCGCCCATGGCTATTTGCTCGACCAGTTTCTGCGCGAGACCGCCAATGTGCGCACCGACGCCTATGGCGGCTCGATCGAGAACCGCGCCCGTCTGCTGCTGGAGGTGACCGCTGCCGTGTCGAAGCAGATCGGCGCGGACCGCACCGGCGTGCGCCTGTCACCAGTCTCGCCGGCCGGCGGCACCGTGATTTCGGATAATGAGCAGCCGCTGTTCAATTATGTCGTGGAGCAGTTGGATAAGCTGAACATCGCTTATATCCACGTGGTGGAGGGCGCGACCGCCGGTCCGCGCGATGCCACGCCATTCGATTATGCGGCGCTCCGCCAAAGCTTTGGCCGCACCTTCATCGCCAATAACGGCTTCGACCTGAAGCTGGCCGAGCAAAACTTGGCCGATGGCAAGGCGGATCTGTTTGCGTTCGGCCGACAGTTCATCGCCAACCCCGATCTGGTGGAGCGGTTCAAGACCGGCGCCGCGCTCAATGCCCTCGATCCCACCACGCTCTATGGCGGCGGGGCCAAGGGATACACCGACTATCCGACGCTGGCGGGCTGACGACATCCGGGTGGTGCCTTCACGGGCACCACCGCATTTTGAGCCACCTTCGGCCATCCTGACGGATCGGGACGGCATCCAAGGAACCAATCATGGCCGACACCCATCCCACGACCGACTGGAAGACTGCACCGACCAAATTTGTCCAGGCGGCCGGCACGCGGTTCGCCTATCGCCGGCTCGGCCCGGAGGCAGGCGTTCCCTTGGTGCTGCTCAATCACTGGGCGGCCAATCTCGATAATTTCGATCCCCTCCTGGTCGAAGGGCTGGCGGCGGATCGTCCGGTCTATGCGCTTGATTATCGCGGCATCGGCCTGTCCGGCGGCAAGGCTCCGCTGACGATCAAGGACATGTCCGGGGACATGATCGCCGCAGTTCGCGCGCTTGGGCTAGGCCAAGTCGACCTCATCGGCTTTTCGCTGGGGGGCTTCGTCAGCCAGCAGATCCTCCTGGATGCTCCCGGTCTCGTGCGGCGTGCGATATTGGCCGGAACCGGGCCGGCGGGGGGCCCCGGCATCGCGCAGGTCGGTCCGGTTTCCTGGCCACTGATCTTCAAGGGGCTCGTCACCTTCCGCGATCCCAAGATCTTCCTGTTCTTCACGTCCAGCGCGAACGGACGCCGCGCCGCCAAGGCCTTCGTCGCGCGCCTGAAAGTGCGCAAGATCCATCGCGATAAGTCTGTGGGCCTTGGCCCGATGCTGCGCCAGTTGCAGGCGATCAAGGCCTGGGGCCTGCAGCCGTCGCAGCCGCTGCAAACAATCCGACACCCCGTTCTGGTTGCCAATGGCGATCACGACATCATGGTGCCGAGCGAGAACTCCACCGACATGGCACAGCGCATTCCGGACGCCAGGCTCATTGTGTACCCGGACGCCGGCCATGGCGGCATCTTCCAGTATCATGATGATTTTCTGAAGGAAGCGAAAGTGTTCCTTGCCACCTGATCGTCAGACAGCTCAAGTGTTCCCGCCCATATTTTCACGAAGATCCATGCTGGCGGCAGGCCGATGAAGGCCCTCATCTTCAAGCGCTCCGGAAAACTGAGCCGCCCATCGCGCTGCTTTGGCAGAATTTAATGTTTGGATTCCTCCTGGGACTCCCTCGGGGCGGTTCGCGTGATTCATGAGTGGTCGGCTTATGGAGTGCCGAGCATGACGAGAGCTGGAAAGTGGATCTGGAAGAGTGGCTGTCGATCAGGGCGACCGTGCAAAGTGACGACATTCTCGCAACCGTGACGCCCTGTGAACCTGATCCCCTTGCAATGGAGAGGGATGCAGCTATCCTCCGCCCATGCTTCCTGCGTTGCGCCAATTCTTGCTGCTCGCCACCGTGATCATCTTCACGGTGTCTGGGATCGGCTTGAGCTACGCCAATGCGAGCGTCGGAATGGGTGGCAGCGATAGCTCCCATCATCGCATGACCGGCGAGGCGCAAAGCGGGCACCGGCTGGAGCAGCAACGCGCACCCGCTGATACCCATCACGAATCGAAGGCCACCGCCCCCTGCGCCGACACATCGGCTTGCGGCGAAGGTCACGCCCACTTGGGGGATGCGAGTTCGTGCTGTGCCATGGCGTGTCACATGGCTCTGCCGATGACCTTTCATTCTCCCTCGATAGCGCTTGCCGTTCTCGGCAAGCAGGCTTTTCCGCGAGATACCGGAAGCATCCAGACCTTGGCCGTGCTCCTGGATCGGCCGCCGAAGACCTCCAGCCTCCTGATCGGCTGACCGTCCCGAACATTTGAGGATGTTTCGGCGCGCATGACTTTCGTCATCCGCGGTCGCGAAACCTCGTTCTCTCTGAACCTTCCCTTACATCCGCGACATCGGACGTAAGGGAGCGTGGGAACGCATCCTTGATGGATCCCGGATTCAGCCGACGGTAGTCGCGGCCGCATGCGATGCGCCAGCGACCAGCCCCCATCCGTCCATGGCTGTTGAGCGCCGCCTCCGCGCGGGCCGCATTTCGAGGTCAATTCATGAGATTATTGTTGCCGATGGCTTTCGCCGTCCTCGTCTCCGCGTGTTCCGGTTTGCCCTCCACCACGAGCGGTGCGGATCCAGCCGATCCCTCGGTTGCCGTGCCCGCCGTCCGATACGCTCCGGTCCTGGCAGGCGACGTCGACTATCACCCCGTGATGCCCCGCCCCTGGATCGAGCAGAATCAGGGCTTATCGTCCGGCCAGGGAGGCCGGTGATGGCTGGTCTTCCTAAAGGGGCGATGCTCGCCATCCCGCTGGCATTTGTAATGGGCGGCTGCGTGACCTTCACGCCCGACGGCGGCTTGGCCCCCGTCGTCCGGCAAGCCTCAGATGACATCAGCGGGCAGGTGGTGAAGATTACGTCAGAGAACGAGGCGGCGACGGCGCGGGCCCGCGTATCCGCACTCTTGTCCCGGCCTCTCGATGCCCATGCGGCACTGCAGATCGCCCTTCTCAACAATCGAGGGCTCCAGGCGCAGTACAATGCCCTGGGGATCTCCGAAGCCGCCTACGTGGCGGCGAGCCTTCCGCCCAATCCCACTTTCGGGGTGGAGCGGTTGAACGGCGGCGGGGAACTGGACGTTGAGCGGCGACTGGTCGCGAATTTACTCGCGCTCCTGACGCTGCCCGTCCGCAGCGAGATCGCCGCCACCCAGTTCGAGGCTGCCCGTCAGCGGGCGCTGGAGGCGACCTTCAGAACCGCCGCAGAGGCACGTCGTGCCTATTACCGGGCCGTGGCGGCGCGCCAGACGGAGGCATTCATCGAGAAGGCTCGCCTTACGGCGGATGCGGCCGCCGACCTCACCGTCAAGCTCGGCGAGACGGGGGCGGCGACGAAGCTCGACCAGGCGAGGGCCAGCGCCTTCTACGCTGAAGTATCGAATCAACTCGCCCGGGCACGCCTCAAGTCCGCGACAGACCGGGAGGCACTGACCCGGCAGCTCGGCCTGTGGGGCAACGACGTCGGCTACAAGCTGCCGTCCCAGCTCCCACGCCTGCCGGCGCGGATCCGGACCGAACCCCAGGTGGAAGTCGAGGCGGTCCTCAAGCGCACCGACCTCATCGCGGCTCGGCTCGAGCTCGATGCCATGGCGAAGTCCCTCGGCCTCACACAGGCGACGCGCTTCATCTCCCTGCTCGAGGGGGGATATCGCGGCAATTACCAGCGCGCGGACGGGGAGACCCTGCGTCCTCAGGGCTTCGAGCTGGAGGTCCAAGTGCCGATCTTCGACCTCGGCGAAACCAACGTCCGGCGGGCGCAGGAGATCTACATGCAGGCGGTGAACCGCCTCGTGGAGAAGGCGGTGAACGTCCGCTCCGAGGCGCGGGCCGCCTACGTGACTTACCGGGCGAGCTACGACATCGCCCGCCAGTATCAGGCCAGGATCCTGCCCCTGCGCAAGACCGTGAATGAGCAGGCGCTGCTCCAATACAACGGCATGCTGATCGATGTCTTCGAGCTGCTCACCACGGAGCGGGAGAGCATCGACAGCAACGTCTCCGCCATCGGCGCCCAGCGCGACTTCTTCCTGGCGGAGGTGGATTTCCAGACGGCCATCATCGGCGGCGGTGCGGGAGGCGGGGAGACCGCGCTCGCGTCCGCCACCGGCAGCAGCGACTGATCGGAGGAGACGAACCATGCCCGTTTCACGGCGAAGCTTTCTCGGCACCTCCGGCGCGCTCGCGCTGGTGAGCGCAGGTGCGGTCTCCGGCCGCGTCCAGGCGGCCTCCATTCCGGAAGCCGCGACCATGAAGGAGGCAAGCATGCAGCCGCCTCTCTTCCCGACCACGGGCCCGGATTACCAGCCCGTGGTCACCCTCAATGGATGGACCGCGCCCTGGCGCATGAACGGTGACTGGAAGGAATTCCATCTTGTCGCCGAGCCCGTGGTGCGGGAAATCGCGCCCGGGATGGTTGCCCATCTTTGGGGCTATAACGGCCAGTCACCCGGTCCCACCATCGAAGCGGTGGAAGGCGACAAGGTGCGCATCTTCGTCACGAACCGACTGCCGGAGCACACCACCATCCACTGGCACGGCCAGATCCTGCCGAATGGCATGGATGGCGTCGGCGGTCTTACCCAGCCGCACATCAAGCCGGGGAAGACCTTCGTCTACGAGTTCCAGCTCCGCAAGAGCGGGACCTTCATGTACCACCCCCATGCGGACGAGATGGTCCAGATGGCCATGGGCATGATGGGCTTCTTCGTGGTGCATCCGAAGGACCCGTCCTTCCGCCGCGTGGATCGGGACTTCGTCTTCCTCCTCAACGCCTACGACATCGAGCCCGGGGCCTACGTGCCCAAGGTCAACACAATGCTCGACTTCAACCTCTGGACTTGGAACAGCCGCGCCTTCCCGGGCATCGACCCGTTCGTGGTGGGCAAGGGCGACAAGGTTCGCATCCGGTTCGGCAATCTCACCATGACGAACCATCCCATCCACATGCACGGCTACGACTTCAAGGTCTCATGCACGGACGGGGGGTGGGTGCCGGAGGCGGCGGCCTGGCCGGAGGTGACGATCGACTGCGCGGTCGGCCAGATGCGCGCCTTCGACTTCGTGGCCGACCACGAGGGCGACTGGGCGATCCACTGCCACAAGTCCCATCACACCATGAACGCCATGGGCCACGACGTGCGCACCTACATCGGGACCAACCTGAAGCCGGCGGCAGGCAAGATCCGCAGGCTCGTACCCGACTACATGCCCATGGGCGCGAAAGGCATGGCGGACATGGGCGAGATGGAGATGCCGCTGCCGGAGAACACCCTGCCCATGATGACCGGCTTCGCCCAGTTCGGCGCGGTGGAAATGGGCGGCATGTTCTCGGTGGTGAAGGTGCGCGAGGGCCTTGAGCGCAATGACTACAAGGACCCGGGCTGGTTCAAGAACCCGCCGGGCACCGTCGCGTTCGAGTGGACCGGCGAGAGCAAGGCCGCCGAGCGCGCACCCGCGCCCACCTACGACCCCGCCCGCACCATTGAGGTCGACGTGGTCAAGCCCGGCACGACGCGCCCGGCCGGCCACCAGCACTGAATTCCGCACACCCAAATTCAACGAGAGGATCAACCATGAAAACGTACCTTATCGCCGCCGCATTGCTTTCGGCGATCGTGTCCACCAGTCCCGCCTTCGCCGACGCGGGCCATGCCCACGGTGACGAACGCGCCTATGGCGAACCGGGAAACCCGAAGCAGCCATCCCGCGTGGTTCAGGTCGTCATGAGCGAGGCGGACGGGAAGATGCAGTTCATCCCCAACAAGATCGAGATCAAGACCGGAGAGCAGGTCCGGTTCGTGCTCCGCAATAACGGCAATCTCGACCACGAGATCGTCCTCGCGACACTTCAAGACAACCTCAAGCACGCCGAGGAGATGCGCAAGAACCCGGACATGGAGCATGACGATCCCAACGCCAAGCGCCTGATGCCCAAGAAGACGGGCGAGATCGTCTGGAAGTTCACGAAGGCGGGAACGTTCGATTTCTCCTGCCTCATCCCCGGCCACCGAGAGGCCGGGATGTTCGGCACCATCATCGTCAAGTGATCAAATGACCAGGACAACGACCATGCGTAAGCATTTTCTATCCGCCATCCTCGTTCTCGCAACAACCGCAGCACTGGCGCAGGCCGTTCCCGTGAACGGCGAGGTGACAAAGATCGACCAGGCGCAGGGCAAGATCACTCTCAAGCACGGAGCAATCCCGAACCTGGACATGGACGCAATGACGATGGTTTTCGCCGCAGGTGATCCATCGATGCTGAAGGCTGTGAAACCGGGCGACAAGGTCACGTTCGAGGCTGACCGCGTGAACGGACGGCTCACGGTCACCAAGATCTGGAAGGTCAAGTAGTGCGGTCAGCCCGCGGGGCGCTCCGGCGCCCCGCGGGCTGGCGACAGCCGCAAAGGCGCGGGACTACGCCCAGACATCAAGATCCGTGATCCTCCGAGACGGGGAACCTCATCGAAGAGGGCGGTGGCCGCATCTGAACGTCCGCTTACCGCGACAAAATCTGGAATTAGAGATGGACGCCCCCTCCGCCAGCGCGCGGGCCATCCTCAACCGCGCTGCGGCAAGCGTTCCCGCCCGCCCCATGGGGACCGTGCCAAAGTAGTGCTAGATCGTCGAAGCTTGGCTTGTATCCAGCTGCCGCTAAGGCATTGGAGTGCAAGAAATGTTTCGCTTATTCGCCTTCCGGTTGCGGCCGCACTTTAGCTTCAAGGCTTTGCCGGCTCTCCGGAACAGCGCCACTCCCGATCAGTGTGGGGATATGTTTCTGAGGCGCCGCCGGCAAGGTGACATTCGTTCTTGCGCGCCTGACCCAAAAGCGCGCCAGTGACATTTGATCCTGCGCGGCCGGCCAATCAGCGATCACCGGGGCTCCCGCCGGGAAGCATTTCACCGCAAGGCTTTCCCGCCAATTCCCACCAGCGCCCCGAGATGAGACCTGATCCTGCGTGTCGCAGCCATCTGGCGACTTTCGTGCAGATGCTTCCGTTCTGCTTCGAACGCCCGCCGCGCGGATCTATGGGAGCAAAAAACGCCCCGAAGGGCGCTTGCTTAATATCTGACTCTTAAGAGAAAATTTGGAGCGGGCGATGGGATTCGAACCCACGACCCCAACCTTGGCAAGGTTGTGCTCTACCCCTGAGCTACGCCCGCCTCCAACACCGTCTGGGGGTGAACCCCGTCGGCGGTGCGTGTTCATGCCAAAACCCCGGGGAGATTGCAACAGGCTTTCGCCTTTTTTGCCGCCGCCTCCGCCAAAACCCTTGTCCGGCAACAGATCTGCCTGTGGACAGCGGAACCGTCTTTCCGGCGGAGGGAGCCGCGCCGAGCTGCCGGCGTCGCCGAGGGCAGATTCGGCGCCTCCGGCGTGCAGGGGCGGCGCAGCGGGCATCGCCCCTGGGGTCCTCAGTCCTTGTGGATCGGATCGATCCATTTCACCGTGGAGGGCGCCTCCACCGGGGTGATGTCCAGATTGACCACCACCGGCTCCTGGCCCGAGCGCACCAGCACGCATTCCAGCACTTCGTCGGGCGAGGCGTTGATTTCCTGGTGCGGCACGTAAGGCGGCACATAGATGAAGTCGCCCGGCCCGGCCTCGGCGGTGAATTCCAGCTGCTCGCCCCAGCGCATGCGGGCGCGGCCCTTCACCACGAAGATCACGCTTTCCAGGTCGCCATGGTGATGGGCGCCGGTCTTGGCGTCGGGGTGGATGTGCACGGTGCCCGCCCACAGCTTCTCGGCCCCCGCGCGGGCGCGGTTGATGGCGGTGGCGCGGTTCATGCCCGGGGTCTGGGCGGTCTGCGGGTCCAGATTGTCGCCGGGAATGACTTTGATTCCATGCTCGCGCCAGTCGACAGGGCCTGCAGGTTGGGTGCCGGAAGAGTGGGGGTGGTGGTGGTGATCGTCCAAAGCCGGACCTCCCAATGAGCGCGCGGTCGCGCGTGGTGGGGCATGGCTGCCGGTCGGCCGCCGTGCCGTGATCTGTCCTGCCGCGCGATGTGTCCTGCCCTCCCTGCGGGGCCGGCAGACGCAAACAGACGCGCCGGAAACCAAGCGCGCCTTGCCGCCCGCGACGGGGACGGCTAGAAACGGCGCCAAACTCACGCAGCCCTTTTCGGAGCCGGTGGCGCATGGCCTCCTATCAATACGCTTATCATATGCACAGCCTCACCAAGGCCTATCCCGGTGGGAAGAAGGTGCTGGACAATGTGCAACTGTCGTTCTTCCCCGACGCCAAGATCGGCGTGCTGGGCAACAACGGCTCGGGCAAGTCCACTCTGCTGCGCATCATGGCCGGCATGGACAAGGACTTCTCCGGTGAGGCGCGCCCCGCGGAAGGCGTCCGGGTGGGTTATCTGCCCCAGGAGCCGCAGCTGGATCCCACCAAATCCATCCGTGAAAACGTGATGGAAGGCGTGGCCAAGCAGGTGGCGATCCTCACCCGCTACAACGACCTCGCGATGAATTATTCCGAGGAGACGGCGGACGAGATGACCCGCCTCCAGGACGAGATCGAGGCGCAGGGCCTGTGGGATCTCGACAGCAAGGTCGACCAGGCGATGGGCGCGCTGCGCTGTCCGCCGGACGATGCCGATGTCGCCTCGCTCTCCGGCGGTGAGCGCCGCCGCGTCGCTTTGTGCCGCCTGCTGTTGGAGCAGCCGGAACTGCTGCTGCTGGACGAGCCCACCAACCATCTGGACGCCGAGACCACGGCGTGGCTGGAAGGCCATCTGCGCAGCTATCCGGGCGCGATCCTGATCGTCACCCATGACCGCTACTTCCTGGACAATGTCACCGGCTGGATCCTGGAGCTGGATCGCGGCCGCGGCATTCCCTACGAGGGCAATTATTCGTCCTGGCTGGTGCAGAAGCAGAAGCGCCTGCATCAGGAAGGCCGCGAGGACGAGAGCCGCGAGCGCGCCATCGCCCGCGAGCAGGAATGGATCGGCGCCTCGCCCAAGGCCCGCCAGGCCAAGAACAAGGCCCGTATCCAGCGCTATGAAGACCTGCTGGAGCGCGCCGCCAACCGCGTGCCCAGCGCCACCCAGATCGTCATTCCCGTGGCCGAGCGCCTGGGCCAGAACGTCATTGCCTTCGATCACCTGAGCAAGTCGTTCGGCGATCGCATGCTGATCGACGATCTGTCGTTCAAGCTGCCGCCGGGCGGCATCGTCGGCGTCATCGGGCCGAACGGCGCGGGCAAGACCACGCTGTTCCGCATGATCACCGGCCTGGAGACGCCGGACGCCGGCACCATCGCCATCGGCGATTCGGTGAAGCTGGGGTACGTCGATCAGAGCCGCGATGCGCTCGATCCGAAGAAGACCGTCTGGGAGGAAGTCTCCGGCGGCAATGACGTGATCTACGTCGGCAAGAAGGAAATCCCGTCGCGCGCCTATTGCGCGGCCTTCAACTTCAAGGGCGGCGACCAGCAGAAGAAGGTCGGCATGCTCTCGGGCGGCGAGCGCAACCGCGTGCATCTGGCCAAGGTGCTGCAGGAGGGCGGCAACGTGCTGCTGCTCGACGAGCCCACCAACGATCTCGACGTGGACACCCTGCGCGCGCTGGAAGAGGCGCTGGAAGATTATGCCGGCTGCGCCGTCATCATCTCCCATGATCGCTTCTTCCTGGATCGCATCGCCACCCACATGCTGGCGTTCGAAGGCGACAGCCACGTGGAATGGTTCGAGGGCAACTTCGCCGATTACGAAGAGGACAAGAAGCGGCGCCTGGGCATCGATTCGACGATCCCCAAGCGCATTCAATATAAGAAGTTCTCGCGCTGATCTGATCGCCCGTCCGCCTCGCTCGGACGGGCGGCCGGACACCGCCGGGGGGAGAGAGTGGCATGTCCGCCGACTGGAACGCACGCCTCTATCTGCAATTCGAGGACGAGCGGACCCGTCCCGCTCGCGATCTGGTAGCTCAGATCCCCTTGGAAGCCGCCCAGCGGGTGGTAGACCTGGGCTGCGGGCCGGGCAATTCCACCGAGATCCTCGCCCACCGCTATCCCGAGGCGGAGGTCATCGGCATCGACACCTCGCCGGACATGCTGGCGGTGGCCCGCAAGCGCTTGCCCCACAACACCTTCATCGAAGCCGATGTCGCCACCTTCACGCTGCCGGAGCCGGCGGATGTGATCCTGGCCAATGCGGTGTTGCAATGGGTGCCGGATCACGCCCGGTTGCTGCCCCATCTCATGGCGCAACTGGCGCCGGGCGGGGTGCTGGCGGTACAGATGCCGGACAATCTCAACGAGCCGACCCATGTGGGCATGCGCGCGGTGGCGGCTGAGGGGCCGTGGGCGGCGGCCCTGGCTGGCGCGGCGGCGGCGCGCACCATCCTGCCCTCGCCAGCTTATTATTACGATCTGCTGAGCATCCATGCGGTGCAGGTGGATGTATGGCGCACGGTCTATCACCACCCGCTCGCAAATCCGGCGGCGGTGGTGGAATGGATGAAGGGCACCGGCCTGCGGCCGTTCCTGGATCTGCTGGAGCCGGCGCAGAAGCCGGACTTCCTGGCCGCCTATGAGGCGCGGCTGGCGCGGGACTTCCCGCCGCGCGCCGATGGGCGGGTGCTGCTGGCGTTTCCGCGGCTGTTCCTGGTGGCGCGGCGCTGAGGCCGCGTTTCGCGGCCGCCGGCCGTTGCGGAAGGTGGGCGAACCGCCGCAAATTCAGGCACGGCAAGGGTTACGCTGTCGCGGCCACGACATAAAGCCTGTGTAGACAATGGGGATTGCGCACCGAAATCAGGGTCGCTGCCATGTTCGCACCGCTCGCCCCCAAGCTCGTCCCCCAGTCTGATGCCAAGTCTGGTGCAAAGTCCGCTCCCGGCCGCCATGAGCCGCTGAGCGAAGCCCTCGCCACCCCCGGCGGCGAGGTCGTGCTGACCCTCAATCATTCCGTCGCGCTGGTGGTGTTCGATCTGCTGGCGCGGATGGTCGATCATCAGGACACCGAAGGCGTCCGCGAATTGCTGGAGCATCCCGGCGAGGTGGCGGCGCTGTGGTCGCTGATGGCGGCGTTCGAGCAGGTGCTGAACGAGCCGCTGGAAGCCGATTATCGCGAACTGATCGTCACGGCGCGGGACGATGTGGTCGCCCGCCTGGGCGTCGGCGCCTGACCCTCCGCGTTCGGAAGGAGAGGGGGCGCGGCCGGCTGCGGCCACGCCCCGCGTGCTCACCAGCTGGGCAGAACCGCGCCCTTGAAGGTCTCGAGGATGAACTGCTTCACCTCGGGCGACTGGTAGCTCTTGACCAGCACCGCCACCCACGGCTTGTCCTTATCCTGGGTGCGCACGGCGATGACGTTCACATAGGGGCCCTTGGGATCCTCGCGCAGGATCGGGTCCTTCACCGGATCGAGCCCGGCTTCCTTGGCATAATTGGTGTTGATGCCGGCGGCATCCACATCGGGGAGCGAGCGCGGCAATTGGGCGGCGTCGATCTCGACGATCTTCAGCTTCTTCGGATTGGCGGTGATGTCGGCGACGGAGGGCTTGAAGCCGACGCCGTCGCGCAGCTTGATGATGCCTTTGTCCGCCAGCAGCAGCAGCACGCGCCCGCCATTGGTGGGGTCGTTGGGGATGGCGATGGTGCCGCCCACGGGGACCTCGTCGAAGGTCTTGTACTTCTTGGAATAGATGCCGATCGGGAAGTTCACCGTGGTGCCCACGGAGACGATCTTGAACTTGCGGTCCGCCACCTGGTTGTCGAGATAGGGCTGGTGCTGGAAGGAGTTGGCCTGCAACTCACCGGAATCCAGCGCCACATTGGGCACCACATAGTCCGAGAATTCGATGATCTGGATGTCGAGGCCCTGCTTGGCGGCGATGGGCTTCACCGCTTCCAGGATCTGGGCATGGGGACCGGGGGTGACGCCGACCTTGATGGTCTCGGCACCGGCGGTGCCGGCGGCAAGGCTGAGGGCGAGGCCCACAGCGAGGGCACGAATGGACATGACGACTCTCCGTTGAACTGAAATGTTAAAGCGGGGGCGGCCTCAGCCGCGATTGCGCTTGTCGAGGCGGCGAGCCGCGAGGTCGCCGATGCTCTGGACGCCCTGCACCAGGACGATGAGCACGATCACCACCGCCGCCATCACGTCCGGCATGAAGCGCTGGTAGCCGAAGCGGATGCCGAGATCCCCCAGGCCGCCGCCGCCCACGGCGCCCACCATGGCCGAATAGCCCAGCAGGCTGACCACAGCGAGAGTGAGGGCGAGCGTGATCGACGGCAGGGCTTCCGGCAGCAGCACCTTGCGCACGATCTGCAACGGGCTGGCGCCCATGGCGCGGGCGGCTTCCACCAGCCCCTGGTCCACTTCGCGGATCGCCGCCTCGATCAGCCGGGCGATGAAGGGCGCCGCCGCCACCGTGAGCGGCACGATGGCCGCGTTGGTGCCGATGGAGGTGCCGGCGATCAGCCGGGTGAAGGGGATGATCGCCACCACCAGGATGATGAAGGGGGTGGAACGGGCGGCATTCACCACCAGCCCGAGGATGTGGTTCAGCCACGGCGCTGCGAACAGTTCGCCTGAGCGGCTGGTGGCGAGGAACACGCCCAAGGGCAGGCCGATGAGCGTGCCGATGAAGCCGGCGACGGCGACCATGTAGAGGGTCTGGCGGGTGGCCTCGATCAAGAGGTCGACGATGGCCGGGGACAGGAATTCAGGAAACATAGCCGATCACCTCCGTGGCGAGGCCGAGGCGCTCGATGGCTGCGGTCACCGCGCCGAGGGTGGTGGCATCGCCGGGCAGCGACACCACGATGACGCCGAACGGCTGGCCGGCGATGTCATCCACCTGGGCCTGGATGATGTTGAGGTCGATGGACAACAGCCGTGACACCCGCGACAGCACCGGATCGGTGGCATGGGCGCCGGTGAAAACAATGCGTAGGATCGCCTGGCCGCCGGGCAGGGGCGCCGCCTGGATGCGGTCCGCCAGATGCGGCGGCAGGTTGGCGCCGGTGATGGCGGAGATGAAGGAACGGGTGGTCGGGTGCTGCGGCCGGGCGAACAACTCGAAGGTGCTGCCCTCTTCCACGATGCGGCCGCCGTCCAGCACCGCCACCCGGTCGGCCACCGCCTTGATCACCGCCATTTCATGGGTGATGAGCAGCACGGTGAGCTTGAGCTCCGCATTCACCTTGCGCAGCAGCGCCAGGATCTGGTTGGTGGTTTCCGGATCGAGTGCCGAGGTGGCCTCGTCCGAGAGCAGCACGCGGGGGCGGGTGGCGAGCGCGCGGGCGATGCCGACGCGCTGCTTCTGGCCGCCGGAGAGTTCGGCTGGATAGCGGTCGCGCTTGTCGGCGAGGCCCACAAGATCCAGCAGCGGCTCGACGCGGGCCTTGATCTCGCGAGCGGGGAGCCCGGCGATCTCCAGCGGCAGCGCCACATTCTGATAGGCGGTGCGCCGGGCCAGCAGGTTGAAATGCTGGAAGATCATGCCAATGGAGCGCCGCGCCTCGCGCAGGCCGGGCTCGGAAAGCGCGGTGATGTCGGTGCCGTCCACCACCACCCGGCCGGAGGTGGGTGCCTCCAGCCCGTTCACCAGTCGGATCAAGGTGGACTTGCCGGCGCCGGAGCGTCCGATCACCCCAACGATGGCCGCTTCCGGCACGGCGAGGTTCACGTCGGTCAGCGCCGGCACGGCGGCAGTGCCGCCGCGGGAGGGATAGGTCTTCTCCACGCCTTCGAAGCGGATGACGGCGTTGGTCACGGCGTTTGTGTCTCCTTGCGGCCCCGCGCGGGTGGCCGTTGGAGCAACCATAGAGAGAGGAGCGTTCACGTTCACCTCCGGTGTGACACCGGCTTGTCTGGCAGCCCCCTCACGTTCGTCGCGGCGGACGGATGCGGAGCAGGGGCAAGACGCTGGGAGAAGGAAAAAGCGGGATGCGGGTGCAGGGTGCACGGCGGCCTTGTTCCCCGAAGGGGCAGGGCATCAACAGCAGCAGCGGCACATCATGGGCATCACCCGGAGGTTGTCGGGCCTCGATGGGCGGACATTCGTTCGTTTTGACGAACAAGTCAAGATCAATGCGGTGTTAAAATAAAAGCCGCACTAGTGCTGTGGTTTAACGCACGAAAAACTACGCGAAGCCAGGCCCCGCGCCGTTCCATCGTCTGCGTTGCCGAGGCTGCCTATTCGGCGGCGTGCGGCAGGTGCGGGCGCTGGCCATCGGCGCCGTGGGCGCTCGCCGTCTGCGCCTCCGGCTCATCGCTGGCGCCGATGAAGCGGCCGAAGAATCGGCCGGACAGCCGCCCCAGATCATCCATCACCGTGAACACCGCCGGCACGAACACCAGCGACAGCACGGTCGAGGCGATCAGCCCGCCGATCACCGCAATGGCCATGGGCGCGCGGAACGAGCCGCCTTCGCCCAGGGCCAGAGCCGAGGGCACCATGCCCGCCGCCATGGCGATGGTGGTCATGACGATGGGCTGCGCCCGCTTGCGGCCCGCCTCCATCAGCGCGTCGAAGCGCGAATGGCCGTGGGCGATGGACTCGATGGCGAAATCCACCAGCAGGATGGCGTTCTTGGTCACGATGCCCATGAGCATGAGGAAGCCGATCACCACCGGCAGCGACACCGAATTGCCGGTGAGCAGCAAGGCGATGAAGGCGCCGCCGATGGACAGCGGCAGCGAGACCAGGATGGTGATGGGCTGCAGCACGTCATGGAACAGCAGGATCAGCACCGCCAGCACCAGCATCACCCCGGCGCCGATGGCCATGGCGAAGCCGGAAAACACCTCGCCCATGATTTCGGCGTCGCCGGATTCCTTCAGCGTCACGCCGGGCGGCAGGTTGCGAGCGGCGGGCAGGGCTTTCACCTGCTCCAGCGCCACCCCCAGCGGCGCCGAGCCCACCAGATCCGCCTCCACGGCGATGCGGCGGGCGCGGTCGTAGCGGTCGAGCGCGGTCGGCCCCTTGCCGAAATGCACTTCGGCCACCGTGGTCAAAGGCACCGCAACGCCGGAGGCGGTGGGCACCTTGAGGGCATCGAAGGTGGACAGATGGGTGCGGGCGCGTTCGTCCAACTGGACGCGGATGTCGATCTGCCGGTCCTTGGCGGAGAATTTGGCGAGGTTGGCGGCGATGTCGCCGATGGTGGCGATGCGCACCGTATCGGCGATGGTATCCACCGACACCCCCAGTTCCGCCGCCTCATCCAGCTTCGGTACGATGCGGATCTCCGGCCGGTCCAGGGAGGCGCTGGACACCACGTTGGACAGCACCGGCACGTGGTCACGCACCTGCTTCTCCAGTTCCAGCGCCGCTTTCTCCACCGCCGCCCCGTCGCTGCCGGAGAGGATCACGGTGAAGCCGCGCTGGGTGTTCTGCCCGTCCTGGCTCCAGGTGTAGCGGATGTCCGGGATGGCCTTGAGGGCAGGAGACATGCGGCTTTCGAATGCCTTCTGGCTCTCCGTGCGCTCGTCCCGCGGCTTGAGGTTGATGACGATGGTGGCCTTGCGCACTTCGCCCGCGGTCATCGCCAGGCCGCCCTGGCCGCCGCCGCCGGCGGTGGCATAGACGCTGGCCACTTCAGGCTGCTCGCGCATGGCGTGGGTGATGCGGTCCGCCACCTGCTGCGTTTCCTCGATGGTCGCCCCCGGCGGCAACTCGATGGACAGCATGGAGCGCGAAATGTCGTTGGTGGGCAGGAAGCCCGACGGCAGCATGGTGGAGAGGAAGATGGTGCCGGCGAACACGCCCAGGCCCATCAGGATGGTGATGAAGCGGTGCCGCACCGACCAAGCCAGGAGCACGATGTAGCGGCGCATGATGAAGCCGTCGCCGGTCTCGCGATGGCCGGTGTCGCGCAGGAAATAGGCCGCCAGCAGCGGCGTGATCAGCCGCGCCACGGCGAGCGAGAACAGCACCGCGATGGCGACCGTGATGCCGAACTGCTTGAAATACTGACCCGCAATGCCGCCCATGAACGACACCGGCACGAACACCGCCGCGATGGTCAGCGTGGTCGCCACCACCGCCAGGCCGATCTCGTCCGCCGCCTCGATGGAGGCGCGGTAGGGCGATTTGCCCTGCCGCATGTGGCGGACGATGTTCTCGATCTCGACGATGGCATCGTCCACCAGGATGCCGGTCACCAGCGTGATCGCCAGCAAGCTCACGGCGTTGAGCGAGAAGCCCAGCGCGTCCATCACCCAGAAGGTGGGCAGGATGGAGAGCGGGATCGCCAGCGTGGTGATGAGGGTGGCGCGCCAGTCGCGCAGGAACAGGAACACCACCACCACCGCGAGGATGGCGCCCTCGATCAGGGTGTGCATGGCGGACTGATAGTCCGCCTTGGTGTAGCGCACCGTGGTGTCGATCATCGAGATGGACACGCCGGGATAGGCGGCCAGCAGCTTCTGCACCTCTTCTGCGGTGCGGTCATAGACCACCACGTCGGAGAAACCCTTGGCGCGATAGACGCCGAACGCCACCACCGGCTTGCCGTCGAGGCGGGCGAACACCCGCTGCTCGGTGGCGCCGTCGGTGACCGTGCCCAGATCCTTCAGCCGCACATAGCGCCCGTTGGACAGCACGATGCGGGTGTCGGCCAAAGCCTCCACGGTGGCGGCGCCGGCCAGGGTGCGGATGGATTGTTCCTGGGTGCCCACCTGGCCGCGGCCGCCGGAGACGTCCAGATTGGTGGCGCGCAATTGCCGGCTGACCTCGGCGGCGGTGACGCCCATGGCCATCAGCCGCTCGGGATCGAGCGCCACCCGGATTTCCCGGTCAACGCCACCCTCGCGCTTCACCTGCGCCACGCCGCGCACGCCCTGGAGCGTGCGGGCAATGGTATCGTCCACGAACCAGGACAATTCTTCCGGCGTCATGGTGGGCGAGGACACCGCATAGGTGACGATGGGCAGGCCCTCGATGTCCACGCGCTGGATCTGCGGCTCGTCGATGCTGCGGGGCAGATCGGTGCGGATCTTGGTCACGGCGTCGCGGGTGTCGTTCACCGCGCGGTCCACCAGGGTTTCCAGATGGAACTCGATGGTGGTCACCGAAGTACCCTCGGAGATGGACGAGGTGATGTGCTTCACCCCGGCGACGCCGGCCACCGCATTCTCCACCTTCTTGGTGACCTGGGTCTCCAGTTCACTGGGGGCGGCGCCGGTCTGGGTCACCGTCACCATGACGATGGGCAGATCGATGTTCGGCATCTGCGTCACCGGCAGCGACCGGAAATGGAAGATGCCGAGCGCGGTCAAAACCACGAACAGGACCAGCGAGGGGATCGGCTTGCGGATCGCCCATGCGGAAATATTGATGGCCATCAGCGCACCTCACGGGCGGCGGTTTCGCCCACCGCCTTGGCCGCTTCCACCGGCACCACCCGATCGCCGTCGCGCAGGAAGCCGGCGGCGCGCGACACCACCAGATCATCGCCGGTGATGCCGCCGCGGATCTCGATGCGGCCGTCCGCCTTCAGGCCGGTTTCCACCCGCCGCTCGTTGACCATCCCATCCTTCACCACCAGCACATAGGCGCCGTCGGCATCGAACATCACCGCCGCCTGCGGCACTGCGAGGCCGTCGCGGCGGGCCAACTGGATCAGGCCGCGGGCAAAGGTGCCGGGGCGCAGGGCCGGATCGTAGGGCAAAGCGATCTTGGCCCGGCCGAGGCGGCTGGCCTTGTCCACTTCCGCCGAGATGAGGCGCACGGTGCCCTGCACCGGCTTGGCGAAGCCGGCGGGGGTGACGTCCACCTTCTGGCCCACCGCCACCCGGGGCAGGGCGACTTCGGGGATCTCGGCATCCAGATCCACCGCGCCGTCGCGGGCGATGCGGAACAAGGGCTCGCTGCGGGTCGACAGGACGATGGACCCGAGGCGGGCGTCGCGGGCCAGAATGATGCCGTTGTCGGGCGCCTTCACGTCGGTGCGCTGGAGCTTCAGGTCCAGTTCGGCGCGCTGGGCCTGCACCAGAACCGCATCGGCCTCCGCCGCATTGAGGGTTTCACGGGCGGCCGCCACCTGGGCATTGGCCACCTTCACCGCCCGCTCGCGCTCGTCCAGCGTCTCCTGCGAGGCGACGCCGGTCTTGCGCAACTGGCGGGTGCGCTCCACCGCCGACGTGGCTTCCGCCTCCTGCGCCAGCATCTGGTCGAGGGACGCCTTCTGCTGGGCGATGGTGGCCTTGGCCTTGGCGCCATTGGCATTGTTCTGGGCCATCTGGGTCTCCAGAACCTCCCGCGACAGGCGGGCGAGCACCTGGCCCTTCTTCACGCTGTCGCCGACCTCGGCCAGGATCTCGATGAGGCGATAGCCCTCGATCTCGGGGCCGACCTGGATCTCCTCGCGCGGTAGCAGCGAGCCGGTGACCAGCAGGGTCTCCACCAGATCTCGGGTCTGCGGACGGACCACGCTCACGGTCAGGCCTTTGGCATCGGGGCTCGCGGCGAGTGCGGTCGCGGCCATGCCCAGCGTCAGGACAAGGCCGGCGGCCAGCGCGCGGCGGCCAAGGAATGCGAGCGCCGAGGGGCGGGACATGACAACCTCTTGTGACCTAGGGGCATATGCGCGCGCAAGCTGAGGTGCGACGGCGGCGAAATAAGGACGCAGCGGCAAGGGCTGGAAACGGGACATGGCGCTCACGGCTGTTTTGCCGCCGGGGCGACCATGCGGGTGATCAGGCGGCCGATCGCGGGCAGCCGGGCCGGGATGTTCCAGTCCGGGTGAGTCTGGTGATTTAGCAGGATACCATCGCCCATGGCGAACAGAAGGGTCATGAGGTCGTTCAGATCGATGGCGGGGTCGATCTCGCCGTTGGTCTGCGCCCGCACCATCAAGTCTTGCAGCATCGCCCACGTCTCGTCCTCGAAGGGGGCGAGCATTTCCTGCAGCTTGGGATTGCGCGCGCTCTCCGCTGTGATTTCGGGACCCAGCTTGGCGCAGGTGCCGTCATCGCCGATCATCTCGCTCATGCAGGCGATCAGGCCCTCGATCAGGCTGGGGGCGCCGCTCAGGCTGTCGAACATCTGCGCGCGCTCCACCCGCTCGCTCTCGACGATGGCGGCGATGATGGATTCTTTGGAGGGGAAATAGCGGTACAGCGCGCCGGGGCTCATCTGCGCCTCGGCGCAGATCTTCTGCATGGAACTGCCGTGGAAGCCGTCGCGCACGAAGCAATCCGCCGCCGCCTTGAGGATGCGCTGGCGCTGCTCGGTCCGGTGATCCGGTGGGATGGTGTCTGCCTCGGGCAATGAAGGTCCCCCGGCGGTGCCGATGAGAATGAACGTTCGCTCTCATAAATTGCTTCCCCAGCGGAATCAAGAGCGAACGTTCATTCGCATCCTGCAAAGCCGTGCATGGGCGGGGGAAGGACCGCGCGCGGGGCCGTTGGTTTTGCTAGAAAGGCGCGGCATCCTGCCGGAGGGACACCCGATGATCGCGCGCCGCCACCTCGCCCCGCTGTTTCTGGCGCTGCTGCCGCTGGCCCTTGGCGCGCCAGCCGGCGCCCAAACCGCGGCGCCCACGGCGACGCCGGGCTGGCAGGCCACCCCCTGGGCCGACAGCGTGATGATCCAGACCCAATTGTTCTTCAGCCTCGCCACCGGCGACGGCAAGGGGGTGAGCGAGCAGCAGTTCGCGCAATTCCTGGAAGAGGTGGTGCGGCCGCGCTTTCCCGACGGCATGACGGTGCTCGACGCCTATGGCCAGGGCAAGGGCACCAATGTGGACCCGGTGGCCATGCTGCATGCGGGCACCAAACTGCTGATCCTGGTGCATCCCAACACCCCGGATGCCCAGGCCAAGCTCGGCGAGATCAAGGCGCAGTTCCGCAGCCGCTTCGGGGGAACCAATGTGTTCCATCTGGACTTCCCCGTCCGCATCGGAAGCTGAGCGGGCGCCCGCGCCCTTGAGTGCGGGCGGTCCACGCCCCACCTGATGCGCCAGGGGCCGACGCCGTTCGCGGCCCAACCAATGGGATGAGCATGATTTCCGCCGCGCTGACTGCATTCGGACAGGTGTTCTCGCCGCTGCTGCGCGGGGTGCTGCTCAAGTCGGTGGCGATGGCCATCGCCTTGCTGGTGGTGATGGCCATCGGCCTCAATGCCGCGCTCCAGCACATGGCAACCTTGCCCTATCCCTGGCTGGATACGCTGGTGTCCATCCTGGTCGGGCTGGGCTTCGTGTTCGGCGCGCTCTACCTCACCCCGGCGGCGTCCTCGGTGGTGGCCGGGCTGTTCCTCGACGACGTGGCGGAGAAGGTGGAGCGCACCAGCTATCCCGGCGATCCGGTGGGCACCGCCCAGCCCGTCGTGCGCTCGATTTTCTATTCTCTGCGCTTCTTCGCCATCGTGCTGGCGGTCAATCTGGGCGCGTTGCTGCTGCTGCTGGTGCCGGGCGTGAATGTGGTGATCTTCTTCCTGGCCAACGGCTATCTGCTGGGGCGGGAATATTTCGAGCTGGCGGCCATGCGCTACAATACGCCCGAGGAGGCGCGGGCGCTGCGGCAGGCCAATGCGGTCACGGTGTTCATCGCCGGCCTGCTGATCGCGCCGCTGCTGCTGGTGCCGGTGCTCAATCTGATCACCCCGGTGTTCGGCACCGCCTTCATGGTGCATCTGCACAAGCGCTTGGCGACGAAGTCCAACCGCCGCCTCCTGGAAGCGGTGTAGCTGTTAGAGCGGCTTGTCGGGCCAGCGGCACAGATCATTGATGGGGCAGATCGGGCATTCCGGCCGCGTCGCCTTGCAGATGTAGCGCCCGTGCAGGATCAGCCAATGGTGGGCGTGCAGCTTGTAGGCCTCGGGCACGCGGGCCTCCAGCGCCAGTTCCACCTCCAGCGGCGTGGCGCCGGGTGCCATGCCGGTGCGGTTGGCGACCCGGAACAGATGGGTGTCGACCGCGATGGTGGGCAGGCCGAAGGCGATGTTCAGTACCACATTGGCGGTCTTGCGGCCGACGCCGGGCAGGGCCTCCAAGGCGGCGCGATCCGCCGGCACGGTGCCGCCGTGACGCTCGATCAGCAGGCGGGAGAGCTCCACCACATTCTTGGCCTTGCCCCGGAACAGGCCCAGCGTGCGGATGTGCTGCGCCACGGCCTCTTCCCCCAGCGCCGCCATGGCACGCGGGGTGGAGGCGGCGGCGAACAGGCCGCGCGTGGCCTTGTTCACGCCGACGTCGGTGGCCTGGGCTGAGAGCACCACCGCCACCAGCAGGGTGAAGGCGTCGGTATAGTCCAACTCGCCCTTGGGCTCGGGATTGAGCGCCTGGAACCGGCGGAAGGCTTCGGTCAATTCGGCGTCCGACCAAGGGGCGACGGTGCGCCCATGCACGGCGGCTGCCGCATTGGCCACCGCTCGCCGGCGCGGCGCCGGACGGGGCGAGGCCGCCCCA
>CALRNP020000007.1:0-49191 GCA_943369575.1 Azorhizobium sp. AG788 | reverse complement strand
CCGCGCCGATCGCGAGATCGCCGACGCCAAGGTCTATGGCATCGCCTCCTTCGCCCGCGACGTGCTGAATGTGGCCGACGATCTGGCCCGCGCGCTCGCCGCCGTGGACCAGGAGACCAAGGACACCGCCGAGGGCGCCGTGAAGGGCTTGATCGACGGGCTGGAACTGACCGAGCGCAGCCTGCTCAAGGGCCTGGAAAAGCACGGCATCCGCAAGGTGGAGCCGGTGGGGGAGAAGTTCGATCCCAACCTGCACCAGGCCATGTTCGAGGTGCCCGATCCCACGGTCGCCACCGGCACCGTGGTCCAGGTGGTGCAGTCCGGCTATGTGATCGGCGACCGGGTGCTGCGCCCGGCGCTGGTGGGCGTGGCGCGCGGCGGCCCCAAGCCGGCCGCGGTCTCCGAGGCCGAGGACGGCTCCGCCACCTGAGCGTCCAGGCTGGTTTCTTAAGCGAACGGCCGCCCGGTGGGCGGCCGTTTTGCGTTGCGGGGCAAGCCTTTGCGCCGATGCCTGCCGTCAGCGCTCGCCGCCGGCCTCGAAGCCGTCGCGGATGGCGCGCAGCTTGGGATAGGCGTCCGGGAAGGCATCGGCCTTCACCACGCCCAGCATGCGCACATAGCCGTTGGAGCCGAAGCGCAGCCACTGGATGACCTTCACGTCGGCTCCGGTCTGCACCTCCTTGGCGGTGGCCATGACTTCGAAGCCAGGCTGGGTGTTGATCCGCAAAGGTTCGGCCCGCTCTACCCGCAATTCCTTGAAGCCGGGGGTGGAGGTCAGGGTGCGCACGGCGAAGGTGCCGCGGTCGTCGTCGCGGGGGGCGCCGCCGGAGACCGAGACCACGAACAGCGGCTGGTCGGCGGCTTCGATCTCGTTCTTCGGCCCCTCGGTGAGGAAGACGGCAGTGTTGCCCAGCACCCGCAGCACCCGGTAGCCGGCCAGATTGCTCAGATGGAACGGCAGCGTCTTCAACTGCTCCTCGATCGTCGGCGGGGCGCGGAAGGCCAGGGTGGCGAGGGCGGCGCGGACCTCCTGGTCGGTCAGGTTGGCGGCATTGGCCTCGGGCACCTGGGCGGTGACCAGAGCGGTGCCTTTGTCGGTGCCGGCCAGCAGCACCCATTTGCGCACGGTCAGGGGGCCAGCGGTCTGGGTGCCGGTGACGAACAGGGTCTTGGTGCCGGGGATGGTCAAAGGCTCGCGGGAGGTCACCGAGATGCCCTTGCTGGCCAAGGCGGTATCGGTGAAGCCGGCGGCCACCTGCTCATAGGCTTCGGGCGGCATCTCCACCAGCAGGATGGAGGTGGACTTGGCGCGGTCCTCGAAGCCGGGGAAGGCGGCGGCCTCGGTCATGCCCTCGGGCGGTACCAGGCCCACCAGGGAGCCGCGGGGGAAGATGGCCTCGGCGGCCGAGGCGGCGCCGGCGAGGAGGAGGCTGCCGGATACCAGCAAGGCGGCGAAGGTCCGCGACAGACGCATGAGGGGCTCCTGGAGCGCCGGGGCCGAATGGGCGCAGGCGGTTGAGATGGCTTGGCAAAATCCATGCGCCTGCCGCTCCGGTGCGGTCAAGCCGGCTTGCTGTTTCTGGGCAGAAATGCCGGCGGAAGCGAGGCGGCTCAAGGTGGGGTGACCCGGCGCAGGGTCAGGTTGATGCGGCCCGGCGCCCCCAGCAGGGTGGAGGTGCCGGGCAGGATCCGGTCCACCCCATGGAAGGCCAGGCGGCTGCGGCCGGCCAGGAGGACGGCATCGCCGGAGGCGAGGCGGATGCTGCGGGTCGGGTCGCGGCGGGCTTCGCCGCCGATGCGAAAAACCGCAGTATCTCCGAGGGATAGCGAGAGGACCGGGGCGGTCAGGTCGGCCTCGTCGCGGTCCTGGTGCAGGCCCATGCGGGCGTCGGGGGCGTACCAGTTGATCAGGCAGGCCTGGGGCTCAGGGGCGGTGGGGGCGAGGGTGGCCCAGATCGCCAACAAGGAGGGCGGGATCGGCGGCCAGGGGCGGCGGGTGTCGGGATGGGTGTCCTGGTAACGGTAACCTGTGATGTCGGCGACCCAGCCCAAGGGCCCACAATTGCTCATGCGCACCGACAAAGGCTTGCCGGTGCGGGGCATGGCGGGGGCGAACAGGGGGGCCTCGATCAGCAGGGCGCGGACCTCGTCCACCAGCGCCTCCTGGGCGGGGCGGTCGAGATAGCCGGACCACCACAGGCAGTCCGGCGCGATCTCCAACGGCTGCGACACGGCTCCGGCTCCACGACACGAACACGACACGAACATGCGGGGACAACGCCGATGACCCCGAAATTCACCAATGACAACACCGTGTGCCATGCCACGACCGGCGCCATCGTGTCGTATGACACGCCCGCGCCCCTTCGGCGGCCCCCTCAGCCGGCCAGATCCGCCATCCGGCAGCCGATCACCCCAGCGGCGTCCATTTTCGCCTGCGCCTGGGCCAGCGAGCCGCCGGTGTCGATGGCCCGGCAGGCATCGGCCACCACATAGGTGGCGAAGCCGTCACGCACCGCGTCCAGCGCCGACCAGGCGACGCAGAAATCATAGGCCAGGCCCATGAGCACCACCCGGCGGATCTCCCGCGCCCGCAGATAGCCGCTCAGCCCAGTGGTGATGGCGGGGTCGGCCTCATAGAAGGTGGAATAGCTGTCCACGCTTGCATGGTGGCCCTTGCGGATGATGAGCTGGGCGTGGGGCACGGCGAGCCCCGGCGCGAAGCCGGCCCCATCGCTGCCCTGCACGCAATGGTCCGGCCACAGCACCTGCGGCCCATAGGGCAAGGGGATGGTCTCGAACGGCGCCCGGCCGGGGTGGCTGGAGGCGAACGAAATGTGCCCGGCCGGATGCCAGTCCTGGGTCAGGATCACGGTGCCGAAGCGCCGCGCCAGGGCATTGGCCATGGGCACCACTTCGTCCCCGGCCGCCACCGCCAGCCGGCCGCCCGGCAGGAAGTCCAGCTGTAGGTCGACGAGGATGAGGGCGGTGGCCGCGTCCGTCGTCAGGTCCGAGAGGCTGGGCACGGGCGCCTCAGTTGAGCTTGAGGAACGAGGTGAGGAAGGCGCCCACGTCCCGATGGGCGTCGGCGGCGGCTTCCGCGCTGCCGCCCACATGCGGCCCCAGTTGCACGCAGGCGTCCTTATAGGTGAAGGGCTGGCCGGTGTCGGCATTGGTCAGCACGCCGGGCGCGGTCTCGCGGATGGTGCAGGCGCGCACGGTCTGCGACTTGGTCGCCGCGATCTTGCCCAGCGGGAAGGGGGCGTCGAAGCCATGCTCGCCGGTGGGATATTCGGTGACGGTGACATCGTGGCCCGCCGCCTTCAGCCGCTCCACATAGGGCTTGCAGACCGCGACCGGGTCGTAATCATCCAGGGCGCCGTGGAAGATGCGGATGGCCTTGCCGCCCACCTGCGTCTCATCGATGAAGCTGATGGCGCAGTCCGGATAGAACGGCATATAGGCGGCGAAGGTGACGCCGGAGGTGTTCCACATCTTCTGGAAGCGATCGAGGCTGGCATAGAGCGCCGCCTGTCCGCCGCGGGAGAAGCCCATCAGCACGATGCGGCTGGTGTCGATGCGCGGGTTCTTGGCCAGGATGTCCAGCGCCCGATAGATGTCGAGCACGAAGTTGAGCCGCCCGAGCTGGCTCTGGTCGGAACTGACCGAGGTGAGGCCGCGGCCGGTGAAGCCGTCAATGACCAGGGTGGCGATGCCCATGGCGTTGAACTGCTCCACCCACGGCTCGATATTGGAGCCGACGCCGCTGGAGCCGTGCATGAGCACCACCACCGGCTGCTTGCCGGGCGCCTGGGCGAGGCGCAGTTCGGCGGCCAGCGTCACCGGCTTGCCGGCGTCCTTGTCGCCTTTCAGGAAGGCGCTGTCCGGCAGGGTCAGCGAGGTGAAGGGGTGCAGCTCCACGCGGGCCGGGTAGGCGGCGAGCGGGGCGGGCGTCGGGGCCGACGACTGGGCCTGGGCCTGGGCCTGGACCGGCAGGGCTGTCAGCGTCAGGCCGATGGCCAGCGCGGCGATCAGAGAGAGGGACAGGCGCCGCATCAGCTTCATTCCAGCATCAGGTCACAGGGGCAAGGACAATGTCAGGTGAAGCTGGCGTTGTCAGCGCCGAAAGCCCAAGCCCGCAGGCTTATGCCCCGCCATCCTTCCGGCCTGTTCCCGTCGGCCGAGGCGGGGACGCGATGGGTGGGCAACAGGAGGCGGGATACCGCAGATCGCCGCGGCCGCTGCATGGAGCCTCCCGCGGCGCATCCCGCCGACGCGGGGGCTCCGGCGCGCGGAGAGTGCGGCAACCGGGTGCCGCACTCGCGGGACGGGGCGGGAGCGGCCGTGGTCCGGGCGGCCGTCGGGGCGGCCGGGCGAGGGGCGCTTCGTCAGCCAAGGGGGCTTGGCTGCCCGGCATCCAGCGCACCTTTCGGAACGGCAGCGGCGCATGGGTCTCGGGCAGGGGGACCGGGCGGCCCGGCAGGTAGACCGGCACGGCCCGTTTGGATCGTGAAAAACCGCGAGGCGCAGATCAGGTGCGCCTTGCGGCGCTTCGAGCGCCCCCCTATATCGGCCTCGAACGCTGTAGATATACGGCGTACCCCAATATACGGGGGGCGGCGGATTGTGCGGGAGGGGCCCGTGCATCCTTCATGGGCGCTGAACAAGGCCCGGCCGGCCTGCCGACAAGGAGAAGTACATGTCAAAGATCATCGGCATCGACCTCGGCACCACCAATTCCTGCGTCGCGGTGATGGAGGGCGCCAGCCCGAAAGTCATTGAAAACGCTGAAGGCGCGCGCACCACGCCGTCCATCGTCGCCTTCACGGAAGACGGCGAGCGTCTGGTTGGCCAGCCGGCCAAGCGCCAGGGCGTCACCAATCCGGAGCGCACCTTTTTCGCGGTGAAGCGCCTCATCGGTCGGCGCTACGAGGATCCCACCGTCGAGAAGGACAAGAAGCTCGTCCCCTATCAGATCGTGCGCGCCGACAATGGCGACGCCTGGTTGTCGTCGGACGGCAAAAAATATTCGCCCTCGCAGATCTCCGCTTTCATCCTGCAAAAGATGAAGGAGACCGCCGAGGCGTTCCTGGGCGAGAAGGTGGAAAAGGCGGTCATCACCGTCCCGGCTTACTTCAATGACGCTCAGCGCCAGGCCACCAAGGACGCCGGCAAGATCGCCGGCCTGGAAGTCCTGCGCATCATCAACGAGCCCACCGCCGCGGCGCTGGCCTATGGCCTCGACAAGAAGTCGGCCGGCACCATCGCGGTCTATGACCTCGGCGGCGGCACCTTCGACGTGTCGGTGCTGGAGATCGGCGACGGCGTGTTCGAGGTGAAGTCCACCAACGGCGACACCTTCCTCGGCGGTGAAGACTTCGACATGCGCCTCGTCAGCTACCTGGCCGACGAGTTCAAGAAGGAGCAGGGCATCGACCTGCGCAACGACAAGCTCGCGCTTCAGCGCCTCAAGGAGGCCGCCGAAAAGGCGAAGATCGAACTGTCGTCCGCGACCCAGACCGAGATCAACCTGCCCTTCATCACTGCCGACGCCACCGGGCCGAAGCATCTGACCATGAAGCTGACCCGCGCCAAGTTCGAAGCGCTGGTGGAAGACCTCATCCAGCGCACCATGGAGCCCTGCCGGCTCGCGCTGAAGGATGCGGGCCTTTCCGCCGCGCAGATCGACGAAGTGGTGCTGGTGGGCGGCATGACCCGCATGCCCAAGGTCCAGGAGATGGTGAAGCAGTTCTTCGGCAAGGAGCCCCACAAGGGCGTCAACCCGGACGAAGTGGTTGCCATCGGCGCCGCCATCCAGGCCGGCGTGCTCCAGGGCGACGTCAAGGACGTGCTGCTGCTCGACGTGACCCCGCTGTCGCTGGGCATCGAGACCTTGGGCGGGGTGTTCACCCGGCTCATCGACCGCAACACCACGATCCCGACCAAGAAGTCCCAGGTGTTCTCCACGGCGGAAGACGGCCAGACGGCGGTCACCATCCGGGTGTTCCAGGGCGAGCGCGAAATGGCGGCGGACAACAAGATCCTCGGCCAGTTCGATCTCATGGGCATCCCGCCGGCCCCCCGCGGTATCCCGCAGGTGGAAGTGACCTTCGACATCGACGCCAACGGCATCGTCAACGTCTCGGCCAAGGACAAGGGCACCGGCAAGGAGCAGCAGATCCGCATCCAGGCCTCCGGTGGCCTCAACGACGCCGACATCGAGAAGATGGTGAAGGACGCCGAGAGCCACGCCGCCGAGGACAAGAAGCGTCGTGCCCTGGCCGAAGCCCGCAACCATGGCGAGGCGCTGGTCCACTCCACGGAGAAGGCCCTGTCCGAGCATGGCGACAAGGTGGGTGCGCCTGAGAAGGCCGCCATCGAGACCGCTTTGGCCGACCTCAAGTCGTCGCTGACCAGCGAGGATGCCGAGGCGATCCAGGCCAAGAGCCAGACCCTGGCCCAGGCGTCGCTGAAGCTGGGTGAGGCCATGTATGCCAACCAGGGCGGCGACCAGCCGACCGGCGAGGCCAAGAAGGACGACGTGGTGGACGCCGAGTTCACCGAGGTGGACGACAACAACAAGAAGTCGGCCTGATCCTCAGTCCTTGCATCCTGTCCGGCTCCGGCTGGACAGGATCCGCATGATGTGTGCTTGAAACGACCCCTGTCACTCCCGGATGGCTCCGGGGGTGACACTCTTTATGGCGATCTGGGTGTGGTTCAGTGGGGCGGTGGCCCGTGCGAGCCGGAGCGCCGGCTGCGCGTGCGGCCGGTCTCCCGCAGCGCGGATCCGCCCGGTCGGCCGGACCGGAGGCGACGGAAATCGAGACCATGGCGAAGCGTGATTATTACGAGGTGCTCGGGGTCGATCGCGGCGCCGACGAGGCGGTGCTCAAGGCCTCGTACCGCAAGCTGGCCATGAAATGGCACCCCGACCGCAATCCCGGCGATGCCGAGGCGGAAATCCGTTTCCGCGAACTGAGTGAATCCTACGAAGTGCTCAAGGACCCGCAGAAGCGGGCGGCCTATGACCGCTTCGGCCATGCGGCATTCGAGAATGGCGGCGGCGGTGGCGCCGGCTTCAACGCCGATTTCGCCTCCACCTTCGCCGATATCTTCGACGATCTGTTCGGCGGCTCCATGAACCGGGGCGGCCAGCGCGGCGGTGCCTCCGCCAGCGGGCGCGCCCGCGGCGCGGATCTGCGCTACAACATGGACATCTCGCTGGAGGACGCCTTCTCGGGCAAGACCGCCCAGATCAACATTCCCACCTCCATCGCCTGCGAAGTGTGCTCGGGCACCGGCGCCAAGCCGGGCACCCAGCCCAAGCCCTGCCGTACCTGCAACGGCGCCGGCAAGATCCGCCACGCCCAGGGCTTCTTCACCCTGGAGCGCACCTGCCCGTCCTGCCAGGGCCGGGGCAGCGTGATCGAGGATCCCTGCGCCAATTGCGGCGGCGCCGGCCGCGTCACCCGCGAGCGCAACCTCCAGGTGCAGATCCCGGCGGGCGTCGAGGACGGCACCCGCATCCGCCTCGGCGGCGAGGGTGAGGCCGGCATGCGCGGCGGGCCAGCGGGCGATCTCTACATCTTCCTGTCCATCGAGCCGCACGCTTTCTTCCAGCGCGAGGGCGCCGATCTTTATTGCCGCGCGCCCATCTCCATGGTGACGGCGGCGCTGGGCGGCACGGTGGAAGTGCCGACCATCGGCGGCGAGAAGACCAAGGTGAAGATCCCCGAGGGCACCCAGTCCGGCAAGCGCCTGCGCCTGCCCGGCGCCGGCATGCCGGTGCTGCGCACCCGCTCCATGGGCGACATGTATGTGCAGGTGGTGGTGGAGACGCCGCAGAACCTCACCAAGCGCCAGCGCGAGCTGCTGGCCGAGTTCGACGGCCTCAGCTCCCACGACACCCAGCCGGAATCCAGCGGCTTCTTCGCCAAGATGAAGGACTTCTTCCAGGGCGCCGGCGACGCGGACTGACCCCGCCGGCGGCGGCGCTCACCAAAAGCGGGTGCGGGGACTGTTCCCGCCCGCAGCAGGGTGGCAGCCGCTGTTCGGTCATGACATTCACGCCGGCTTGATCATGTCGCGGGCGTAGGCGAGGCCAGTGCCATAGCCGCCGCCGTGGTCGACGACGATGGCGCGGGCGGCTTCATAGGTCTCATGCCGGGTCCAGTCGCGCTGGAACTCCAGCAGCAACTGCAGCCACGAGGTCATGGTGGCGCCGGCGGCGGCCATGCGGCGCAGCGCCATCTCATGGCTGGCGGCGGTCAGCCCGCCGCAGGCATCGGCGACGACGAACACGCGGTAGCCTTCCGACACGGCGGACAGCACCGGGAAGCTGATGCACGCCTCGGTCAGCAGGCCGGCGAAGATGAGCGTGCGGCGGCCGGTGGCGGTCACCGCGGTGTGGGCGGCCTCGTCCTCCCATAAATTCATATTCCGCCGCTCAATAGGCGTTAAGTCCGGCAGCACGGCGCGGAAGGCTGGCATCAGCGGGCCGCTGTAGACTTTGCTGGCCGATGTGGAGACCACCACCGGCACGGCGAAGGCGACCGCGGTCTTCGCCACGGCGAGGGCGTTGTTGCGCAACATCTGCGCATCGGACGAGCCGGCGGCGAAGGCCAGGCCCGCCTGTTCATCCACCAGCACCAGCGCGCATTGCGACGGGTCGATCAGCGGTGACGGGTTCATGGCGATGCCTCCTTGCGGTCAGGAGAGGATGACCCCTGGGCCGCCCGCCGTCTTGTGCGATGCCACTGAACTTGGACGGGACTGAACAGCGGTGGCGGATCAGACCGTGAACACCGCGCCGCCGCCGATTCGCGCGCGGTTTGATCCGGCCATGTTCTCCCGCGCGCGGCGCACCGTCCCGTTTCGGGACAGGCCCCGCCCGCGCTCTTGTGATATTCCGCTGCGGCATGTCACGATGCCGCCGTGCGCAACCGCCATGCTTCCGCCGAAGTCCGGGGCGACCAGTGGCGCCGACACAGTGGGGACATATGCGGCGATTTCGATTCGCGTTGGGTCTGGCGGCGGCGTTCAGCTGCCTTGGCGCGCTGCCGGCGCTGGCGCACCCGCATGTGTGGGTGAGCATGCGCACCCAATTGGTCTATTCCCCGGACGGCAAGCTGATTGCCCTCAAGCAGGACTGGACCTTCGACGAGGCGTTCTCGGTGTTCGCGCTCCAGGGCATGGAGCGCAACAAGGACGGCTCCTATCCCGACAGCGTGCTGAAGCCGCTCGCGGAAGTGAATGTCACCTCGCTGAAGGAATATGACTATTTCGTGCGCGGCAAGACCGCGACCGCCAAGATGACCTTCAAGGATCCGGTGGACTATACGCTGACCTTCGACAAGGACGCACTGACCCTGCACTTCACCTTGCCGCTGGCGAAGCCGGTGCCCGCCAAGGGTTCCATGACCTTCGACATCTATGACCCCACCTATTTCGTCTCGTTCGAATTCGCCGAGAAAGACACGGTCAGCCTGGAGGGCGCCCCCGCCGGCTGCAATTTCAAGGTGGAGACGCCGGATCAGCCCGATACCATGACCCTGGGCGAGAGCTTCTTCACCAATCTCACCTCATCCAGCACCTACGGCGCCCAATATGCCGACAAGATCCTGGTGAAGTGCCCGTGAGCCCTCACCCGGCCCCGCGCCATCTCCGGCGCTTCGGCCGGTGGGTTCTCAAGGTGGGTTCGGCGCCTTCCCTTATGTCACTGGCGCTTCTGGGCCTGGGGCTGGCGACCGTCGTGCTGGCGCTCATGGCCGCCGAGCCGGCGCTGGCCCAGGCCTTCGGGCAGGCGGCGCCCAAGACCTCGCCGTTCGGCCTCGGCGCGGCGGGGCAGGGGCCGGGCGGCATCACCGGCTATCTCATCGCCAAGCAGAGCGAATTCTATCGCGCCCTGATCCAGGCGGTGCGCGCCGCCAAGGCCGATGGCCACGCCTTCGGCCTGCTGGCGGGCCTGTCCTTCGGTTATGGGGTGTTCCACGCGGCGGGGCCGGGCCACGGCAAAGCGGTGATCTCCTCCTATCTGCTGGCGGATGGCGGCACGCTGAAGCGCGGCGCCCTGCTGGCCCTGGCCTCCGGCATGGTGCAGGCGGTGGCGGCGATCATCTTTGTCGGCATCCTGGCGGTGGTGCTGGGGGCGACCGCGGTGTCCATGGCCCAGGCCATGACCTGGATCGAAGTGGCGGCCTATGGCGGCATCGCCATTTTTGGCGCGGTGCTGGCGTTCAACAAGGCCCGCAGCCTGATCGCGGTGCTGCGCGGCACCCCCGCCGCCCATGTGCATGGCCCCGAGTGCGGCTGCGGCGACAAGCATGCGCCCGATCCGCATCTGCTGGATGGGCGCGGCGGCTGGAAGCGGGCGACCGTGGCGGTGGTGTCCGCCGGCGCGCGCCCCTGTTCCGGCGCCATCCTGGTGCTGACCTTCGCGCTTTCGCAGGGGGTGTTCGTGTCCGGCATCGGCGCGGTGATCGCCATGGGCTTTGGAACCGCGCTGACCGTGACCGGCATTGCCGCCCTGGCGGTCTATGGCAAGCGCCTCGCGGTGCGCCTCGCCTCCGCCGCCTCCGGTCGGGGCACGGCCTTGGTGCTGACGGTGGAACTGGGCGCAGCGGTGCTGGTGTGCGTGTTCGGCGTCGCCTTGCTCACCGGCTATGCGGTCAGCGAACGGCTGCTGCCGGGATAATCACCGGCGCTTTCACGCCCCGGCGAGGGCATGCAGGGCGCGGACGTCCTTGGCCAGGGTCATGGGGTCGAACGGCTTGGCCACCACGCCCACGGCGCCAAGCCGGCGGAAATGCTCCACCTCATGCGCTTGGGTGCGGGCGGTGACGAAGGCGACCGGAATGGCGCTTGTGGCCGGATCGGCCCGCAGCCGGGCCAGGATGCTGGGGCCGTCCATGTCCGGCATCATCACGTCCAGCAGGATCAGGTCCAGCCCGCCCGCCGCCGCCCGCTCCAGCGCCTCGGCGCCGGAGGCCGCGGTCTCGGCCGCAAGGTCCGGATCGAGCGAGAGCGACAGCGCCACGATCTCGCGGATGTCCGGCTCGTCGTCCACATAAAGCACGCGCAGGGTCACCTGAAGGTCTCCTCTTTGGGGCTCCTGGCGGCCCCGCCGGTGCGGGCCCGCGCCGGATGTGCTCGGATGGGCGGTCGGGCTCAGGCCGGGCCCTCGGGCGGGGGCGCCGCCAGCCGCCGCACGGTGGCGGATAGCAAATCGAGCGAGACATGGGACTTGCTCAGCAGCCCCTTGACCCGCCGCGCCAGAGCCGCGTCGTCGTCGCGCGGCGAACTGATCATCACCGGCAGTTTCTCGCCGTCATGGCGGCGCAGGTGCGGCAGCAAGTCCAGCCCGGCGCCGGAGAGAGCCAGATCGACGATGGCGGCGTCGAAATCCTGCGCTGCCAGTGCCGCGCGGGCGACTGCGATGCTGGGCGCGGAGCAGACGTCCGCCACCTCGGCCAGCGCCGCCTGCACGACGGCGCGCGCTGCCGGATCCGGGTCCAGATGCAGCACCGCCGGTCGCTTGGCCCCTGCGGCGCGGGCGCCGGAGTGCAGGGGCGCCATGGCGGCGATCACGGCGGCGGGGTCCAGCGGCTTGTCCATCCAATCGAGGATCTGCAGCGCCTCGGCCTCGCCATTGGCGAGGGCGCCGCGAGGGCGGGCGGAGACCACCAGCACCGGCACCGGCCGGCCGCCGGCCCGGCGCATGGCGCGGATCAGGCTGATGCCGTCGCGGTCCGGCAGCACCAAATCCACCAGGATCACGCGATAGTCGCCGGCCAGGGCATGACGTTCGCCGCCGGCGGCGCTGCCGGAGACATGGGTGGAGAGGCCCGCCTGCGTCAGCAGGGCGGAGAGAACGGCGGCGGCGTCGAGATCGTCTTCCACCAGCAGCACGTCGGCGGCGGCGGTTGGCGCCAAAGCCGACGGCACGGCCACGGCAGTTGCGGCCGCGGCGGGGAGCGCGGGTGTCGCCGGAGCGGCCGGGGTCGCCACCGGAGAGACCGGGGCGGCGGGCACAACCGGAGGCGGAACGGGAGGCGATATCGGCTCGGCCGTCACCGGCGCCCCCGCGGCGGATGCGAGAGCAACAGGCGCCACGGCAAGGGAGGCCGCCGCAACCGGCGCTCCGGCGCGCATCACGATGGCGGCCGGCGCGGGCGCCGGGTGGGTGCGGGCGGCGGCGCCCGCGCCAGCGGGCAGGTCCATGCGGAAAGTGGTGCCCACCCCCATCTCGCTCTCGAACGCCAGCGTGCCGCCGTGGCGGTCCACGATTTCCTTGGCGATGGCGAGGCCGAGGCCGGTGCCGCCGCGCTGCCGTGTATCGGAATTGTCCGCCTGGGCGAAGCGGGTGAAAATGGCGTCGCGGAAGCTGTCGGGAATGCCGGTGCCGTGGTCGCACACGCTGGCGCGCACACTGTCGCCGTGGCGCTCCACGCTCACCTCCACCGCGCTGCCGGCGGGGGAGAACTTCACCGCATTGGAGATCAGATTGGTCAACACCTGAATCAGCCGGTCGCCATCGCCGGTCACCGGCGTCTCGTCCGCTCCCACCTGCAGGGTGAGGGAAACCTCGTGCTCCAGGGCAAAGCCTGAGGTCTGCTCGATGGCCCGCTGCGCCACCTCGGCCAGCACCAGCGGCTCGCGGGCGAAGGTCATGGAGGCGGACTGCATCTTCTCGATGTCGAGAATGTCGTTGATCAGCCGCACCAGCCGCCGGCTGTTCTGGGAGGCGATGGTCACCAACCGCTGGGCGGCGGCGGGCAGTTCGCCGGTGGCCCCGCCCGCCAGCAGGCCCAGCGAGCCGGCGATGGAGGTCAAAGGCGTACGCAACTCGTGGCTGACGGTGGAGACGAATTCGTTCTTCATCACCTCGGCGCGCTTGCGCTCGGTGATGTCGTGCAGCACCGCCACCAAAGCGTCGCCGCCGCTGGAGCGCATCTCGCCAATGGCCACGTCCACGGGCACGGTGCTGCCGTCCTTGCGCAGGCCCACCAATTCGCGCACCTCGCCGCCGTCGCGGGCGGCGGCGGTGAGCGTCTCCAGGAACGCTTCCTCGGTGGTGCCCTCGGGGATCTGGAACAACAGGCCCAGATGCCGCGCCACCAATTCCTCCTGCGTCCATCCCAGCAGGCGCGAAGTGGCGGGATTGGCGGTCTCGATCTGGCCGGCCCCATTCACCGTGATGATGGAATCCATGGCGCTGGCCAGGATGGCGCGATGGCGCGAGAGGGTGTCGCCCAGCGCCTGCTCGGCGCGGCGGCGGCCGATGAGATGGGCGATGACGATCAAGGTGGAGGCAGCCACCACGGCGATGGCCGCCGCCAGCAGGGCGATCAGCGTCTGCTTGGTGCGCTGGCCGACGATGCGCACCTCGCGGGTGCGCGCGGCGATGGAGGCGATTTCCGCGTCGGAGATGTCCTGCACCGTGGCGGCGATGCGATCCATGATCTCCTTGCCCCGGCGCACCTGGAGCATGGTGGCGGCGGAGGCGCCCGGCCCGGTGCGCGCCGCCACCATCTCCTGGAGCAGGCGCAATTCCTCGTCGGTCAGCCGGGTCAGTTCCGTCAGCAGGGCCGCATGCTCGGGCCGCTCCACCGCGAACTCCGCCAGTTGCTTGATCCGTTGGAGGATGCTGTCGCGGGTCTCCTTGAGCGGCGGCAGGAATTCCGGCTCGCCGGTGATGACGAAGCCGCGGGCGGCGCTCTCGGCGGTCAGGATCTGCTCATAGATGAATTGCAGGTCGGCGCGGATGGTGGACGAATAGATCAGATCCTCGCGCGCATGCTGGCTGGTGGCGAATTCGCGGAAGCTGGCGAACCCCACCGCGAATACGATGGCGATGGAGGCCAAGGCGGCGAGCACGGCGATGATGGAGACGCCGCGAATGCCGCGCCGATGGCGCCGACGCTCCCGCCGCACAGCCGCTGCCGCGCTCATGAGCGGCCCCGCCCGAAGCCGAAGCGGCGCGCGGAGGCCGGCGGTCGAGCGCGGCTGTGGGCGGACCTCGGGCGGAAAGCGGGAAGGCGCATCGATACTCCGCACGCGGACCTGGGGCATCCGGACCTGCCGGTACTCCCTTATACTGGCGTCCCACGGACAAAAGGCGAGGGAATTTTCATCGCGCGCCAGCAGGACGGGCTCAGGGCACCGGGTCTTCCACCGTCAGATCAAGCCAGGCATCCAGGAACCGCTCCAGCCAATGGCAGACGGCGGGATCGTGGCGATACCAGCCGTCGAAATGCGCGTCGCTCGGCTGGGCGCCGGGCTGGGCCAGCTTGGCGGCGCCCTTGGAGGTCCAGCGGCACATCATCTCGTGGGTGACTTCCGGATGGAACTGCACCGCAAAGCCATGGCGCCCATAGCGGAACGCCTGATTGGGGAACACCTCGCCGGTAGCCAGCAGCTCGGTGCCGGCGGGCAGATCGAAGCCCTCGGAATGCCAGTGATAGACATGGCTGGGCCAGGGCAGCAGCGCCGCGCCGGCGGGGGTCGGGGTGAGCGGATAATAGCCCATCTCGCTGAGGCCGTCGGCGTGGCGCCCGACGGTGGCGCCCAATTGCCTGGCCATCAGTTGCGCGCCCAGGCACACCCCGAGCAGCGGCCGGTCGGCTTCCATGACCTTGCCCACGAACTCCATCTCGGTGCGCAGCCAGGGCAAAGGATCGTTGACGCTCATGGGACCGCCGAACACCATCACGCCCACATGGTCGTCCAGATGCTCCGGCAGGGTCTCGCCCAGCGCCGGACGGCGCACGTCGAGCGCATAGCCGCGCAGCTGGATCAGCCGCCCGATCCGCCCCGGCGTCGAGTGCGCCTGGTGCAGGATGGTGAGGATGCGGCCGATCGGCTCGTCTCCGCTTGATGCCTCGTCCCGTTCGGGGTCGCGGCCGTGAGGCCGTGGGTCAACTCTCGTGTCCACCGTCCGCTTCTGCCTCCTGACGCACCTCGCGCCGAATGCGCACCCGGTCGCGCGAGCCGATGTTCAGCAATTCCGCCGCGCGCCACACCAGATTGTCCTCGAATTCGCTCAAGCCGCCGTCCGCATAGGCCACCTCGAACATCATCTCCACCACCCGCAGCCGGCCCTCGTCGTCGAGGGCGCGGTTGAGAATGCTGGTGAAGGCGTAAAGATCCACCGCTTCCGCGTCGCGGGCGATGGCCAGCTCCACAAGAGTCTCTGTCTCGGCTTCGCTGAGGTCGAACCGGGCGGAGAGAATGCGGGAGAGCACGCCACGCTCCTCCTCGGTCACCGCGCCGTCGATGGACATCACATGCACCAGCAAAACGGCTGAGGCGAGGCGATAGTCATTTTCCTCAAACGCGCTGGTGTCGCGCCGTCCGCCGGATATGTCGGAGATGAACTCGGAGAGCGCGCGGAACATGAAGCCCCTCTGGCCATGACTGTCCTCAAGAGGTGCCATGAAATCGCGCGCCGGAGCAAGATGTCGCGGCCCGAGCGGCGGGGCGGCGCCATGGCTTGCGATGTAATTTTTATGACTGTGACCCGATGCACACGCTTGGCGCGCGATTTGCGCCGGGAAACCGGCGCGCCCTATTGCCCCTGCTGCGGACCGGGCAGCGGCATGCGGCGGGTGCTGCCACCCTGGATGCGGGTCGAGGAATCCCCCTCCGCTGGCCGCGTGGTGGGCGGCGGCGGCGGCGACAGATTCTGCCGAGGCGCTGGGGGCGAGAGATTCTGGCCGGGGATCGGCGGCACATAGACCGGGTTGGCGTACGGCTGCTGAAGCGGGGCGGCGGTTGCGGCGCCCGCAAGGGTCAGCGCCAAGACGGCGCCGAAGGTCGCTGCGACAGCGGCTCGGCGATGGCGGGACGGGCGGTTCGAAATCTGGGGCATGCGGGCCTCCCCTGTGCGTGACGTGCAGATGGGGGTCAACGCCCGCCGGCGCAAGCTGTTCACTTCGGCTGCGACACCGCCGGTCAGTGAGCCTGGGGCGCGGTCTCGGCCCGAGGGCGGGCGCTCAAGCGCACGGAGGCCGGCGTGGCGACACGGGTGGCGCCATCGTCGGAATGGATCATGACCAGGCCGTCGGCCCGCTGCGGGCTGGTGTCGACGAGGCGGCTGATGCCGAGGCCGACGGTCATTGCCACCACTGCGGTCAACAGGGCCAGCGAACCTTCCCTCAACATGAACATCGGCGATCCTCAGGTATGGCGGCGCCCCGGCGGGACGCGAACGGTTTCTAGGCATAAGCGTGGCGGAAGCATGACCTCCTAACGCCGACGTCCGCATTCGGTTCCCAGGGCGGTGGCATGCGTTGGCGCGATGCGGAGATCGGCGGTGCCAAGTCATGCCCACCCCACCCACAGCACAGCTGCAGGCCGAACAGGACGTCATCATGCCGGCAAAACGTTAAGATCCGGGTCGTGCCCGCGCGATTGTGAAGACTGGGGATAATACAGGATTATACTTGCCGCCCGAACCGGAGCCTATTGCCTGTCGGTGACAGCAAGACCTGTCGACGCCGCCACAACATCGTGGGCAGCGCGTCCAATATCGCAGAACCTCTCGGGAAGATCGACGCCCTCGCTCGACCACAGGGGGCAGAGCATCACGCGCGGGGGGCGGAAGCAAGCGGCCATCCCGCCAGATATCGGGAGGCGGGGGAGGGGAACCCGGCGCGATGGCCGCTCACCTGACACAAAATCGCCGGAGACGGAATTGGTTCCGCTCCGGCGATTCTTTTGGCAGATGCGTCGGGTGGATCCTGCCCCGCAATGTCTCAGCGCCGCCGGCCCATGATCATGGCCTGGAGCACGCCCACGCCGGCTGCCATGGCAACGGTGGCGAAGGGATGCCGCTCGGCGAAGCGCGTCACGGTGGACAAGGTGCCCAGCCCCAGCGCGGAGGCTCCGAAAGCGGGGCTGGAGCGCCGGCGCCACAGCGCGATCATGGCGAACAGGCCGGTGAGGACCAGGGCCGCGACCGCCGTCAGCAGCGCCGCCACTGGGGTGTGGAAATGCCGCTCCAGCACCGCAAAGAGGCTGATGGCGAGAAAAGCCTCCGTGATCCAGAGAAATCCCGCGGCGAGGACGAGGAGCAGGGCGCGGGCGGCCATGGCGCCGCTCAGCGACGCAGCATGATGTGACCCAGCAGGGCGCCCACGCCCGCAGCGATCGCCACGGCCGTGAACGGCTGGGTCTGGATGCGTTCGCGCAGGGTTTCGGCCTGGATTTCCGCCCAGTCCTTCACTTCACCCGCCGCCGCTTCCGCATCATAAGCCGCGCCCTTGACGCCGTCGCGGGCGGTGATGCCGAGGGTATCCACGAGCTTGGCGAAATCCACACGCAACTGCTCAAGGTCCGCCCGCACGTCGGACAGGCTGGGTTCGGCGGCCTTGAGGCCCGGCTGTTCGACCATGTTCGTTCTCCGCATTATCAAAAGGTGACCCGGCCCAGAGAGGCGGGCACACCCGTTGAAAGTTCTGCGGCGCCGTAAAGTTCCAGCTTGGCCGGTGCATTGTGCCACGGCGCGGGGTGACGGCTGCACGAGGTGGTCGCGCGGGGTGGAAAGCCGGCGGCGTCGCCTTTAGCGTGGATCCACACATGTGGATCGCGCCGAATGCTGACAAGATCGCTGAAGACCTTCCTCATCGTGGCGCGCACGCGAAACCTCACCCGCGCCGCCGAGGAGGTCAATCTGGCGCAATCCAGTGTGAGCGATCAGATGTTGGCCCTGGAAGCCAATTTCGGGGTCGCGCTCTTCACCCGCTCCAAGCAGGGGCTGGAGCTGACGCCCGCCGGCCGGGTGCTCCAGCCTTATGTGGAGCAACTCGTCCTGCTGGCGGACGAAGCCCGCGTGGCGGTGGACGCTGTCGCGGCCGGGGACGGGGGCGCGATCACCATCGGCGCCTTGGAGACCATCGCCGCGACCAAGCTCCCGCACTGGCTTTCAGCGTTTCGGCGCAGCCATCCCCCTGTGGCGCTCCGGGTCAAGGTTGCGGGCAGCGGCGACTTGCTGCGGCAGGTGATCGACGGCGAGATCGATGTGGCCTTCCGATTTGAGCCGCCGGAACGGGACCGCCGCCTGGTTCAGCGCGCGATCGCCACAGTGCCCCTGGTCCTCATCGCCCCGCCGGAGCAAGGCCAGGTGCTGGGCGCCGGGCCTGCGGCATTGGCCGGTGCCCGCTTCATCGTCACCGAAAGCGGATGCGCCTACCGGCGCCTGTTCGAGGCTGCTTTCGGCGACGCCGGCGTCCCGCTGCCGCCGACCACCGAGGTGGGCAGCGTGGCAGCGATCGCCCGCTTGGTGGCCAATGGCGAGGGGCTCGCTCTGGTCCCGCGCCTGGCGGTGGAGGATGCGCTGGAGCGCGGGGAAATCATCGCCGCGCCGTGGCCCGGCCGACCTGCGGTGCTGGCGATGATCTGGCGGCGTCGCCGGGTCCAGCCGGCGGCGCTCACGGCCTTTCTGGCGGCGAGCGCGGCCTTTGAGCCGATCAGACCAGCCGGTGCCCGCCCTCCACATGCAGCACTGTGCCGGTCGTGAACCGATTGCTCATCAAGAAGGCGATGGCCTCGGCAATGTCATCGGGCTGACCGATGCGCCCGACCGGCAGGCGCTTGGCCATGGCGTCCAGCACCTCGGCTTTGGCCTCGCCAGCGACGGCGGTCCAGATGGGCGTATCCACCCAGCCGGGCGAGACCGCATTCACGCGCACCGGGGCCAGTTCGAGCGCAAGAGCCCGCACAAGCCCTTCCAGCGCCGCATTGACGGCGGCGACCGCGGTGCCGCGCACCGAGGGCCGGTAGGCGGCAATGCCGGAGGTCACCGTCAGCGAGCCGCTGGCGGCGATCCGAGGGGCGCCATGCTTGGCCAGCAAGAACGGCGCATAGACCTTGCTGGCCACCGCGCGCTGCAGCGCTGCGAGATCGAGATCGGCCAGGCGTTCATAGGCGCCCGTGAGGTCGGCGGCTGTACAGACCACATGGTCCAGCCGGGTCATGCGTGAAAACAGCGCCACCACCTCGGGTTCGCTGGACACATCCGCGACCACCGCATCCAGCGCCGCCGGCGAGCCGAGGGCGCGGCATGCCGCCTGCAGCTTGGCATCGGTGCGTCCGACGATGGTCACGCTGGCGCCGGCATCCATGCAGCGCCGGGCCAGAGCCAACCCCATGCCGGAGCCGCCACCGGCGATGAGAATGGTCTGACCCGTGAATGTCTCGTCTGCCATCTTCTGTCCCCTGGACCCAACCAAGAGCCTGAGACGTGGCAGTCCGACGGGCGCGGATGAAGCGGAAGAGTGCGATGGCACCATCGGAGTAACCGATGGATCGGGCACACGGCCGCGGCAACGCGCCAGCCGTAACGCGATCCGCCCAGCGGGGCGGATCGGCGGCGCCTTGCCGACCTCAGGCGATGCGGCTGGTGGGGGCCGGCTGCTGTGCCGGGTCGCTGGACTGGTGGAAGAACAGTGCCTGGGCGATGGTGGCCTTCACCGTCTCGCTCAGGAACGGCTTGGTGATGAGATAGGTGGGCTCTGGCCGCTCGCCGGTGAGCAGGCGATCGGGGAAGGCGGTGATGAAGATCACCGGCACGTCGAAGCTCTCCAGGATGTCGGTGACCGCATCGATGCCGGAGGAGCCGTCCGCCAGTTGGATGTCCGCCAGCACCAGACCGAAGTCGCCATGCTGCGCCAGTTCCACCGCCTTGCTGTGGGTGGGAGCGACGCCGACCACTTCATGGCCGAGTTCCGTCACCAGCGTCTTGAGGTCCAGCGCGATGACCCATTCGTCTTCGATGATGAGGACGCGGGTGGCCAGTTGCCGGTCGATCTCCACCTGGGCGGCGATCACCTGGGCTTCCACTGCTTCCAGCGATACGCACAGGATCGAGGCGGTCTCGGCGAAGGAGAAGCCTTCCATGGCCGTCAGCAGCAGCGCCACGCGCGAGCCAACGTCCAGCGATTGCAAGCGCTGGTCGGCATGGGTGGAGCCGCCGGGCAGGCGCTGGCCGTTCTGGCCGAAGATCTCGTGGAAGGCGCGATAGAGGGCGACCCGCGGCGAAATGGCCGGGTCGATGGTCACCTTGCGGTCGATCACCGCCTGCAGGGTATCGCGGACGATGGCATCGCCCGCCTTCTGGGAGCCGAGCAGCGCGCGGGCGTACCGACGCAGGAATGGAAGCTGCTTGATAAGCTGTTGCTGTGGCATGGGTCGATTTTTCGCCTCGGACAAGTCGCTTATAACGCGACGCGCGGGATAAAGTTCCAACCTGCGAGGAACAAATATATGGCTCGCGCATTATAGCTCAGTGTGCCGCAGATGCAGCCGTCTAATCGCTGCGCTGCGCGTACAAGGGGGCGAGCCAAGACTGAAGTGATCCGTCCGTAGTGAAAGTCGTCACGCCGTGCGGTGGCGGCAGGTGCGTTGCCCGGTTGGTGAGAGCTCTATCCGCTGGGGCCGAATGGGAGCAATGGATGTCGTGGCGGCAGAGACTTGCGGTCGGGGCTCGGCGGCGGGAGCGTGCCGCGATTTTCGCATCGGCGTTGGGACATCCCCGCACATTGCTGGATAGCGTCAGGCGACGGCTAATCCTGGTGATCCTGGTGGCGATCATGCCGATTGCGTCCGCCTGCATGCTCCAGGGCGTGCTTCAGATCCGGCGGGCCTCTGAGGATGCGCAGCATCGGCTCTCGCAGGCGGCGATCACCGCCGCCGGCAGCGTGCAGAATGTTTTCGCCTCGGCCGAGAATGTCCTCCAGGCGTTGAAGAACAGCGCCGACGTGCGCAATGCCGGTTCCGAATGCGGGCCAACGCTGGCGGGCGCGAACCTGAGTGTGCTGTTCAGCGCCAATATTTCCTTGATCGGGGCGGACGGGCGCGTGCGCTGCTCGGCACTGGCGCCGGCCGACATGGATGTGTCCCAGGCGCCCTGGTGGCGCGCGGCGATCAAGCTCAAGGATTTCAGCATCAGCGGCCGCATTCTGAGCACCGTCACCCGCACCGAAGTGCTGGCCGGGGTGTTGCCTTTGTTCAACGACAAGGCGGAGTTCGAGGGCGCGCTCGCCATCGCCATCACCGCCAGCGGCCTCGACACCCTGCTGAAGAAGGACCTGTCGCCCGATGTGGGCGTGATCGCGCTTCTGGAGCCGGACGGCACCCAGGTGGCCTCCAATGCCGGCCAGGTGGGAGGGCGCCTGTTCGCCGGCAAGGATCTGGTGGCGGCCCAGGACCGCCTGGGCGAGGCCGTGGATGCCGATGGCACCTCTTGGCGCTTCGCGGTGGCGCCGCTGGACCGCCACGGCCTGCTGGTCGCCATCGCCCGGCCGACGGGCGACCTGTTCCAATGGACCATCTTCCACGTGGTCATCGGCTTCGTGCTGCCGGTGGTGATGGTGATCTTCACCCTGGTGGCGATCTGGCTGGCCACCGACCGCATCGTGCTGCAATGGCTGCTTTATCTGCGCCGGGTCACCGCCGTCTATGCCCAGGGGCATTACGGTTTCCGCCCCAGCCGCATGAACCAGGCGCCGAGTGAATTCCGGGTGCTGGGCCAGGCCATCGAGGACATGGCGATGGCGGTGCGCGAGCGCGACGGGCGGCTGCGCGACGGGCTGGCGGAGAAGACCGCGCTGGTGCGGGAAATCCACCATCGGATCAAGAACAGCCTCCAGGTGGTGGTGAGCCTGCTCAGCCTCTATGGCGGCGGGGTGGCACCGGGCAAGGATCGGCGGCGGTTCGAGCAATTGCGGGTACGGGTCAATACGTTGGCGGTGGTGCATCGCATCTTCTACGAGGCCAGCGAAGGCTCGGAAGTGCGGGTGCGCGAACTGCTGCGCGAGCTGGCGGTATTGTTGGAAGGCGCCGCCGACCGCAATGTGCTGGTGGCGGTGGAAGCGCAGGACACCACGCTGCCCACGGATTTCGCCGTGCCGCTGGCGTTGATGGTCAGCGAGATCATCATGTCCATGGTGCGCCTCGATGGGCAGTTGCCGATGCGCATCCAGTTGGCATGCGCGGTGGAGGGCGCCAACTTCGTCATCGCCATCCAGTCCTCTGAGCCCACGCAGGGCCGGCTCGATGAGGGCAAGGCGGATCTGGCCCATGGCTTCGCCCGCCAGCTGGGCGCCTCCATCGAGACCGAGGACCGGGCCGATGGTGCCTCGGTGCGGGTGTCCTTCTCGCCACGGAAGGCCGGGTAGGGCGCCGGTCGTTTCGGCCGGAAGGTGTTGGGGTGCTTTCGATTTTTGCGTCGGAACCGGAGGCATCGCGGTTCGTTGTGCATAGGAGGCCATAAGACGGCTGACCGAGCCGCGTCCGACCAGGTCAAGCAACTGATCGGTGAATCAGCCTCTAACACCCCTGATAGAGGACGGTCCCCCGATCCCATTGGCGAGACATGAGGTCGGGACGTGCTCTTGCACCGAGGAGCAAACCAGATGGCACAAACCAAGGGCCCCTCCAATCGGGGCTTCGCGGCCATGGACGCCGAGAAGCAGCGCGCCATTGCGCGCAAAGGCGGGGAGAGCGTTCCGGCAGAAAAGCGCAGTTTTTCGCAGAACCGGGCCTTGGCCTCCGCTGCCGGACGCAAAGGCGGCCAGAGCGTCGCCGATGAAGATCGCAGCTTTTCCAAGGACCGCTCGCTGGCCTCCCAGGCCGGGCAGAAGGGCGGTCAGGCGTCGCATTCCGGCGGCGGCGAGCGCAGCTGAGACGCCCGCGCGGGCGATATGCGCCCGCCCCCGGATCGGGTCCGATCCGGGTTGCGGCGCCCGCCTTCCAATAAATACCCATGGGATCTGAACCGGCAGAGGAACCGAAATGGCACCGCTGGCGTTTCACTCGTCACGGAAGGATGATGTGCCCGCTTCGAATATGGTTCTGACCGCCCGGACGAGGCGATGGTCGGAGCGACGCGCTTGAGGGCGCGTGACGTCCGTATTCAGCGGGTTGCTGTTTCATCCAGAGGAGCGGATATCGGACGGCCCATGGATTTGCCTCAAAAGACCGACGTCGCACGCACTGCCGACATGCGCACGCATGTGCTGGAGTTCATGCCGGCGCTGCGCGCTTTCGCGAGGTCCCTGACCCGGAACCGCACCGAAGCCGACGATCTGGTGCAGGAAACCCTGCTCAAGGCCCTGTCCAACATCGACAAGTTCGACCCCGGCACCAATCTGCGAGCGTGGCTGTTCACCATCCTGCGCAACACCTATTACACCGAGATCCGCAAGCGCCGGCGCGAGAATGACGGCATGGCCACCCTGGCGCAGCAGGATTCCAACGTGGGTCCGGCGCAGGAATGGGCGGTGACGCTCACCAGCCTCAAGGAAGCCCTCGAACTGCTGCCCAGCGACCAGCGCGAAGCCCTGGTGCTGGTGGGCGCTGCCGGCCTCTCCTACGAGGAAGCCGCCGACGTGTGCGGCTGCGCGCTGGGTACCATCAAGAGCCGCGTCAACCGCGCCCGCGCCAAATTGCTGGTGCTCATGGGCGCCGAAGAGACCGCCGACGTGGTGGAGCCCGACGCTTTGGCCATGTCGGCCGCCCGCAGCGTCGGCTGAGGCGTTACCGCCGGGTTGAGCGGGGCAGGGCTGAGGCCGACGATGGGGTCGCGAAGCTCGGCACGCGCCGCTCGATCTGCAAACTCCGCCCGCCGGGATGGTGTGTCGCGCCGTCAAGATGGTCAGGAGCGGCGCAGCCAGAGCCTATTCAACACAACACAATCAGACTTTGCCCCGCCGGCGTCCTGCAGGCCTTGAAGAGATGTCACCAGCGGCCCGTCCCCCAACTTCGGACATGGGTCTCCGCTTTGAATTGGGCACCTCACCTTCCCGCAGATTGATGAGCGATAGAGCGTGATCGGCGCAGACAACCCGTCGTTGGCCGATCATCGCCAGATCGCACCGCGCGCAAACGCTTCTCCAAACACAAAAAATGCCACGGCCCGAAGGCGCGCGGCATATGCGTCAACATCCAGCCGGTCCGGCTGGAGGATGCCGTTCAGGGCTTGCCGGGCTTGGCCGCAGCGGCGGGATCTTCCGCATGGGTCGTTTCGTCGGAGGGGGCCGCGGCAGCGGGCGCGCCGCCTTCGAACGCACCCTGCAACTGCGCCGCCAGCTTCATCAGCTCGTCGGGCATGTCTTCCTGGGTGTAGTCGTCGAACAGCTGGCGCAATTCCTTGCCCAGCAAATCCTGTCGTGCCGAAATATCCCGGCGTTGAGGCGCCTTCATGCCGCCGGCCTGCTTCTGCACTTCGCTCATGGGACGATCCGGGCGCTGCCTGCGCATGATGACTGCTCGCCTGCTGTAAGGACGCTGAAAGAAAAGCCGGTAACCCCCGCCCCAAGCTGTGCCATGACGTGATGCGGCAACGCAAGCGGTGCACGCTGTGGCCGAAGCCGTCCGTCGCCGAGATGTGTCACGACATCAGTCCTTGTAAAGGCGAGATGAGCCGTCGATGACCTCGGGGTCATCGTCGTCCCAGTCCGCCGGTGTTGTCGACGCGGCACCGCCCTCGGCACCACTGTCGGCATCACCGATGGCGGCATCGGCAGCGCGCAACTGGCGGCGCTCTTCATCGGGTTCGCGCGGTCGGCGCGAACGCGAAAAATCGCGTGTGCACTGTTCCGGCGCGAATTCACATTCGTCATAGCCATGGGGCGTGGCATCCGCCGGCCAGGCAACCTGATCCTTCGGCGTCGCCCCGTCCTGGGGCTGTCGCTGTGCGGCCATGGTTGCGCTCCTTCCAAACGGATGCCGTCCTAACGTGTATTGCGTCGTGCAGTGGTGAGGAAACGCCGATCTCTAGCCTTTGTTCCGGCCCGCGAGATGAAATCTTAAAGCCTTCGCAGCGGTTCGCCGATGGAACCCGCGCCGCCCATCCATGGTTCCCTCCTGCATAGGTTCCACGGTTCGTCCATGGCCGAGACCCGAAGGAGATGGCGATGTCCGGTCCTGCGAATGCGACGCCCACCGCGTATAGCGCCCCGCGGCAAGAGGCGGCCGATCCTGGCCACTTCGCCCGTCAGGGCGACTATGACGATCCGCAGGCCTCGCTGGTCCATGACGATGCCATTCCGCCCGGCGTCGCCGAACGGCTCGCCGATGCCCCGTCGCCGCCCCAGGTTTTGAATGACCCGCACTATCGCGCGTGGCGGGACGTACAGCTGAGCGCCCTCGACAGCGCCTATCAGGAGTGGCGGGCCGCCCAGGCCCGTGCCTATGACGAGTCCTACGTCAAATGGCGCGATGCCGCCGGCGACACCTCTTTCGGCCAATGGCGCGAGGCCGCCGCTTCCGCCCGCCTGCCGTCCAGTCCCGACGGCCTGTTCGGCCGGGTGCAGCGCCCCTAGGCCGGCCACCATCCTTCCCTTTCCTCACCTCAACAGGAGTTATGACAATGCTGAGTTGGGCCCTGACTTTCCTCGTGGTGGCTTTGGTCGCTGCCGTCCTTGGCTTCACCGCCATTGCCGGCACCGCCATCGAGATCGCCAAGATCATCTTCTACGTCGCCATCGTGCTGTTCCTGATCTCGGCGGTGGTCGGCTTCATGCGCCGGGGCCGCTCCGTCTAGCGAGCCCCGCGATTTGCGCCTGCGCCCAGAAACAGGGCATATGGCCCCGGCCTGTCCGGGGCCATGGGCCTGACCGCCGTGACGCACATGCCGGCCGGACTGGAAGCAGGACCTTATGAGACGCCTTACCGTCGAGCACAGGACGCATTATCGCTATACCGAGCCGGTGGATTTTGGTCCGCATCGCCTGATGCTGCGGCCCCGCGACAGCCACGGGCTGCGGCTGCTGGAAGCGCATCTGACGCTGTTTCCCATTGCCGAGGTCAATTATGTCTATGACGTCTTCGGCAATTCCATCGCGCTGGTGAACTTCCAGGAAAGCGCCGACGAACTGCGCATCGACAGCGTGCTGGAGCTTGAGGTCTATCCGGTGCCGCCACTGGAGGACCTGATCGCCCCCGAGGCGACCTCTTATCCCTTCGTCTATTCCAGCGACGACCGCCTGGACATCTCCCTCACCTCGGCCCGCCACTATACCGACGCCGGAGCCGTCGAGACGTTTGCCCGCTCGTTCTTGCCAGCACCTGGCCCGATGCCGACAATCGATCTGCTGCTGTCCATCAATCAGGCTATCCAGGAGCGCTTCACCTATGTGGCGCGCAATGAGAAAGGCACGCAGACCCCGACCGAGACCCTGACCCTCGGCAGCGGCACCTGCCGCGACTTCGCGCTGCTGTTCATGGAGACGGTGCGCGAGCTGGGCTTCGCCGCGCGGTTCGTGACCGGCTATCTCTATGCGCCGCAGTTGGACCCGCTGGCGGAGGACGCCTTCAACGGCGCCGGCGCCACCCATGCCTGGGCCGAGGTCTATTTGCCGGGCGCCGGCTGGATCGATTTCGACCCCACCAACGGCCTGGTCGGCACCGATCATCTGGTGCGGGTGGCGGTGGTGCGGGATCCGCGCCAGGCCATCCCGGTCAACGGCAGTTTCAATGGCTCGTCCGGGGCCTTTCTGGGCATGGATGTGGAAGTCTTCGTCTCAGCCCACGAGGCACCGGAGGTGTTGCCGGTCATATCGGCGCTGCGGCGCCCGGCCACCCCGCAGGAGCGCCATCGCCGCGAGGTCGTGGTTGAAACTTTGGTGGCGGAAGAGGCGGTCACGCCGGCGGAAGCGGATGCGCTGATGACGGCGGATGCGCGGGAGATCCAGCCCGAGGATGACACGCCGGGGCCCGAAGCGCGCCCGGCGCCCGAGACCGCCGAGCCAGGCGTCGACACCGAAGCGGAGTCATCCGCGGGTGACTCTGATGCCGAGCCGGCGGATGCCGCGCGCACACCAGAGCGGCCCCTCATCGCTGCTGTCTGACGCCGGGATCTGCGCGCCTGTCCCCCTCGTCGCATCCCGCGCGATGACTGCGCTGGGGGCCCATCACGCCCCACACACGAAAACGGGGCGCTCAAGCGCCCCGTGGTCGTCGTTCGATGTTGCCCGACCTCAGGGGCAGGCAACCTGGAACGCATTGCCGTAAGCGTCGCGCGCCCAGCAGGCCTTCGGCGTGGTCGCCGCGCCCACAACCGCGCCGGTGGCGCCGCCCAGCAGGCCGCCCACCACCGCGCCGGTGGCGGTTCCGGTCGCAGCGCCGCCGATCAGCGCGCCGGCGCCGGCGCCCATGAGACCGCCGCCGACCGCGCGGTCGGATTCCGAATACTGGCTGCAGCCGGCTAGGGCTAGCGCGGCAGCGACTACGATCCCAATCCGCTTCATCTCAACTCTCCCTTCAACGCAGTCGCCGGCCTCATGCCGGCTTTTCAACCGCCCCATCCTAAGCCTTAGCCGTGGTGACACACGGCGCGCAAGCAGGAGTCAGCGACGAGAGGACCGTTCACCCATGGCGATGGCATAGAGGACACAGCCCACCGTCAGGCCTACCGCCACCGCGGCCATCACCGCCGTGCCGGGATTGGTGCTCACCAGATGCTCGGCCCGATCCACCGTGCGATGCACGGACCGGGCGGCGGTGCGGCGGCCTTCGCGGGCCAGCGACAGACCGCTGGAGGCCAGCGACTGGGCGCCGTCTTCCACCACCTGCAGGGCGTGTTGCGCATAACGCGACGCCTCCTTGCGCGGACCGCGGGAATTTTCTTCGGCGGCTTCCGCCAGGGCTTCCCCCAGCCGTCCCATTTCCGCCTTCAGCGCCTCCAGGCGGCGTGAGATGTCGTGGGTCGAAGAGCGTGAACCGTAGCCAAGCATGAGCTTATCTCCGTTGATACGGTGAGAACGCCGATGCCTCCCTACGGTTCCGCTAGAGCACCCCCCAGAAAAATAGCGGGCGCGCGTACGCGGCTCAGCGATTGCAGTCTGCCTCATCCCATCTGCCCTCCGCTCACCCCGGCAATGCCCATTCTGAAAATGGTATCGAGGTATTTTAACGGCATCGTGGCGGAACTGCGGTGGGGTTTCGGGGGAACCGTGGCGCTACGGCGACGTTGATCGCCAGTGATAATGTCAGAGATCTTCATGCACGCCACGTCCACACCACCCGCCGCCACCACCCGTGCCGCGCTGCCCCCGCTGCCGGAGCTGCTCGATCCGCGGCGGTGCGCCTTCTTCTTCGACGTGGACGGAACCTTGATCGACATCGCCATTCATCCCGACGCGGTCACCGTGCCCAAGTCTCTGATGGAGGACCTGCGCACCTTGGACCGGGAGACCGGCGGCGCCCTGGCTCTGGTGAGCGGGCGCTCGATTGCCAGTCTCGACTCACTGTTCTCGCCGCTGCGTCTGGCCGCCTCCGGCGTGCATGGGGCGCAGGTGCGCCTCTCCAGCGACGCCGAGATCGAATCCCACAGTCCGGAGCTGAGCGAGCCGCTGCGCGCCGCGCTGGCTGAATTGGGCCGCAAGCTGGACGGCGTGCTGGTGGAGGACAAGGGCACCAGCGTCGCCATGCATTACCGTATGAACCCCTCCATTGGCCCGCGCTTGCAGGCGCTGCTCACCGCCTTCGTGGAGCAAGAGGGCGGGGGGCTCGGCGTGCTGCCGGGGAGGCTGGTGTTCGAATTGAAGCACCGTTCGCACGACAAGGGCAGCGCGGTGCGCCAGTTCATGGCCAGTGCCGCCTTCGCCGGGCGCCGGCCGGTATTCATGGGCGATGACGTGACCGACGAGGCGGCCTTTGCCGTCATCGCCCAGATGGGCGGCCTCGTGATTTCCGTGGGGCGCGATCTGCCGGTGGCGGATGCTGTGCTGCCGGAAGCTGCCGACGTGCGGGCGCTGTTGTCCGCCATCGCCGCCAACACCGGGAGGGATTGATCGTGTCGCGCCTGATCATCGTATCGAACCGTGTGGCTGTCCCCCAGGCCGGTAAGACGGCCGCCGGTGGCCTCGCGGTGGCGGTCAATGCGGCGCTGAAGGGCCGCTCCGGGGTGTGGCTCGGCTGGAGCGGCAAGATTACAGAGGAACCCTCGGAACGCCCGGTGGTGTCCGATCATGACGGCGTCAAATATGCGGTGGTCGATCTCAAGGACGACGACTATCAGGAATATTACAACGGCTTCGCCAATCGCGTGCTGTGGCCGATCCTGCATTATCGCGTGGATCTGGCGGAGTTTCACCGCTCCGATCTCTCCGGCTATATCCGGGTCAACCGCAATTTCGCCCAGCACGTCTCCAAGATCATCGAAGACGACGACGTACTGTGGATCCATGACTATCACATGATGCCCATGGCCCGGTATCTGCGCGAACTGGGGCACAAGAACCGCATCGGCTTCTTCCTGCACATTCCCATGCCGCCGCCGGAGTTGATCCAGACCCTGCCACGCCACGGCGAGATCGTCGGCGCGCTGGCCGATTACGATCTGGTGGGCTTCCAGACCGAGGGCGACCGCGACAATTTCGGCCGCTATCTGGAGAGCCGGGGCGGCCTGCCCAGTGCCGATGGCCGCAGCTATGAGATGTCGGGCCGCAAGGTGCGCATCGGCGCCTTCCCGGTGGCCATCGAGACCGAATCCTTCGCCCGCCGTGCGCGCCATGCCACCCGCACCCAGTTCCTGAAGGATTTCAAGGCCAGCCTCGGCGACTGCAAGATGGTGCTGGGGGTGGATCGCCTGGACTATTCCAAAGGCATTCCCAACCGGCTGGAGGCGTTCGAGACGCTGCTGCGCACGGCGCCCGAATGGCACAAGCAGGTGGCCTTCGTTCAGATCACCCCCAAGAGCCGGACCTCGGTGCCGGAATATGTGGAGATGGACCGTTTCATCTCCACCAAGGCCGGGCAGATCAATGGCGATTACGGCGATGTCTCCTGGACGCCGCTGCGCTATGTCAACCGTACCTATTCCCGCTCCGCCCTGGCCGGGCTCTATCGCAGCGCCCAGGTGGCCATGGTGACGCCGCTGCGCGACGGCATGAACCTGGTGGCGAAGGAATTCGTGGCGGCGCAGGATCCGGATGATCCCGGCGTGCTGGTGCTGTCGCAATTTGCCGGGGCCGCCTCCGAACTGGGCGGTGGGGCGCTCATGGTCAATCCGCATGAGATCGAAGGGGTGGCCGCCAGCCTGCGCCGGGCCCTGGAAATGCCGCTGCCGGAACGCAAGGAGCGCTATCAGCGCATGATGACGGTGCTTTTGGCCAATACCATCGACCATTGGGCGCAATCCTTCATCGACGCTTTGACCACCACCGGCCGCTCGGACCTGCCCCGCGGGGTGAGCCGCGCCGTGCCGCTGCGGAGCACGCCGGTGCCGCAGGTGATGGGCTGGCATGGCCTGCAACGGGCCCGCGACCTCTAATCCCTCATTCCGGCGGCGCAGGCCGCATTCATTCTCTCCAACGCCCGGCCCCTGGCCGGGCGTTTTGCGTTTGACACTGCGCTCCCGCGGTCACGCCGCCGTCTGGCATCCCCGGGTAGGATGCGCGGGATGACGCTGGCGGTGCGTGAAATCCGCCTGAAATTTCAGCTTGACCACGCGGGAGGATTAGCTTTGTTTATTACCTAGTTTAGTTGTCTTTCTGTCATGATCCGCTTGCCACCGCCCGGTCAGGCGTGGCCCGAAAGGTGCGAAACGCCGCTCATGCTGTCGCAGCAGATCATCAACGGCCTCATGCTCGGCGCCATCTACATGCTGGTGGCGGTGGCGTTCACCTTGGCCATCGGGGTTCTCAATTTCCTGAACTTCTCGCTTCCGGGCCTGTTCATGCTCGGCGGCATGCTGGCCTTCGGCCTGGTCAAGCTGGGCTGGCCCTTCCTCTTGGCCGCCGGCGGCGCGCTGTTTGCGGCCGCCCTGGTCTCGCTATTGGTGGAGCGCCTGGCCTACCGGCGCATGCGGGAGGGCGATGCGGAGGTGCCGTTGGTGTCTTCGCTCGGCTTCCTGGTGCTGTTGGAAAACCTGATGCTGATCCGCTACGGCTCCGACCAGCAGGCGTTTCCGGCGCTGTTTGCCGACATGAATTTGCGCATCGGCGGGCTGGTGATCGGCATCGCGCAACTGGTGTCGCTGGCGATCTCGCTTGGGCTGGTGGCGTGGCTGTCCTGGTTCCTGCGCGCGACCAATGCCGGCCGCCGCATCCGCACCGTGGCGGAAAACCGCGAGACCGCGCTGCTCATGGGCATCAATATCGAGCGGCTGGTGCCGCAATTGTTCGTCGCCAGCGCCTTGCTGGCGGGCCTCGGCGGCATCTTGTTCGCGGTGAATTATCAGCAGGTTTCGCCCTTCATGGGCGAGGGCATCGGCTTCAAGGGCGTGGCCGCCATGATCATCGGCGGCATGGGCTCGATCTGGGGCGCGGTGATCGGCGGCCTATTGATCGGCCTCGCCGAAGTGCTCTCCATCTCATTGATCGGGGCCGATGTGGTGAACATTACGGTCTATGGCCTGCTGCTGGTGATCCTGATCCTGCGCCCGCAGGGCCTGCTGGGCCGCGCCCCCAGCCGGGAGAAACTGTGATGAGCGGCTATCTCACCGGCGTCCTCGTCGTCCTCGCCTTCAATGTGATGGCGGCTTATGCGGTCTATCTGCCGCTGGCGGCGGGCCAGCTCAACCTGGGCATCGCCGGCTTCATGGCCATCGGCGCCTATGCGGCGGCCTATCTCACCAATGAACTGGGCTGGAGCATGTGGACCGCCATTCCCGCCGGTAGCGCGCTGGCTGGGCTGGTGGGCATCCTCATCGGCATTCCGGTGCTGCGCACCCACGGCATCTATCTGGCGCTGGCCACCTTCGCCCTCGGCCAGGTGATCGCCGCCATCTTCCTCAATCTCGACGTGGTGGGCGCCGCCGCCGGCTATCCGGTGGCGGACTATGCCCCGCCGGGCGCGGTGTTCGCCGCCGCCATCGGCGTGGTGCTGGTGATGGCGCTGCTGTCGCGCACGCGGTTCGCGCTCTATCTAACGGCGGTGAAGAGCGACCCCACGGTCGCCAATCTCATGGGCATTTCCGTGCGCGGCATCCAGGTGGCGGCGTTCGCGCTGGGGGCGGCGGTGGCCGGTTTCGGCGGCGCTTTCTACGCTCACCATTACAATTTCATCGAGGCCCAGCATTTCAACGTGCTGCTCTCGGTCTTCACCGTGCTCTATGTGCTGTTCGGTGGCAACCAGACCGTGTGGGGGCCTTTGGTGGGGGCGGTGTTCTTCACTCTGGTCCCCGAGGCGCTGCGGGCCAGCGCCGAGTGGCGTTATGCGCTGTTTGCGATGTTCATCATCCTGTTCATGGCGCTGCGCCCGCAGGGGCTGGTGACGGCCTCGCTGTTCCGCCGCTTCCGCCGCCGCGCACCGGAGGCCTCCTCATGAGCATGCGCACAGCAAGCGAGTCCGCACCGGCAGCCTTGGCCATCTCCGGCCTGCAGAAATCCTTCGCCGGGGTGCGGGCGATCCGCGATCTCTCCTTCACCGTGCCCAAGGGCTGCGCCACCGCGTTGATCGGCCCCAATGGCGCCGGCAAGACCACGGTGTTCAATCTGGTGAGCGGCGTCTATGGCGTCGATGCCGGCTCCATCCATGTGAACGGCGTGGATGTCACCCGGATGCCGTCCCGCCGCCGCATCCGCACCGGCGTGGCGCGCTCGTTCCAGAACATCCGCCTGATGCCGCACCTCTCGGTGCTGGAGAACCTGCTGGTGGGCCAGCATGTGCGCGCCTCTTCGCTCGCCGCCTTGCTCACCCCCTACCGCCTCATCCCCAACCACCGCTGGAAGCGCGAGGCCCGCGCCGCCCTCGCGGAAAGCGGCCTCGGGCGCTATGCGGACGAGACCGTGGGCGCGCTGCCCTATGGGGTGCGCAAGCGCATAGACCTGGTGCGCGCCACGCTGGCGGGGGCCAATGTGCTGATGCTGGACGAGCCCGCCGCCGGCCTCAACCCCAGCGAGACCAACGCCTTGCGCGATCACCTCAAGGCGCTGATCGCCAACGGGCTCACCCTGCTGGTGGTGGAGCACGACATGCATTTCGTCGACAGCATCTGCCCGCATGTGGTGGTGCTCAATTTCGGCGAGAAGATCGCCGAAGGCCCGCTCTCCACCGTGCGCCGCGATGCCAAGGTGCGTGAAGCCTATATCGGCACGGACGAGGAGGCCTGAGCCATGGCGCTGCTCGAAGTCTCCGCTCTGCAGGTCAATTACGGCCGCGTCGCCGCCTTGAGCGGAGTGGACCTCACGATCAACGAAGGCGAGATCGTCACCGTGCTGGGCGCCAATGGCGCCGGCAAGAGCACCTTGCTCCGCGCCATCCTGGGCGCTGAGCCCGCCCGCGGCGGCGGCATCGCCTTCGACGGCGTGGACATCACCCGCATGCCCGCCCATGCGCGCATCGCTGCCGGCATCGTGCTGGTGCCGGAAGGCCGGCGCATCCTCATCTCGCTCTCGGTGGAGGAAAACCTCCTGCTGGGCGCCCACATGCGCACCGACACCCGCGCCGTGCGGGCCGAGATCGACGCCATCTACCAGCGCTTTTCCAATCTGGCCGAGCGCCGTCACATGCTGGCCTCCTGCCTTTCGGGCGGCGAGCAGCAGATGCTGGCCATCGGCCGCGCCATGCTGGCGAAACCCCGGCTGATGATGCTGGACGAGCCCTCGCTCGGCCTCTCGCCTTTGTTCGTCTCCAAATTGTTCGACCTCATCCGCGAACTGAATGGCGGCGGCCTTTCGGTGCTGCTGGTGGAGCAGAACACCGGCAAGGCGCTGGCGGTGGCCCACCGTGCCACCGTGCTGGAACTGGGCAAGGTGGTGATGGCCGGCGACCCCAAGGCGCTCGCCGCTGATCCGCGCCTGCAACAAGCCTATCTCGGCGATGGCGCACCGCCCGCGCCCGTCCTTTCCGCTTAACCCCAGTCCGCTCAACCCCAGAAGGAGCTTTCCATGAACAGGTCGCTTGTGTTCGGTGCAACCCTGCTCGCGGCCGTGTCCGCCAGCGCCATGGCGCGGGCCGATGGAGAGCTCGTGCTCGGCTATATGATGGCCAAGAGCGGCCCCTATGTGAGCCTGGCCGGCACCAATGAGATCGCCGTCGATCTGGCGGTGGAAGAGATCAATGCCAAGGGCGGCATCAACGGCAAGAAGATCAAGGTGGTGAAGTTCGATACCGCCGGTGATCCCAAGCAGGCCACCACCGCGCTGCGCCGCTTTGCCGAGGACGATGCGGCCCTGGCCGTGATCGGGCCGTTCTCCTCCTCCGAGGTGCGCACCACCTTCCCGGTGGGCGAGCGCGCCGGCATTGCGCAGATGTCCATGGCCTCCTCGGCGCCTGGCCTGACCAAGGGCTTCTCCTACGGCTTCCGCAACACCACCGACGAGGGCAAGGTCATCGACCAGGTGCTCGGCGCCATCAAGGACAAGAAGCTGCCCGCAGCGTCCGGCGCTGCCGCTTATGCCACTGACGACGTGGTGTCGAAGTCCATCGGCACCGTGGTGGTGCCCAAGATGTTCGAGAAATACGCCATTCCGCTCAAGGGCTCGGTGGACTTCCAACTGGCGGCGTTCGATTTGTCGCCGCAGGTGTCGAAGCTGAAGGAACTGGCCCCCGACATCGTCGGCCTCGGCTCGCCGCCGGAAGGCGCGGTGAACCTCGCCAAGGAACTGAAGCGCCAGGGCGTGAACACCCGCGTCATCGGCGGCACCACCATCGCCGATCCCGAACTGCCCAAGCGCATGGACGGCGCCGGTGAGAACCTCACCATCGGCACCACCTTCTTCCCGGAGGTGAATGCCACCACCAAGGCGTTCGCCGCCGAGTTCGCCAAGCGCACCAAGGCCGCCGGCCAGGCCCGCACCGAGCCGAACCAGATGGACGCGTCGGTCTATGACATCGTCTATCTCTATGCCGAGGCCATGAAGCGCGCCGGCGTCACCGGCGAGGCGGCCAAAAGCGTGGCCGAACGCACCGCCATCCGCGACCAATTGGCCAAGATGAAGGATTACGATGCCCTGGAGGGAAAGATTTCCTTCGTGGAGGGGGATGCGGTGAAGCCGGTCTATGTGCTTGAAGTGAAAAGCGGCAAATGGAGCCTGCTCGACACCCGCATGCCGAACTGATCCCCCTCAGTCTGGCAGGCGTGGGGACCGGCATCGCTTCCCCGATGCCGGTCCCAGTTTCAATTTCGGCCAACGCATAAGATCCAAGGACAATCCATGACCGGCACGGCGCTGAACTTCACCATCCATGCGGACGGGCGCAGCTTCGAGGAGACGCTGCTGATCCGCACCGCGGTCATCGCCGGCTGGACCGGGCGGGACAAGGTGGCGCTGGAAAAGCACATCGTGGAGCTGGAGGAACTGGGCGTCGCCCGCCCGGCCTCCACCCCGATCTATTATCGGGTCTCGGCCTCGCGCCTCACCACCGCCGCCACCATCGAGAACACCGGGCCGGACTCCAGCGGCGAAGTGGAGTTCATGATCGTCAATGCCGGCGGCCGGCGCTATCTGGGCATCGGCTCGGACCATACCGACCGCAAGGTGGAGACCTACAACATCACCGTCTCCAAGCAGATGTGCGACAAGCCGGTGGCCCCCGAACTGTGGGCCCTGGATGACGTGCTGCCCCATTGGGACAGCCTGATCCTGCGCTCATTTGCGGTGATCGACGGCGCGCGGGTGCTCTATCAGGAAGGCTCGGTCAACGCCATGCTGCCGCCGGAGCAGATCCTGGCCGGCTTCGAAGGCGAGAATCTCGCCGGCGGCTCGGTGATGTTCTGCGGCACGCTGGCGGCCAAAGGCGGCATCCGCCCGGCGGCGCGGTTCGAGTTCGAGATCGAGGACCCCATCCTCAAGCGCACCATCCGCCACGGCTATGATGTGGCCGTGCTGCCCGTGGTGGGGTGAGCATGTTTGCCCTGGGCGCCGCCATCATCCCGTTCGGGGCGGAGGCGGCGCCGCGCTCGCTGCGCGATGAAGCCTATGAGATCATCAAGCAGCGGATCATCACCGGGCTGTTTCGGCCCGGTGAGGCCCTGAGCGAGGCGGCGGTGTCCTCGGCCCTGAGCCTGGGGCGCACGCCGGTGCGCCAGGCGTTCGATCGCCTGATGCGCGACGGGCTGGTGGAGGTGCTCCCGCGCAAGGGCATCATGGTCTGCCCCATCACCCGCGACGACGTGCGCGACATGGTCGCTGTGCGCTTGCTCAACGAAGGCTTCTGTGCCCGGCTGGCGGCGGAGCGGGCGGAACCGTCGGTCATCGACACGCTCAATGATGCGGTGACGCGCGGCCGCCTCGCCGCCCAGGCGGGGGATGCGGACACGCTGATGGCGCTGGACCGCCGCTTCCACGGCGCCATCTCGGCTGCCGCCGGCAATCTGGTGCTGGGTGACATCCTGCGCAACCTCCATGACCGCTCGCAGCGGGTGTGGTTCCTCTCTCTGCGCGAGCACGAGCACCACCACCGCGTGGTGGAAGAACACGCCGCCATCGTGGACACCATCGCCGCCCGCGATCCGGATGGGGCGGAGGCGGCGATGCGGGCCCACATCCTGTCGTTCGCGGAGAATCTGGCGCGGCAGTTGTAAGGTGGAAATCTTCGCGAAATAGCTGTGCGAGTGATGCTGAGCATCCCCACCGTCGTCTCAGCCTGTATTTTGTTTTGTTCTAAGGTGTTGCGGCCAATATTGCCGGTGTGTTGCCGAATGGTTAAGCGTGAAGCGGTCTCTCGTGCAAGACGGATACCGGCCCCGCGACCATGGCGCTTGCAAGCAATGCCTCCTCAGACCTCATGCTGGCCTATATGGACCAGTGGCGGAAGCTGCGCGGGCATTTGAGTCGCCGCGTCGGCTCGCGCGATCTGGCGGAGGAAGCGCTGCAGGAAACTTGGCTGCGGCTCGCCGGCATGCCCGAGCCCCACGCCGGCGTGCGGGATCCCCATGCCTTCCTGCTGCGCATCGCCGGCAATATCGCCATCGACCTGCTGCGGCGCGAGCGGCGGCACAGCGCCCGCTGCATCCATGACGATGCGCTGCTGCAAGAGATCGTCGATCATATGCCCTCGCCGGAGGCCTATGCGCTGCATCGCGATGAGTTGCGCGCTTTGGTGCGGGCGCTGGCGGAACTGCCGGCCAAGCCGCGCACGGCGCTGCTGCTCAACCGCTGCGACGGCCTCTCGCACGCACAGATCGCGGCGCAACTGAAGGTGTCGGAGAGCATGGTGGCGAAATATCTGGCGCAGGCGCTGCGCCATTGCCGCGATGCCTTCCGCGCCCTCTGAGCGGGCCCCCGCCCGTCCCCCGCACCCGGACATTGCGCTGAGCGATGCGGCCATCGACTGGCTGGTGCGGCTGCATTCGGGCACCGCGGGTGCCGCCGAGCGGCGGGCGTTCGCCATCTGGCGCGGCTCCAGCCCCGATCATGAAGCCGCCGCCCAGGAGGCGGAGGCGCTGTGGCAAGGCCTCGGCACCGCCGGCGCCCAAGCCCGTGCCCGCAGCGGCGCCCGCGGGCGGGTCACCCGCCGCACCATGATCGCCGGCGGCGTGCTGGCCAGCCTCGGCCTTGCGGCAGCGGTATCCGGCCCGGTGCGGCGGCAACTGGCGGCCGACTACAGCACCGGCGTGGGCGAAGCCCGCGCGGTGGATCTGCCCGATGGCTCGCGGGTGTGGCTGAATGCCAGTTCCGCTCTGGCGCTGGACTATTCCGCCACCCGCCGCGGCGTGCGGCTGCTTGCCGGCCAGGGCTTTTTCACCGTGCAGCCGGATGCCGCGCGCCCGTTCGTGGTGGAGGCGGCCAATGGCTGGACCCGGGCGGTGGGCACCGCCTTCGACGTCGACCTGCGCCCGGATGGGGTGGCGGTCACGGTGGTGGAAGGGGTGGTGGCGGTGGGCCTTACGGGCGGGGCGCCCGCCGGGGTCACGCTGCATGCGGACCAGGCGCTGGAATATGGTCCGCGCGGGCTGGCGGCGCCGCAGGCGGTGGATCCGGGCATCGCCACCGCCTGGCGGCGGGGCAAGCTCATCTTCAATCGCCGGCCGCTGGTGGATGTGGTGGGCGAACTGCAGCGCCACACCCATAGCCGCATCGTCATCGCCGGCAGCAGCCTCAAAGCGCTGGAGGTGACCGGCGTGTTCGATCTCAACGATCCGCAGGCGGTGCTGGAAACCATCGAGCAGACCTTGCCGGTGCGGGTGCTGCGCCTGCCGCTGCTCAATCTCATCCTGTAGCGCGAAAAAAATCGGCCCAGGCGCTGCAAGGTGGGCGCGCCCGCTTCGTCCTTGCCTTGAGAACGCGCGGATCGGCGGCACGCCATCGCGCCCCGCAAGGCTGGAGCAGCAAGATGGTTGGGACTGGGCGCAAGATCGGGATGCAGGTGAGGCGGCGGGCACCGTGGTCGGGGGCGGCATTGGCGCTGGCGTTGGGCCTCACTGCTGCGGCTCCCGCCCGCGCCCAGGCGCCGGCGGCCATCGCGTTCCATATCCCGGCCCAGGATCTCGGCAGCGCGCTGACCGCCTTCGCCGACAAGGCCGGCCTGCGGCTGCTGTTCCGCTCCGATCTGGTGGCGGGGCGCAGAAGCCCCGGCCTGGAGGGCAGCTATGGCCGCGAGGCCGCGCTCGCCCGGCTGCTCCAGGGCACCGGCCTCGTCTATCGCTTCACCCGCGCCGACACCGTCACCATCGCCGCCCCGGCGGCGCAGGCGGGAGCAACGGATGGGGCCATCGCGCTCGGCGCCATCGATGTGACCGGCACCAGCGACGACCAGAAATTGGTGGCGCTGGCCACCAATGCCGGCACCAAAACCGAGACGCCGCTGATCGACATTCCCCAATCGATCAGCGTCGTGACCCGCGCCGAAATGGACCAGCGCGGCGTGCAGGATTTCAACGGCGCCGTGGCCTATACGCCCGGCGTGCGGGTGGTGGATTATCCCGGCGGCCAGGGCATGCCGGACATCTATCTGCGCGGCTTCCGCGCCGTCGATCAGGCGGCTTATTATCGCGACGGCCTGCGCGGCGGCTTCAATGCCTATGATGCCGACATCGAGACCTATGGCCTGGAGCGCATCGACGTGGTGAAGGGCCCGGCCTCGGCGCTTTATGGCGCCGGCGTTCCGGGCGGGCTGGTGGACGCCACCACCAAGCGCCCCACCGCCACGCCTTTGCGCGAGATCGAGCTGCTGGCCGGCAGCTTCGAGCGCTTCCAGGGGGCGTTCGACATCGGCGGGCCGGCGACGGCGGACGGCACCGTGCTCTATCGCCTCACCGGCCTGTTTCGCGATAGTGATACCCAGATCAATTTCTCGCCGGACAACCGCATCTATATCGCGCCCGCCGTCACCTTCCAGCCCACGGCGCAGACCAGCCTCACCCTGCTCACCAGCTATCAGAAGACCGAGAAGGGCGGCTCCGAGCAGAGCCTGCCCATGGCCAACACGGTGTTCGCCACCCCCGGCACACCGAAGATCTCCTCCAGCCTCTATCTGGGCGCCCCCGGGCTGACCAATTGGACGGTGGAGAACATCTCCGCCGGCTATGAGTTCAAGCATGAATTCGACAATGGCTGGAAGCTGACCCAGAACGCCCGCTACATCCATTCGGACGTGGACTATGTCTCCTCCTGGGGCTCGGATGCCACATTGGCGGTGGTGGACGGCCAATATATCAATATCGGCGTGCAGGAGCGGCCGAAGACCTCCGACAGCTTCCTCATCGACACCCATCTCTCACGCAAGTTCGACACCGGGCCGCTGGGGCATGACGTGCTGATCGGCATCGACGGCGGCTATTACAACGCCACCGAGACCCGCACCAATTCCACCAATTACAATGCGCTGAGCATCTACAGCCCCAACTACAATTTCGCCTACACCTTCGGCCTGCCGTGGTCCGACAGCCAGAGCAAGTTGACCCAACTGGGCGTCTATGCCCAGGACCAGATCACGCTCGGCCGCTGGCTGCTGACGGTCAGCGGCCGTCAGGACTGGGTGCGCGACGAGGAGTATAATTTCAACTCCCGCACCCTGCTGGCGGACTATGGCTTCACCGACACGGTGAGCGTCGCCACCGATTCCGCCTTCACCGGCCGGGTGGGTCTTGGCTACAAGTTCGATGGCGGCATCACGCCTTATGTGAGCTATTCCACCTCGTTCCAGCCGGTGGCGGGCACCGATTACGAGGGCAATGCCTTCAAGCCCACCACGGGCGAGCAATATGAGGCCGGCATCAAGTTCCAGCCCGATGGCTGGCGCGGCATGTTCACCGCTTCGGTGTTCCAGATCACCCAGCAGAATGTGCTGACCAACGATCCGATCAACTATGGCTATTCGGTCCAGGACGGCGCCGTGCGCTCGCGCGGGCTGGAACTGGAGGCCAAGACCAGCGTGAGCGCCAATCTCGACGTCATCGCCTCCTACACCTATCTCAATGCGCGGGTGACGCAGGACAATCCCACCGAGGCCGGGGTCTCCAAGGTGGGTACGGTGCCGGCCGGCGTGCCGGAGAATGCCGCTTCGCTCTGGGCCTATTACACCTTCAGGGAGGGCGCCCTGAACGGCCTCGGCCTCGGGGCGGGGCTGCGCTATATCGGCAGTTCCTACGCGGTGATGAACACCGACACCGGCGCCCAGGTGAGCGTGCCGGGCTATACGCTGGTGGACGCGGCCCTGCGCTACGACCTCGGCAAACTGGACGCCCGCCTCAAGGGCGCCACCGCCTCGGTGACCGCCTCGAACCTGCTCGACACCGACTATTACACGCCGGGCTTCTATTGGAACTCCGTCCTCTACGGCACCCGCCGCACGGTCTATGGGACGCTGGCGTATCGGTGGTGAGGGGGAGGGGGGCGGGGATGGCGCTGGGCGCCGTCTCCGATGTTGCGGGCGTTCTGGTGCTGGGTGACATCCTGCGCAACCTCCACGACCGCTCGCAGCGGGTGTGGGTCCTGTCTCTGCACGAGCACCACCACCGCCTGGTGGAAGCACACGCCGCTATCGTGCATGTCATCGCCGCAATTTAAAAATTCATTATGTGATTTTCAGTTGAAATCAATTCTCGAACAAAATCAATGAGCTCGGATATTGAATCTTGGTCGTCTTTTAGTATGTGTTTCAATATTTCTAATGAATCTCTGATTTTTCTGTAGTTTTGCCGATTTTCTGTCGCTTTCTGAAATACGTAATCTAGAACTTTCGCAGCATGGATTTTTTCAAAACATTCGTTGCTGCCCCAATCTGCGTTGTGTCCCTTTGGCATGTGCTCGTGTGCGACGCTTTTTATTAAGCGCTCTATTTGCTCAGGTGGGCAGTCTTCATTAAGAGCAGCGAGTGCTTTCGATATGGCGGCTGGGCTTAGTAGGTAATTTTCAGTCATTCTTCGTGGAAGTACGTGCGCGCGTCCGTCGCAGCGGCGTTTTAGATCATCAATTTGAACCTGATTCATTGTCTCTTTGTCAAAGCTGAATGCGACTGTGACCGGAAGTATGGATCCACCCCGGCTAAGGACGTCGTAAATATCTAATATTGCTCTGTGGTCGGAGCTTTTTTCGAAGTCGCCAGTATTTCTTAAAGGTAGGAATGTCAATCCAATCAACGGGCCTTTCTTGAGATGATCCGCGATCAAATTAAAGCAAAACTTTTCGGTGGGACCTTCAACCCAAATCACCTTCTCAGCACTGAATACATCGGAGAGTGAGGATCCAACCTCCTCTAGCATCATTTTCTTTGTATTAACTTCTTTGTTGTTCAGGCTCTGAACATGGCTTTTCTTGCCATCGGATTTAATCAGGTGTAGGGCTGCTGGTTGTGCAGCCCCTACAACGTCCGGTGAGTGTGTTGAAATAATGTATTGATTTTTTGGGTATCTCTTTAGTACTTGTATAAGTTTCTTTGCGGCTCCTGGATGTAAAAAGCTATTTGGCTCATCGATTGCAACTATACCTTCTTCAATAGTCATGGCGACGTAGAGAATTGCGAGGACCTGGCCAATTCCTGTGCCGCTTTCATTTAGGGGGATCGAGAGGTCGTCCCGTCGTGTGCTCGGATCGATGGCCCATATCCGAATTTCGAATTTATCCCCCTTAGGAATAATTGTAATTGCTTTTATTTGTGGAAATATTATTTTTATATTATCCTGAAACTCATCGAATAATTTGGGGTTTCCTAGTAATTTTATTAAAACAGCTGGTAGATTGTTTGCGTCTGGTGATAATATTGATGTATCTTGATAATTGCATTCTCCCAATGCAAAACGCTTTGCGTTGAAGGCGTAAATATACGAATTCAGGGCTGAATGAATAATTACTGGAATGTCATCGTTTTGCCCTGGAAGGGGGTCGGAAATTGTAATTTTCTTCAAATCTCTGCTGAGTGAGAATTGAGCATATTCTCCGCTCCGTTCAGCTTTGAATAAATTATGAGACGGCCACTCGTAGCCGAGTCCTACGCTAGGCCTAAATTTGATCTCAAAGCTCAGGTCGTCTCCCTGCCAAAAATTCACGGGGTCGATTTTAACTCGATGGGCTGCTTCATTTACTCCTGAAATGGGGATGTTAAGGATTCCGCCGCGGCGCATCCATGCTCTTTTCAACCACTCACGCCCAACTGATATTTTGGCGATAAACTCCGAGTCAGGTGGTAGCGGCTGATCCCTCGGTATCGCGTCGCTTCTGTGTGGATGGTTAGAATTTTCAATTAAGCGAATTCCTTCAATGAACGCTGTTTTTCCTGCGTTATTTTGACCGATTACGACGTTCCACTGATCGTCGAGATCAACAAATCCGGAGTCTGAAAAGCCTTTGTAATTGACAATCTTGAGGGCCTTAATTTTCATGGCCAGTACCTGCATATCTGCTGCTGTCGTCACTCGTGACGCGATAGGCGCTAACTCTGATTCGTAGAGACCCTACCAACTCACCTTCCGCACCCCCAAACAAAAAAAGCCGGCCCCGAAGGGCCGGCTTCTGATCGTCACAGCGTGCTGCGGCGTGGATCACCCCACGATGGACGCCACACCCGCGCGTTCGTCGAGCAGTTCCTTCAGGGTGATGTCCAGCATCGACTGCGCATAAGCGTCGATCTCCAGGCCCTTCACCACTTCGTAGCTGCCGCCAGAGCAGATGGCCGGGACGCCGAACACGATGCCTTCGGGAATGCCGTAGGAGCCGTCCGAGGCGATGCCCATGGACACCCAGCGGCCGTTGGTTCCGTGGATCCAGTCATGCATGTGGTCGACGGCGGCGTTGGCGGCCGAGGCGGCCGAGGACAGGCCGCGGGCTTCGATGATCGCCGCGCCGCGCTTGCCGACGGTGGGGATCAGAGTGCCGCGATACCACTCTTCGTCATTCACCAGCTTGGGCAGGGGCTCGCCCTTGACGGTGGCGAAGCGATAGTCGGCGAACATGGTGGGGGAGTGGTTGCCCCACACGGCCAGCTTCTCGATGTCGGCGCTGTTGATGCCCACCTTGGCGGCGAACTGCGACAGCGCGCGATTGTGATCGAGCCGCAGCATGGCGGTGATGTTGCCGGCCGGCAGGTCCGGGGCGGACTTGGCGGTGATATAGGCATTGGTGTTGGCCGGGTTGCCGACCACCAGCACCTTCACGTCGCGCTTGGCCACCTCGTTCAGCGCCGCACCCTGGACCTTGAAGATCTCGGCGTTGGCGAGCAGCAGGTCGGCGCGTTCCATGCCCTTGGAGCGCGGACGGGCGCCCACCAGGAAGGCGGCGTCCACATCCTTGAAGGCGACCTTCGGGTCATCGGTGATGACCACGCCGGCCAGCAGCGGGAAGGCGCAGTCTTCCAGTTCCATCACCACGCCCTTCACGGCGTTCTGCGCCTGGGGCAGGTCGAGCAGCTGGAGGATGACCGGCTGGTCCTTGCCATAGACGTCGCCATTGGCGATGCGGAACAGCAGCGAATAACAGATCTGGCCGGCGGCGCCGGTGACAGCTACGCGGACGGCGGGCTTCGTCATGATGAATCCTTCCCCGGAAAAGTCCGAATTGGCTCACGTCGGCACTCTATGGCCGCGTCGGCGCCGAATTGGAAGCGCCTGTTTGCTCCGATCAGCCGGCCAAATGCGCTTCCACCCCGGCGGCGATGGCGAACAGGCGGGCATCATTGCCGCCGGTGGCCGCGATCATCAGCCCCACCGGGGCGTTGTCCGGTGCCGTAATGGGCAGGGAAATGGCGCAGCCGTCGATCATGTTGATAAGGGTGGCGTTGCGCAGGGAGAGGATGTTGGCGGCCGCATAAGCCGCGTCATCCTGCTCCAGCGGCGCGATGGCCGGCGGCAGGATCGCCACCGTGGGCAGCAGCAGCGCGTCATAGGCGCCAAGGCGGGCATTGGCGCGGGCGATCAGCGAGCGGCGGGCGGCCACCGCGTCCAGATAGTCGGCGGCCTCCTGCTCGTGGCCGCGCTTGATGCGCACCGAGACGCGGGGATCATAGAGCGCCTCCTTTTGCGCCAGCAGCGGGCGGTGCCAGGCATAGCTCTCGGCGGCGGTGAAGCCGCCCTTGGCATTGATGCCGGCGATCTCGCCGAACTCCGGCACCGCCGCATTCACCACCGAGGCGCCGGCCTGGGCGAGGCGCGCCACCGCCGTGGCGAACGCCTGGGCGACGATGGGGTCGAGCCCGTCCAGCGCCACGGTGGCCGGCACCAGGAAGCGCAGGCCCAGCAGGCTGGCCGGCTCCAGCGGCGCCAAGGGCTCGCCGGCCAGGATGGCATCCAGCGCCGCGCAGCAGGCGACCGAGCGGGCCAGCGGGCCGACCGAATCCAGGCTCTGCGACAAAGGAATGGCGCCATCCTGCGGCACCCGGCGGGCGGTGGGCTTGTAGCCGGTGATGCCGCAGAAGGCCGCCGGAATGCGACAGGAGCCCCCCGTATCGGTGCCCAGCGCCGCATGGGCCATGCCGTCCGCCACCGCCACGGCGCCGCCGGAGGTCGAGCCGCCGGGCACATGGCCCTCGGCGCGCTTCCAGGGGCTCTTGGGGGTGCCGTAGTGCGGATTGAGGCCGAGGCCGGAATAAGCGAATTCCACCATGTTGGAGCGGCCGATGATGACGAAGCCGGCCGCCTTCAGGCGCGCAACCGCCGTTGCGTCACTGGTGGCGGGCGGGGCGTCGGCCAGGGCCTTGGAGCCGGCGGTGGTGACTTCGCCGGTGATGTCGAACAGATCCTTGATGGTGACCGGGATGCCGGCAAACGGCGAGGGCGCGGCGCCCGCGCGGCGCAGGGCATCCTGCCCATCGGCGGCGGCCAGCGCTTGCTCAGCGCTCACGTGAGTGAAGGTGCGGGCGCCCTCGCCGGCGGGATCCGCGATCCGGGCCAGGCACGCCTCCACCAGGGCACGGGAGGTGGTGCGTCCGGCGGCGAGATCGGCGGCCAGGCTGGCGAGAGTGGGGGCGATGGCGGTCATGGGGGCATCCGGCAGGCTGTGAGGGGCGGATAAGAGGCTGGTTCGGAGGGTGATGTCCAGTGGGGAGAAGGGGCGGGCGCAGATCCGGGCGGGCGGGGCGGCTCACCTTTCGCTAGGGCGTTGTGATCCATGCTGCAACGCACGTTTCTGGGGTGCGATGCGCCAAAATGCGTCAAGCCCGCTTTTGCGGCAATTTCGTTTCATAATCCCTCCAAACAACGAAATTGCCGGGTGAGGCAGGTCGTGTCAGCTTGATGGGGCTGCGATCTGCGGCGGAAGGCCGCTTGGGATGAGCCCATGCCGTCGCCCTGCGGGCCGCATGCGGAGGCGCGCATGGCACTGAAGCAGGTCTCCCTCAAGGACAAATACGATCTGGCGCAAGAGAGCGTCTTTGTCTCCGGCACCCAGGCGCTGGTGCGCCTCGCCTTGATGCAGAAGGAGCGCGACCGCCGCGCCGGGCTCAATACCGCGGGCTATGTCTCCGGCTATCGCGGCTCGCCTTTGGGCGGGCTCGACCAGCAGTTCGGCCAGGCGGACAAGTTGCTGCGCGCCAATGACGTGATCTTCCAGCCCGGTCTCAATGAGGATCTCGCCGCCACCGCCATCTGGGGCTCGCAGCAGGCGGAACTGCGCGGCGAGGGCAAATATGACGGCGTGTTCGGCCTCTGGTACGGCAAGGGGCCGGGGGTGGACCGCTCCGGCGACGTGTTCCGCCACGCCAACAATGCCGGCACCTCCCCCCACGGCGGCGTGCTGGCGCTGATGGGCGACGACCACACCTGCGAAAGCTCCACCACCGCCCATCAGAGCGAATTCCATTTCGTGGACGTGATGATCCCGGTGCTCAATCCCGCCGGGGTGCAGGAGATCCTGGACTACGGCCTTTATGGCTGGGCGCTGTCGCGCTTCGCCGGCACTTGGGTCGGCCTGAAAGCGGTGAAGGACACCATCGAATCCACCGGCATCGTCGATGGGCGGGTGGATCGGGTCCGCATTGTTCATCCCGGTGATTTCGTGATGCCTGATGGCGGGCTTAATATTCGCCTGCTCGATACGCCGGTGGCGCAGGAGGAGCGGCTGCAGGAATATAAGCGCGACGCGGTGCTGCACTTCCTGCGCGCCAACCGGCTCAACAAATTCATCACCTCCGGCGGCCCACGCCCGCGCATCGGCATCGCCACCGTCGGCAAGAGTTATCTGGACGTGCGCCTGGCGCTCGACGAACTGGGCATCGACGAGGTGCGGGCCAATGATCTGGGCCTGCGGATCTGGAAGCTGGCCTGCCCCTGGCCGATCGAGACCGAGGGCCTGCGCGAGTTCGCCAAGGGCCTCGACCTGATCATGGTGGTGGAGGAAAAACGCTCGCTCATCGAGGTGCAGGTGCGCGAGGAGTTGTATGGCTCCCTCAACCAGCCGGTGTGCATCGGCAAGAAGGATGAAGAGGGCCGCTGGCTGTTCCCGGTGAAGGGCGCGCTGGATCCCAACGACATCGCCATCCAACTGGGCAAGCGCCTGCTGCGCTATGGCGACATTCCCGACATCGCCGCCCGCGTCGCCGAGCTGGAAGACGCCCAGCGCATGCTGGCGGCCACCGGCGATGTAGCTACCCGCATTCCCTATTTCTGCTCCGGTTGCCCGCACAATTCCTCCACCAAGGTGCCGCAGGGCATGCGTGGCTCGGCCGGCATCGGCTGCCACTACATGGTGCAGTGGATGGACCGCGACACCGTCGGCTTCACCCAGATGGGCGGGGAGGGCGCCAACTGGATCGGCGAGCACCATTTCTCCAAGCGCCCGCATCTGTTTCAGAATCTGGGCGACGGCACCTATAACCATTCCGGCTATCTGGCCCTGCGCGCCTCCTGCGCCGCCAAGGTGAATGTCACCTACAAGATCTTGTTCAACGATGCGGTGGCCATGACCGGCGGCCAGCATCACGAAGGCGACCTCACCGTGCCGGTGATCGCCCGCCAGGTGGCCGCCGAGGGCGTGGAGCGCCTGGTTCTCGTCACTGACGAGCCGGACAAATATGCCGCCGACATTTCCTGGCCGGCGGGCATGACCATCCACCATCGCGACGAACTGGACGCGGTACAGCGCGAATTGGCGGCGATCCCCGGCGTGACGGTGCTGATCTATGACCAGACCTGCGCCTCGGAGAAGCGGCGCCGCCGGAAGCGCGGCCTCTATCCCGATCCCGATAAGCGGGTGATCATCAATGAGCGGGTGTGCGAGGGCTGCGGTGATTGCGGCGTGAAGTCCAATTGCGTCTCGGTGCAGCCGCTGGAAACCGAATGGGGCCGCAAGCGGGAGATCGACCAGTCCTCCTGCAACAAGGATTTTTCCTGCGTCAACGGCTTCTGCCCGTCCTTCGTCACCGTGCACGGCGCCAAGCCGCGCAAGGCGGCGGGCGTGGCCGGCAAGGTCGAGGGATTGGCGGAGCTGCCCGAGCCGGCGCATCCTGAGATCCACGGCACCTATGGGGTGATCGTGACCGGGGTGGGCGGCACCGGCATCGTCACCATCGGCGCCATCCTCGGCATGGCGGCGCATCTGGAAGGCAAGGCCTGCGGCATGATCGACATGGCCGGCCTCGCCCAGAAGGGCGGCGCGGTCTATAGCCACATCCGCCTCGCCAACCGGCCGGAAGACATCACCGCCATCCGGGTGCCGGCGCGCGGCGCCGATCTGGTGCTGGGCGGCGATCTGGTGGTGGCGGGCACCAAGAAGGTGCTGACCGCGGTGAAGCCCGGTGCTTCGCTGGTGGTGGTGAATACCCATGAGGTTCTGCCCGGCGATTTCACCCGCAATGCGGATTATTCGCTGCCCACGGAGCGGCTGAAGCGCACCATCGCCGCCTCGGTGGGAGAACAGAACACCCACTTCATCGAGGCGACGCGCCTTGCTACCGCTTTGTTCGGCTCGTCCTTGCCGCAGAACATCTTCCTGGTGGGCTACGCCTATCAGCTGGGTGGCCTGCCATTGTCGGCGGAGGCCATCCTCAAGGCCATCGAACTGAATGGCGAAGCGGTGGCGATGAACACCGCCGCCTTCACCTGGGGCCGGCGCGCCGCCGCCGACCCGGCAGCGCTGGCCGGCATGGTCGGGCCGCAGCAGGCCTCCAGCGATGCCCGCCGCCTGTCGGAGAGCCTGGACGAGATCATGGCCCGGCGCGTGGCCTCGCTCACCGCCTATCAGAATGCCGCCTATGCCGCGCGCTACCGCGATCTGGTGGTGCGGGTGCGCCAAGCGGAGGGCGTCAAGGCGCCGGGGCGCAGCGGTCTTGCCGAGGCGGTGGCGAAGAACCTCTACAAGCTCATGGCCTATAAGGATGAATATGAGGTCGCCCGGCTGTTTGCCGACGGCGCCTTCCAGGCCCAGGTGAAGGCGGCGTTCGAGGGCGATCTCTCCTTCGAGTTCCACCTCGCCCCGCCGCTGTTCGCCAAGGTGGACCCGACCACCGGCGAGGGGCGCAAGATGCGGTTCGGCCCGTGGATGATGAAGGGCTTCAGCACTCTCGCCAAGCTCAAGGGCCTGCGCGGCACGCCATTCGACCTGTTCGGCTACACCGCCGAGCGCCGCACCGAGCGCCGCCTGATCGCCGATTACGAGGCGCTGCTGGACACGCTCTTGAGCGGCCTCACCCGCGACAGCCACGCCACCGCGGTGGCGCTGGCTTCCATCCCGGAGAAGATCCGCGGCTACGGCCACGTCAAGGTGCGCCATCTGGCGGCGGCCAAGGCGGAAGAAGCGGACCTGCTGGCCCGCTTCAAGGCCCCGCCTCAGGCCCCGGCCCAGGCGGCGGAGTAAGAATAAGAGTTGCGGCGCTCACCGGCGCCGCTTCCCGCGCCTCGGATTGGGCCGGCGCGCGCGCCGCTTGCCTGCGATG
>CALRNP020000006.1:0-50788 GCA_943369575.1 Azorhizobium sp. AG788 | reverse complement strand
CGACAAGGTGATGGAGGACGGGCCGTTGTCGGCGGCGATCTCGATGTCGTCGCGCTCGAATCCCGCCAGGAACTCGTCCATGCGGTCGCGCGTGGCGGCGAACACCGCCATCAGCCCCTTGCCGTGGGCGGCTTCCTGGGTGGTGGCGCGGGCATGAATGATGCGGGCCGCCTGGGCGAGGTCGATGGCGCCCGACGCTTCTGCCGCCGCCACTTCGCCGATGCTGTGGCCCAGCACCATGTCCGGCCGCAGGCCCGCGGCGGCCAGCGCCGCCGTGGTGGCGGACTGGACGGCGAACATCAGATATTGCGCGACGCTGGCCCGGCCGATGCGCTGTTCCAGCGCCGGATCGAACAGATCCGCCTTCACCGAGCCGCCGGCTATGGCGTGGAAGGCGGCGTCGATGGCGTCGAGGCGCGCGCGGAAGGCGGCATTGGTTCGATAGGCGGTGCGGCCCATCCCCACATATTGGGCGCCGTTGCCGGAGAAGGCGAAGCAGACCTTCACCCCGGACTTGAGGGCCGTGCCGGCGGCAACGCCCTTGGAACCGCCGGTTTCGGCAAATTCATGCAGCGCCTTGGCCATGGCCGGGCCGTCGCCCAGGACCTGGACCACCCGATGCCGCAGGGTCTCGCGTCCCCCGGCCACCGCGGCGGCGAGGTGCGCGGGCGCGGTGCCGGCGTCGAGCAATCCGGCATAAGCAGCGGCGGTGGCGGCCAGGGCTTCGGTGGTCGCCGCTGACAGCGTCAGGTGCCCGATGGCCTCTGGGACCGCCTGCGGCGGCACCAACTGCGGGGGCGCGCTGGCGAGGATCACATGGGCGTTGGTGCCGCCGAAGCCGAAAGCGGACACGCCACAATAGAGCGTGGGCGCGGCGCGATCGAGGGCAACCGGGGCGCGGGCCGGCAGCAGGTTCAGGTCGTCGAAGTCAATTAAAGGATTGAGCGCATCGAGATGCAGGGAGCGCGGCAGTTCGCTGCTTTCCAGCGCGTGCAGCGCCTTCAGCAGTCCGGCGACGCCCGCAGCCGGCTCCAGATGGCCGATGTTGGACTTCACCGAACCGATGGGCAGCGGCGCGCTGCGTCCGCGCCCCAGCACGGAACCGATGGCATGGGCTTCCACCGGATCGCCGACCCGGGTGCCGGTGCCGTGGGCTTCCACGAAGGCGATCTGGTTCGGGTGGAGGCCGGCTTCGCCGTAGAGGCGTTCCAGCAGAGTGCGCTGCCCGTCCATGCCCGGCAAGGCGATGCCGGAGGTACGCCCGTCGGAATTCACGCCGGCGCCGATGGCGAGGGCGCGCACGGAGCCGGGCGTCGCCAGATCATGTCGGCGCAGCACGAAGGCGACGGCACCTTCGCCGCGCACATAGCCATCGCCATCGGCCGAGAACGGCCGGCACAGGCCGGTGGGTGAGAGCATGGAGGCGCGCGAGAAGCCGATGAAGGAGGCCGGCGTCAGCAGCATGTTGACGCCGGCGACCACCGCCGTGTCGATCCGCCCGCTGCGCAGGTCCGACAGCGCCTGGGAGAAGGCCACCAGCGAGGACGAGCAGGCGGTATCCACCGTGAAGCTGGGGCCGCGCCAGTCGAACGCATAGGAAATGCGGTTGGAGACCACCGACAGCGTATTGCCGGTCATGAAATGGCTCTCGATCGCCGCGGGATCGGAGGCCAGCAGATTGCCGTAGTCGAGGCTGGAGGCGCCCACATAGACGCCGACTTCGTGCCCGGCCAGAGCGGACGGCGGGATGCGCGCGTCTTCCAGCGCCTCCCAGACCACCTCCATCAGCAGCCGCTGCTGGGGATCCACCTGCGCCGCCTCGCGAGGCGACATGCCGAACACCGTGGGGTCGAAGTCGAACGGGGCATCCAGATAGCCGCCGGCGAAGGAATAGCTGAAGCCGGGCTCGGTGGCGCGGGGATGCAGAAAGCGCTCGACGCTCCAGCGGTCCTGGGGTCCCCCCCGCACCGCACAGCGGCCCTCCGCCAGCAGGCGGCGGAAGTGAGCTTCGTCTGGCGCCCCCGGAAGGCGACACGCGGCTCCGACGATGGCTGTCTGTGTTGCATCGAAAGCCCCGTTTCCGGGAGGACCTTTGAACCGCAATGCATTCACCTGGAGATGAGAGCTCTTGAGAAACGCAGGGTTTCCGATGCTTTGGAGCGACAATTTCCCTTATCGCAGCGGAGTCTCTCGACGGTCAACATGCGCGACCTTTCAACCGAAACCGCAGCATTGGGTGCCATCCTGTTCACATCCAGGTTAGCCTGAATCGCGCGCCATGTAGACCGGGTTGTGTCGCATGACGCTGCGGAAATCCTCGCTCCGAGCGGATTTCATCGGCTTTCTAGTTGCGCGAGCGCTCGGAAACAACCTTCAGCTTGGCCTTTAAGATAATGCGGTGCGGCAAAAGGGTTGCTGCGGGTCCGTGCCGCGGCGTGGGCCGAGAGAGGCTTTTGGCAGTCTCCATTAACGATACGAGCGTGTTCGCCGCCGCTCCCAGGTGTGGCAAAGGGGAAACAGCTTTAAGAGGAGTGGAGAGCCAGAAGGCAGGCAGGCTTGGTACATCCCATGCTGCATGGTATCTGGCGTCGAGAGTTAGGACGGAGCGTTCATGCGCAAGCAGTTGGGTTGGCCGCTTTTCCTCGCGGGCGTGGCGTTGGCGCTGAACGGTTGCGCCGATTCGCTGCCGCAGGTGGGGCCGAACGCCAAGTCGGTGGTGTCCCAGTCCGTTGAGGACAATACCCAGCGCTATGAGATCGTGGATCTCGACAACGCGGTGTTGAACATCGTCCGTCAGCGCGCGCCCGACAGCTTCTATACCAGCCTTGGTTCCGCCGCCCCGGCCCGCACTCCTGTGGTGGGCGTGGGTGATTATGTCACCGTCACCATCTGGGAAGCCGGTGCCGGTGGCCTGTTCTCCTCGGCGGTGGTTGCAGGCAGCTTCACCACCGGGTCGAAGACCGCCACCATTCCCGAGCAGGCGGTCAAGTCCAGCGGTACCATCTCCATTCCCTATGCCGGCGAAGTCCAGGCGGCGGGCCGCAGCACCGGCCAGATCCAGGAAGACATCGTCCAGGCTTTGACCGGCAAGGCGATCCAGCCGCAGGTGCTGGTCTCCGTGGTCAAGTCGGTGAGCAACACCGTCACCGTCACCGGCGAAGTGGTGAACGGCGCCCGCGTGCCCTTGAACGTCAAGGGTGACCGGCTGCTGGACGTGATCGCCACCGCCGGCGGCGTGCGCGCGCCGGTCAGCGAGACCTTCATCCAGCTTTCCCGCGGCCAGCGCACGGTGCGCGTGGCTATGGAGCAGGTGGTCGCCAATCCGCGCGAGAACATCTATCTCCAGCCCGGCGACGTGCTGACGCTGATCCGCGATCCGCAGGTGTTCCTCGCCTATGGCGCCACCGGCGCCAATGCGGAAATCCCATTCAACGCTTCGGGCATCACGCTGGCTACCGCTTTGGTCAAGGCCGGCGGCTTGCAGGACAACCGCGCCGATCCCTCGGGCGTGTTCGTGCTGCGCTATGAGCCGGAATTCATCGCCCGCAAGCTGCGCCCCGACAGCCCGCTGGTGGTGCGCGGCGGCCTGACCCCGATCGTCTATCGCCTGGATCTGCGTGATACCAACAGCCTGTTCGTGGCCCAGCACTTCCCGATCTTCAATCGCGACGTGGTCTATGTCACCAACGCGCCGATCACCGATGTGCAGAAGGCGATGCAGGTGTTCATCATGATCTCCTCGCCGGCCACCACGGGCGCCTCGCTCTACAGCGGCTTCAAGTAAGCGGGCCGGACGCCGACGGTGCCTTCTCAGGCGCCGTCGATTTTGGTCAGGTGCTGTCATTTCCTGAGCATCGCTGGTGCGGGCGCAAGACCCGCACCAGCGTCTGAGCCGATCAACCGGCGGCGGGACGCGCCAAAGGCGAGCGCTCGGTCTCGCTGCGCGGCGGCACCTTTACCCAGGCTTCCCCATCCAGAACCAGTTCCTCGCCCACGCTGCAGGTGCAGGCGAGGCGGGCGCGGCGGCGCTCGGGGATCAGTTCAGCCACCTCCACCTTGACGGTGACGGTGTCGCCGATCTTCACCGGCGCGCGGAAATTCAGCGTCTGCGAAATATAGACCGCGCCGGGACCGGGCAGGCGGGTGCCGAGAACGGCTGAAATCAGGCTGGCGGTGTAAAGCCCATGGGCGATGCGGGTGCCGAACGGCGTGCGGGCGGCGAAATGCTCGGACAGATGGATCGGGTTGCGATCGCCGGTGACTTCGGCGAAGCCCACGACATCGGATGAGGCGATGGTCTTGTTCAGGATCTCCGTCATCCCCAGTTCCAGGTCTTCGAAGCACAGCAGGCGCAGCTCAGGAAACATCGCTCTCCCCTTGTTTCTATGGCGAATCGCGTCGGGGCGACTCTCCGGTGGCCGCACGCAATGCCTGCGGCGGCGCCCGGGCGCATTAGGGCCCAAGCGGTGCCTTCAAGCCAAGCCGGACTTTCGGCCCGCGTTCTAAACCGGCAGCGGGCCGTCGCTTTTCACCTCTTCCATCACCGCATAGGAGCGGGTTTCCCGCACCCCCGGAAAGCCCAGCAGCACGTTGCCCAGGAAACGGCGGTAGGCGCCCATGTCCGCCAATCGCGCCTTGAGCAGATAGTCGAAGCCACCCGCCACCATGTGGCATTCCAGCACTTCGGGGGCCAAGCGCACCGCCTTGGCGAAGCGCTCGAACACGTCTGGCGTCGTCTTGTCCAGGTGCACTTCCACGAACACCAGGAAGCCCAGGCCCAGTTTCTGCGGATCCAGCCGGGCGCCGAAGCCGGCCACATAGCCGTCGCGCTGTAACCGTTTCAGCCGCTCGCCGGCGGAGGTGGCGGAGAGGCCGACCTGTTCCGCCAGTTCCACTCCGGAAATGCGCCCATCCCTTTGAAGAATCGCCAGAATTCGCCGATCGGTGCGATCAAGATCCGCCATGTTCGAAGGCTCACCCGCTACCCAGCCTTAGAATCTAAGGCATTTCCTTAATATACGCCATAGAGCTACGGCACGCTCGGGATTATGCGGAGAAACCCTCCGGAGCGTGCCATGCCCAACGTCGTTTCCACCGCCCTCGTCCCCGTCACCCCGCCCGCGGTTCCGCTCTTTGTCGCGCCCTATGCGCCGGACGATGCGGAACTGGCTGGTCCGCTACTGGCCCAGGCCGCCCTGCCCGCCGCCGCCGAGGCGCGCATTGATGCGCTGGCGACGCGGCTGGTGGAGGCGATCCGCAAGGGCGGCAGCGGTGGCGGTGTCGGCGGCCTGGGCGGCATCGAGGAGATGCTGCGGGAATATGCCCTCTCCACCAAGGAAGGGTTGGCGCTCATGACCCTGGCGGAGGCGCTGCTGCGGGTGCCCGATCCCGCCACCGCCGATCGGTTGATCGAGGACAAGCTGGCGCAGGGCGACTTCCTGCACCATGCCTCCAAGTCCGATGCCTTGCTGGTGAACGCTTCGTCCTGGGCGTTGGGCATCACGGCGCGGGTGATTCAGCCGGGCGAGACGCCGGAGGGTGTGCTCGGCCGCCTGACCAAGCGCCTCGGGGTGCCGGCGGTGCGGGCTGCCACCCGCCAGGCCATGAAGGTGCTAGGCAATCATTTCGTGCTGGGCCAGACCATCGACGCGGCGCTGGACCGGGCCCAGTCCACCAGCGGCCGGGCCTATCGCTATTCCTTCGACATGCTGGGCGAAGGCGCCCGCACCGCCGACGATGCCGAGCGCTATTTCCACTCATATGCCAATGCCATAGCCGATATCGGCGCCCGCGCCGGCAATGGCGCCCTGCCGGATCGGCCGGGCATTTCGGTGAAGCTGTCCGCGCTCCACCCGCGCTATGACGCGGTCAATCGCGAGGCGGTGCTCACCGAACTGGTGCCGCTGGTGATCGAATTGGCCCGCAAGGCCAAGGGCTTCGACCTCAACTTCACCATCGACGCCGAAGAGGCCGACCGCCTCGAACTGTCCCTCGATGTGATCGACGCGGTGCTGGCGGACCCATCCCTGGCCGGCTGGGACGGGTTCGGATTGGCGATCCAGGCCTATCAGAAGCGCACGGCGGCGGTGATCGATCATATGGCGGCGCTGGCGGAAAAGCTGGATCGCCGCCTCATGCTGCGGCTGGTGAAGGGCGCTTATTGGGACACCGAGATCAAGCGCGCCCAGGAGCGCGGCCTGGACGATTTCCCGGTCTTCACCCGCAAGGCCATGACCGACCTCAACTATCTGGCCTGCGCCCGCAAGATGCTGGCGCTGCGGCCGCGCATCTTCCCGCAGTTCGCCACCCACAATGCCCAGACCATCGCCACCTTGGTGGAACTGGCCGGCGGCCAGGGCGGGTTCGAATTCCAGCGCCTGCACGGCATGGGCGAGCAGGCTTATGGCGAGCTTCTGGCCTCGGACCCGAGCCTCGGCTGCCGGACCTATGCGCCGGTGGGCGGGCATCGGGATCTGTTGGCCTATCTGGTCCGGCGGCTGCTGGAGAATGGCGCCAATTCGTCATTTGTCTCGGTGGCGGGGGATCCGGCGGTGCCGGTGGCGGAACTGCTGCGGCGGCCGGCCAGCCTCATCGGCACGCCTTCGGGCGCGCGCAATCCGAACATCCCCTTGCCCCGTAACCTGTTCCCCGGACGGGCGAATTCCCGCGGCGTGGAGCTGGGCAGCCGCGAGGCGCTGGCCGATCTGCTGGCGGATGTGGCCGGTCAACGGCGGGAGATCAGCGCGGCGCCGCTGGTGGGTGGGGAGGCACTTGGAGGCACCGTCCGGGAGGTGCGCAGCCCCAATGATGGCGCCCGCGTCGGGCGGGTGGCCGAGGCCGATGCGGCGGCGGCTGAGGCGGCGATAAGCGTTGCGCTTGCTGGATTCCGGGCCTGGGATCGCACCCCGGCAGATACCCGTGCGGGGTATCTGGAGCGGGCGGCGGAGCTGCTGGAGGCACGGCAGGGCAGCTTCCTGGCCCTGCTCCAGGATGAGGCCGGCAAGACCTTGGATGATGCGCTCTCCGAGCTGCGCGAAGCCGTGGATTTCCTGCGCTTTTATGCCGGGGAGGCGCGGCGGCTGTGCGGGGCCGGCGCAACGCTCCCCGGACCGACGGGCGAGAGCAATGTCCTCTCGTTACGCGGACGCGGTGTGTTCATCGCCATTTCGCCCTGGAATTTCCCATTGGCGATCTACATGGGACAAATCGCGGCCGCGCTGGCTGCCGGCAACACCGTGGTGGCCAAGCCGGCCGAGCAGACCCCCCTCATCGCCTATGAGGCGGCCAAGCTGCTGCATGAGGCACAAGTGCCTGTGAGCGCGCTGCAATTGGTCCTTGGGGACGGCGCGATCGGCGCCCGTCTGGTGGCCGATCCGCGCATTGCCGGCGTGGTGTTCACCGGCTCCACCGAGGTGGCGCGGCTGATCAATCGCGCGTTGGCACAAAAGGATGGACCCATTGTTCCGCTCATCGCCGAAACCGGCGGCATCAATGCCATGATCGTCGACGCCACCGCGCTGCCCGAGCAGGTGGCCGACGACGTGGTGACCTCCGCCTTCCGCTCCGCCGGCCAGCGCTGTTCGGCCCTGCGGCTGCTGCTGGTGCAGGAGGGTGTGGCCGACCGGATGATCGAGATGATCGTCGGCGCCGCCCGCGCGCTGAAGCTGGGCAATCCGCGCGATCCGTCGGTGCATGTGGGCCCGGTGATCGATGCCGAGGCCAAGGGCAAGCTGGAGGCCTATGCCCAGGCGCTGAAGGGCAGCGCCACCGTGCATTATGCCGGTACGGCGCCGACGGGTGGCACCTTCGTGGCGCCGCATGTGTTCGAGCTGAAGCAGGCGGGCGACCTCAAGGAAGAGGTGTTCGGCCCGATCCTGCATGTGGTGCGCTACCGGGCCAAGGATCTGGACGCGGTGCTGGATGCCATCGCCGCCACCGGCTACGGCCTCACCTTGGGGCTGCACACCCGCATCGACAGCCTGGTGGAGAAGGTGGTGGCGCGCCTCCCGGTGGGCAACATCTATGTGAACCGCAACATCATCGGCGCGGTGGTGGGGGCGCAGCCGTTCGGCGGCCATGGCCTGTCCGGCACCGGGCCGAAGGCGGGCGGGCCGCACTATCTGCTGCGCTTTGCCAGCGAGCAGACCGTGACCATCAACACCGCTGCCGCCGGCGGCAATGCAGCTTTGCTGGCGCAGGGGGAGTAGGGCCGGCACCGGGCACGAGCCTGGAGGGCCAACGGCCCTCCAGGCGGTAGATCTCAATCGAACATCCATGCATATTCGGTGGAAGCGAAAAACGCCTGTACCTCGTCCGCATTCGCAATGTCGTCGAAAATAGACTGTGACCCCTGCTTCTTCATCAATGGCTTGGACTCAAGTTCGGAGCGGTCGAGTCCGGTTATATTCGACGCCAGTTCCATGACTTCGTCTGTGAATAGGCCGTTCTCATCGAACAGGGATTCGTATTCAATTTTTGCGTAAATGCGGCCGGCGAGCAGTTCATTGATCTTCTTGTTCTGCAGTGCGGCGTGACTGACGGCGGCATAGAGGTTTTGTGGCGCGATGAAAATGGGTTGGCGCGGCCGCTTCGGCACGTGGTGTCCGCTCCCGTATCTTTGTTCCAGGCGCTCCTTCCACCAACTGGCGACATCGTCGGCGAGTTGACCCCAGGTGCCCGTCTCCTCGGCGATCATGCCGGATATGATTTGGCGCGCTATGTTTTTGCGCTCGACGAATAAGATTCGTGTGTAGTCGTATAGACAAAACGACCGGATGCCATTTTCATCGATATTGAAAACGTTTGAAAAATACTCTGACTTTAGATCAAAAACAATTGTTTTGACATTATTGTCCTGAACAACTTTCGAAATGTATGAGTGCCAAGCACTAGGCCATGCGTGCGGGTGAATGTTTTTTTCATCTATGGACATAAATTCATAGAGATGTTTCCAAAAATTGTTCGGAAGTTCCGTCTGGGTATGGAAGATCTCTCCCAGGTCCAAAGATCGCCTGGAGGATCCGAGAAGTTGGCGAACGACGGTCGTTCCGCTACGCGCGCGCCCCGTTACAGCAATCTCCACGAGAAAGTCTCTTCTTATCTGTTGAATGCGAATCGAGAGTTGGATCAATTCCGCTGAACACGCTAAAAATCTGTCAGTAGAATCGCTGCCAAATTAAATATATACACGTGTTTGACGGCGTGCGTATTAGGAATTTAGGGAAATTGAGAATTTATGACGGTAATATAATAGCTTGCTGTTGTCTTTAGGGGCGTTGGCAATGGTCTTTGTTATCAAGCTTGATTTTCGGCTTATCTGGCGGTGCTGCGATAGCGCCGTCCTTGGTCGAGGCGCCGTTCCGCCTCGCAACACCGAGCCAAAGACAACGGAAAAGCCTTTCACCGCGCCGCAGTGATTTTATAAATGACCGGCTCTCGCTCGCCGTTCTTCCCGAGGTGGATATGGTCTCCGACGTCAATGCGCTCCTCTCGGATGAGGAGAAGATAACGCAGCTAGTGAAAGTTTTGTCGCCACGTATCGCGCAAGAGATGATGAACATCGTCACGGTCTGGGGCGATGCGAGTCGTATTCACAAAGCGGAAACAGCCCACATCGTGAACTGCGTGTGCAACACTGTTTCAGGCCACATCTGGATTGGGGACCATGTCTTTTGCGGCCACAACGTCTCACTTCTGACCGGGACGCACCGGATCGATGTCTTCGATCAAGACCGCCAGGAGGCCTATCCGACGGAGGGGCGTGATATCCGCATCTCCCAGGGCGTCTGGATCGCCTCGAACGCCACCATCCTCGGGCCTTGCCACATCGGACGAGACGCCGCCATCGGCGCGGGGGCGGTGGTCATGGGCGATGTGCGTGCGGGTTGGTTTTATGCGGGCGTTCCTGCTCGCCCCATAAAGCCGGTAGCGGAGAAATACGCCATGGCGCCGGCCTCGTGGACAGCGCGGATCAAAAATGCGTGTGCCGCCTTCGTTCGCGCCTATCGGCAGGCGTGAAGGGAAGAGCCCAAGTCCGGGACCCGGATGACCAGCGCTTGCCCGGCGGTGCCGCGCTCACGCGCGCGCCGTCTCCCCGCCCCAGCGCTTGATGACCGGCAGCGAGATGTCGAACAATTCCAGCGCCCGCGCCACGGTCTGGTTGATCATGTCGTCCAGGGTGGCGGGGCGGTGGTAGAAGGCCGGCACCGGCGGCATGATGATGGCGCCGTTGCGCGTCGCCTGGGCCATCAGCTCGATATGGCCCGCATGCAGCGGGGTCTCGCGCAGCAGCAGCACCACCCGGCGGCGCTCCTTGAGGCAGACATCGGCGGCGCGCACCGCCAGTTCGTCATTGTAGCAATGGGCGATGCCGCTCAGGGTCTTGATCGAGCACGGCGCCACCAGCATGCCGGCGGTCACGAACGAGCCGGACGAGACGGCAGCTCCGATATCCTTGGAATTATAGAGCTTGTCCGCCAGCGCGCGGACGTCGTCCGGCTTGAAGTCGGTTTCCTCGACGATGGTGCGCAGGCCGGAGGGGGTGAGGATGACGTGGGTCTCCACATCCGCCACGTCGCGCAGCAATTGCAGGGCGCGGATGCCGTAGATGGCTCCGGAGGCGCCGGTGATGGCGACGATCAGGCGTTTCATATCCGCTCCCTGGATCACGGCGTACCGCCGGGATCATTGCATTATGCCTTAAGTCTCTGGGCGTTGGCGCCTGTGTCGAAGCGCAGCGGGACGTCGTCCCTAAGTGCGTCGTCATCCCCGGACTTGATCCGGGGATCCACGGGGTGCCGCCTGGAGGGCCCGGCGGAGTGCATTCGGATCGGCGTGGATGGCCGGAAGTCGGCTTTTGCCGACTTCCGATCCTAGCCCCAAAGTCGGCAGAAGCCGACTTTGGGGACATGCCCGGCCATGACGAGCGGAGAGGTCGGTCTTCAGATTTTGCCGCCTTATGAAGCATGATGGATTGGCGGTAGGGGTTCGCCACCCATTTGCCCCGCCGCAGCGGCAATGGTGGCCAGGGCCGTGCGCTCGTCATCCTTGAGCGGGCGGTGGGCGCTGGCGGCGGTCACCACCGTCAGGGCGTTGAGCGCGCGGGCCTCGGGCGCCCCCGTGGCCGCCGGCGCCCCGAACCGGGCGGCCAGATGGCCCAATTCGAAGAGTTCGATCAGTTCGGCCTCGATCTCCAGCTTCTGCAGCTTACCGCGCAGGGTGCCGGTGGCCTCATTGGGCGCCGGTGCCGGGCCGGTCTTCAGCCGCTGGCGAACGGCGCGCAGGGGGCGCACCACCTCCCGGTGCCAGTCGCCCACCGTGGCTGCCACCGTCTCCAGATCGGCTGGGGCCAGGGCCTCGCCGCGTACGGCGCCGAGGAAGGCGGCGAACAGCAGCACATTGACGTCGAGCCCGAACCGCTCCTGGAGCAGCAGGCAGGCGGGGGGCACGCCTTCGGTGCCATAGACCTTGAGGGCGAAGGCTTTCAGTGCCTCGCCGGGGTCGGCGGTCTCAACTTCAGCGATCTCAATCTCGGCCATCGGAACCCCGGCCCTGTGGCATATCCATGGGATGGTCCTCGCCTATCAAGGCAACTTGTCCAGGCCGACCTGATGGCCCCCACCTCTCAGGGCGGCACCCGGCGACGCCCCGTGGATCCCCGGATCAAGTCCGGGGATGACGGCCTTCTGCTTCACGTCTGCCGTTCGCAGATTGCGGCTCCAAGGTTTCTCGCCCAACGCGTCCCGTCCAACGCTGCACTTCCAAGGTTGCCGCTCCAACGCCGCCCCCCGCCTGCCGCGCTCACACCGGCAGCGCCAGATCGGACCAGATGGTCTCGGTCAGGTGCATGAAGGCGGGCTCGCCGCGCATGGCGCGCAGGTCGCGGGGGCGGGGCAGGTCCACCGGATAGTCGCCGACGATGCGGGCGGGGCGGGCGCTGAACACCACCACCCGGTCCGCCAGCGCCACCGCCTCCTCAATATCGTGGGTGACGAAGACGATGGCGCGACGCTCCGCCTCCCAGATGCGCAGCAACTCGCGACCCATGGAAATCTTGGTCTGGTAGTCCAGCGCGCCGAACGGCTCGTCCATGAGCATGAGGCTGGGATTATAGGCCAGCAGCCGCCCCAGCGAGACCCGCTGGCGCATGCCGCCGGACAGTTGCTTGGGCCAGGCGTCGGCAAAGCCCTCCAGCCGCAGCAGCTTGATCAGCTCCGCCACCCGCGCCGCCTGCTGTCCCGAGGGCACGCCGCCCAGCTCCGCCCCGACGCGGATGTTCTGCGCCACCGTGCGCCAGGGCAGCAAGGCGTCCTTCTGGAACATGAAGCCCACGTCCGGGGGCGGGGCGGTGACGGCGCGGCCGTCCACGCTCACCCGTCCGGCCGCCGGCTTCAGCAGGCCGCAGATGGCGCGCAGGATGGTGGATTTGCCCGAGCCGCTGGGGCCGACCACCGCCACGAACTCGCCATCGGCCACATCGAGCGAAATGCCGGCCAGCACCTCCAGCGGCGGGGCGTCGGGCCGGGGGAAGGCGATGCGCAGGTTTTCCACCCGCACCCGTGGCTGGGCCGCGGCGGGCGCCAGGGTCGGGCTGCTCAGCGCCATTTCACCACCCTCCGCTCCACGAAGCCGATGATCTGGTTGGCCAGCATGGCCAGGATCATCAGCACCACCAGGCCGGTGAACACGCCGGTGGTGTCCAGTTGGCCGCCGGATTTCTCCACGTACCAGCCGAGGCCGCGATTGGCGCCGATCAGCTCGCCCACCACCGCGCCGATCAGCGCCAGGCCGACGCCGATGCGGAACGAGGCCAGGATCCAGGGCGTCACCGCCGGCAGCAACACCCGGCGCACCAGATAGAAGCGCCCGGCGCGCATCGAGCGCATCAGGTCGAGATGGTCGGCATCGATGGTGCGGATGCCCTCCATCACATTGAGCATGAAGATGAACACCACCATGGTGAAGGCCATCATGATCTTGGATAGAAGGCCGATGCCGAACCACAGGATGAACAACGGCGCCAGCGCCACGCGGGGCAGGCCGTAGAGGCCCATCACCACCGGCTCCACCACCTTGGCGGTGCGCGGGGCGCGGGCGAGCGCGATGCCCAGTGGCACGCCCACCACCGCGCCCAGCAGCAGGCCGGCGCCGGCCTCCTGCAGGGTGATGGAGCAATGCACCCAGAGTTCCCCGCTCACGGCCAAAGTCCACAGACGCTGGGCGATCAGCGAGGGCCGGCTGCTCCAGAACGGGTTGAGCACGGTCCAGGACGCGGCTTCCCATAGGGCGAGGAGCACCAGGATCAAGCCGGCCTGCGCCGCTCCCAAGCGCCAAGCGCCGCGGGCGCGCGCCGGGGCTTCCACGGTCGGCTCATCGGCCATGGCGGCAGTCTCTGACATCAACCCCGCCTCACTGCGGGTAGAAGGAGAGGGCGACGATGTCGTCGTAAGGCACTTTCTTCATGGCCGGATCAGCGATGGTCATCATCTCGATCAGGGTCTTGTAGCTCTCGGGATTCATCTTGCCGTCCGGGGAGAGATAGCCGGCGGCGACGTCGGCGGTGACCTTGTCCACCAGAGCCGGATCGAAGGCCGGGAACATCTCCGCCACCGCCGTGCGCAGGACGGCCTTGTCGGCCTGGATCAGCTTCAGCGCCTTGACCACCGCGCGAGCCACCGCCTTGGCCTCGTTGGGATGCGCCTTCAGCCAGGTGTCGGTGACGACCAGATCCTGGGCCGCATAGGGCATCTTGCGGAAGTCCTCGACGATCTTGTAGACGCCGGTTCGCGCCTCATTGGCCTGGATGTCCGGGGTGGAGAACATGCCGGCGGCCACCGCGCCGCTCTCAACCGCCGCCCGCATGGGGCCGCCGGTGCCGATGGACAGGATCTCGAAATCCTTGTCCGGATCGAGGCCGATCTTCTTGATGGCATAGCGCAAGGTGGTGTCGGTGAGGCTGCCGGCGGAGGTGATGCCGATCTTCTGGCCCTTGAGGTCTTTCAGGCTGGTGGCCTTGGAGGCGGCGGGGGCCATGATGGCGTAGCTGTGCTGATCGGCCAGCGCCACCAGCACCTTGCCGCCGAGGCCCCGCTCCTGGAGGCGCACCGCATGGTCGGCAGCGCAGATGCAGATGTCGATGCTGCCGGAGGCCAGGGCCTGCACCGCCGGGGCACCGCCCTTGAAGTCCAGCCGCTCCACCTTGAGGCCTTCGGCGGCGAACAGACCTTTCTGCTGCGCCACCACCAACGGCAGCGAGCCGGCGGAATTCTGCGCGGCGCCGAATTTCAGGACGGTCTGGGCAGCGGCGGGCAAAGCGGCCAGAAGGCTGCCGGCGACAAGCAGGGATGAGAAGACGTGACGCATGTTTGCCCTCGCTCGATACGTGGAAACCGGCTGTCTTGTCCCAAGGCGTTGGCCGCATGGTTGGATCTGCGGACCTTATTGTTCACGGCGTAACTGTGCGGCGGTGGTGGCGGCGCGTCCAGCTTAAGCGGTGGCGCGTGCCGGGGTTTTATTGCCCCGGCGAACCTCACTGCCCCGGCGGCTTGGCGGCGAAGGGGGAGCCGCGCAGGCACATGCGCCCGCGGGCATCCTGCCACAGCCGCTCGGTGGCGTGGAGGTGGCCCAAGGCGCGGGCCACCACCGGAAAGGCATAGCTGGAGAAGGCTTCGGCCACGTCCGTATAGTAGCGCGGGGTTTCGCCGATCAGCGTGGCGATGGCTTCCGCCAGCTTCACCACCTCGTCATCGCTACCCAGCGCCCCGGCGGGGTCGGCCTTGCCGGAGGCATAGTCGCCGATCTTGGCGGTGTCCGCATAGGCATAGGCGATGCGCTCGTAGCGCTCTTTGGGAATGCCCTCGGCGATGGTGGCATCGATGCCCACCTTGGCGGTGGTGGGCACCACGCCGGGCGGGGTGGGCGGCAGGCTGGGGTCCAGCGGCTTTCCGCGCGCGCCGGTGACGATCATGATGTCCTTGTCGCCCTGGACGCGGGTGGCGATGGCCCATTCCACATCGGTGGGATTGAAGACGTCGATGTCGTCATCCACCACCACCACATGCTTGAGATCCATCACCGAGAGCGCGGCGAGCAACGCATTCTTGCCCTCGCCCGGCTGCTTTTTGATGGAGATGACCGCGTGCCAGAAGGCGCAGCCGCCCAAGGTGACATTGATGTCCTTGACCACCACGCCGGCGGTCTTGAGCGCCTGGCGGATGGCGGCATAACGGGTGGGGGCGGCCAGCCAGGTGTTCTCCCACGGCATGTGGAGGGCGTAATAGATGGCGTCCTTGCGCATGGACACCGACTTGATGCGCACGATGGGGTTCCAGTGCAGCCCGCCCATGAGGCGGGTGAACTCGCCGAACCGGCCTTCCGGCCACACCCAGCCGGTGGGCAGGATCTCGGCTTCGAGCACGATCTCGGCATCGGCGATATAGGGCACGTCGATGGTCTTGCACGGCGCCAGCTGCACCGGCCCGCCGCGCAGGCCGCCGGCGATGGCCATCTCGTCCACCCCCAGCGGGGCGCGGAAGCCGGAGCCCATGATCTCGTACGGGTGAGTGCCGATGGAGATGGAGATCGGGCACGGCCGCCCGGCCTCGAACGCCCGCTGCGCGAACAAGCGCATGTTGTTGGGCGTGACGATGTCGATGCCGGTGAGGTTCTTTTCCTTGACGATGAAGCGGTAGATGCCGGAATTGAGCCCGTATTCCGGATCGCGGGCGATCACCACCCCGGCGGTGATCATCGGTCCGCCGTCATAGATCGAGCTCATGGGGATGGGCAATTTGTAGAGGTCCACCTCATCCTCGCTCATGGTCACCTCATGGGTGGGCGAGCTGTTGAGGGTGACGGGGGGCACGGGGGCGTCGATGGCGCCCTTCAATTTGGCTTCGATCTGCGAATACTGGGCCGCGCCCAGCGACATCATCGCCCGTTTCTGGGTGCGGATGATGCCGGAGACCACCGGCACGTCGTAGCCGATGACATTATGGAAGAACAACGCCTTGTCGGACTGGTCCACCAAAGTGGCGATGTGGCGGATATCCACGGCCTGGTGCAGGTCGATCAGCTCGCCGGCAGCGCGGAGCCGGTCGAGGAAGCCGCGGAAGGTCTCGGTATCGTGCATGCCCAGTCTCCGGCGTCCCAGCGATGAAAAGCGCAATCCGCAAACGAAACGGCCCGGCGGGGAGGCCGCCGGGCCGTGAACTTTACTTGGTGCTGGTGGCGTAGGTGCCGCGGCCTGAGGCCAGGAGCTTGCCGCCCGCATCCTCCACCGTGGCTTCCGCCGTGGTGAAGGTGGAGCCGAGGCGGATGACTTTTCCGCGCACGGTCAAGGTGCCTTTCATGGCCGGGCGGTGGTAGTCCACCCGCATGTCCACGGTGGGGAAGGGGCGGCCCAGCTGGGTGGCGATGGCCCAGTCGGCCACCAGGTCCACCAGGGTGGCGAGGATGCCGCCGTGGGTGTAGCCGACCTCGGCATTGACCACGAACTCTTCCCGCCACGGCAGTTCGACCACGATCTCGCCGTCGCCGACGCCCACCACGGAGATGCCCAGCCACTGGTGGTAGGGCGCGCGGCGAATGCGGGCGTCCAGTTCGGCCACCGTGGGCAGGGTCTTTGGCTCTGTCTCGCTCATGAGGGTGTTCCGCAATCTAAGAGGACAGGGGCAGGTCGTCAGGGAGCGATGATCACCTTGCCGATGACTTCGCGCTCTTCGATCAGGCGCAGGGCTTCCTGCGCTTCCTCCAGCGGGAACACCTTGTCGATGACCGGCTTCAGCCGGCCCTCGGCAATGTAGCCGAGCAGAGCGGTGAGGTCTTCCCGCGCCCAGGAATTGGAGCCGAGGATCTTCAGTTCGAAGGTCCAGATGAAGCGCAGGTCTTCCACCGGGTCGAAGCCGGCGGTGGCGCCGCAGGTGAGCAGCTTGCCGCCGCGCTTGAGCGCGCGCATGGACTTCACCCAGGTATCGCCGCCGGTGAAATTCACCACCACGTCGACGCCGCCCTCGGTGGTGCGGCGATGGGGCTTGCCGAAGCGGGCGAACACTTCCTTGGCGAAATCCACCTGGGTGTAGTCGATCACCTCGTCGGCGCCGATCTCCTTCAGCTTCTCCAGCTTGGCGGCGCTGGAGCCGCAGGCGATCACATAAGCGCCCGCGAGCTTGGCGAGCAGCACCGCGCCGGTGCCCACGCCGCCGGAGGCGCCGAGGATCAGCACCTTGTCGCCGGCCTTGATCTGGCCGTTGGTGAACATCATGCGATGGGCGGTGCCATAGGCCACCGGCAGCGCGGCGGCCTGCTCGAAGCTGACGCCGTCGGGAATGGGCACCAATTGATGGGCGCGCACGCGGGCATATTCCTGGAGGCCGCCGTCGGTGGTCTCGCCCATGAGGCCGCCTTCGACCCGGTTGAGCGGATCCACCAGCACCCGGTCGCCCACCTTCACCTCGGTGACGCCTTCGCCCAGCTCGACCACTTCGCCGGCCAGATCGAGGCCGGGGACCACGGGAAGGTTGAGCTTGATGCCCGGCATGCCGCGCCGGGTGAAGACATCGTGGTAGTTCAGAGAGCTGGCTTTCACGCGGATGACGACGTCGCCCGCTGCGGCGGTGGGCTGAGCCCAGTCGGCCATGAAAGTGAGGTTTTCCGGCCCGCCGTGGGCTGCGATGACGGCTGCTTTCACGTCGTCCTCCACTTTAATAGCATGCAATATTTATGGACGAGACCATTTCCGCCGGCCCAGGTCCTCACCTGAGAGGCTTGCATAGCTCGCTATTTATTTCCAGATCCACGCCTGCTGAAAGATTCACCCTGCTGGAGAGATTTTGCCCAGCCTGAAGCCGGGTGAATGCGGTGCCTTGAACCGCCGCTAAGGCTTGAATACCCAAGCTTGAGCGCAGCGCCGACCACCGCTGCGGTCATCGCCTGCCCGTGCCGGGAGGCGATCTTGATCCAGCGCTCAATATTGGATGTCGTCCGGCACCGGAGGGACCGGACGCCGGCCTAGCGATGGCGGGCGATGTCGGCCTCCAGCCCCTCCACCATGGCGATCAGACAGGCGCGCAACTGCGCCTGCGCGTCCTTGTCCAGTGCTTCGAGCGCCACCCGGTTGACGTCGAAGGCATTGACCAGCGCGGTCTGGGCCAGCGCCCGGCCGTGGGCGGTGAGGTGGACGGTGGCCTGGCGCCCGTCATCCACGCAGGCGCGCCGCTCGATGATGCGGTCCCGCTCCATGCGCTTGAGGGTGTTGGCCATGGTGCTCTGCTCGATCTTCACGAACTCGCACAGGTCGCGCTGGGTCGGGCCGTCGGACTTCAGAAGTTCGAGCACGATGGGAAACTGGCCGGGCAGGATGCCGTCGATGCCGTTGCGCGCCTTCAGCGACTGGGCGAGCAGGCGCGCCAGCAGATTGATCAGATAGCCCAGAGTCACCCGCTGCAACGGGTCCGCACCAAATCCCTGGTCGCCGAACTGCGCACTGTCAGGTTGTGCCGACATTGATTGCTCCAAAAGGTTGCTCGATCGTTCGCCCATATCACGGTGACTCCCCGCCCGTCAGCAGTGGACAGGGACATGGGCGCAGATGCAACCAACCAGATCGAAACCTTTGCGCGTCAAAAACATCCTACGATTAGTGCGTTTGACGAAATAACAACACTAGTTGCAGCGCAAATTCCATCGCCAAGGGAGTATGATTTCCCATGCGGCAGGAGGAAGATTGCGCCCAAATTTAGGCAATTTGCCGGCGGAAGATGTGAGATGAAAACCAACCCCATCGCTGGCCATGCTCCTGATACCGTCAATCCGGGGGCCTTGGGTGCCACCGGCCCTCTGGCCGCTCGCAATACCGAGCGGGCACGGGAGCGGGCCTGGGCCGATCAGGCCCTGGCGATCCTGGAGCGGGATCAGCGCCGCTCTGCCGACACCCACCTGCTGCGGTTCGAGGGCCATCGCCTGCCGGGCATCGCCATCTATCTCAAGGACGAATCCACCCATCCCACCGGCAGCCTGAAGCATCGCCTCGCCCGCTCGCTGTTTCTGTTCGGCATCTGCAACGGCCAGATCCGCGACGGCGTGCCGCTGGTGGAAGCGTCCTCCGGCTCCACGGCGGTGTCGGAAGCCTATTTCGCCCGCCTGCTCGGCCTGCCTTTCTATGCGGTGATGACCCGCACCACCTCGGCCGAGAAGGTCGAGGACATCGAGCGCCAGGGTGGGCGCTGCCATTTCGTCGATGACAGCGGCCAGGTCTATGCGGAGGCCACCGCTTTGGCCGCGCGCATCGGCGGCGTCTATGTGGACCAGTTCACCAATGCCGAGCGGGTCACCGACTGGCGCGGCAACAACAATATCGCCGAATCCATCTTCCAGCAGATGCAGGGCGAGCCGCATAGCGTGCCGCAGTGGATCGTGGTCGGCGCCGGCACTGGGGGCACCTCCGCCACCATCGGCCGCTATCTGCGCTATCGCCATCTCGCCACCAAGCTGTGCGTGGTGGATACACAGACCTCGGTGTTCTACGACGCCTTCCTGACCGGCGACCGCACGCTGACCGGCTGCGCCGGCTCGCGCATCGAGGGCATCGGCCGGCCGCGGGTGGAGCCGTCTTTCCTGCCGCAGGTGATCGACCACATGCTCAAGGTGCCGGACGCCGCCTCGGTCGGCGCCATGCGGGTGCTGTCGCGCCGGCTCGGGCTGCGGGTGGGGCCGTCCACCGGCACCAATTTCTACGGGGTGTGCGCGCTGGCCAGCGCCATGATCGCGGCCGGCGAGGAAGGCTCGCTGGTGACACTGCTGTGCGACCGCGGCGAGCGCTACGGCAAGACCTTCTATGACGATGCCTGGATCACCGCCCAGGGCTTCGACACCGCCCCGTTCGAAGCCCAGGTGGAACGCTTCCTCGACGGCGGCGCCTTCTGAGGCGGGCCGCCCGGCGCCCGACGCCGGCTGCATCAGCCGTTGCGCCCATGCTTCGGGCGGCGGCGGGGGTGGGTGCCGCTTTTTTTCGCAATTCTCCTGAGGGGAAGCGGCGCCCGCCTGCCTCTCCCGGTGGCATGTGCCTTGCTTTGTCCCACTCAACGGGAGGATTTCGCATGCGGCATGGGATTTTCGGGCTGATCGGGGCCGGGGCGCTGGGGCTGCTGGCGGCGGTGGCGCCGGCTTTGGCCGACACCGACATCAAGTTCGCCCTGGACTGGAAATTCGAAGGCCCCTCGGCGCCTTATTTCGTCGCCATCGACAAGGGCTATTACAAGGCCGAGGGCCTGAACGTCACCATCGACACCGGCCCCGGCTCGGTGGCCGGCATCGCCCGGGTGGCGGCGGGCACCTATCCGCTCGGCTTCTTCGACGTGAACTCGCTGGTGAAGTTCCGCGACCAGAATCCGGACAAGGCGGTGAAAGCCGTCCTCATGGTTTATGACAAGCCGCCGTTCGCCATCGTCACTTTGGCCAAGACCGGCATCGTCAAGCCCAAGGATCTGGAAGGTAAGATCCTCGGCGCCCCGGCCCCCGATGGCGCCTTCGCCCAGTGGAAGGCGTTCGTGAAGGAAAACGGCATCGACGCCGACAAGGTGAAGGTGGAGAACGTCGGCTTCCCAGTGCGCGAGCCCATGCTGGCGGACGGCAAGGTGGACGCCATCACCGGCTTCTCGTTCTCGTCCTATTTCAACCTGCTGCAGAAGGGCATCAAGCCCGAGGACGTCAAGGTCATGCTGATGGCCGATTACGGCCTGGTGCTCTATGGCAACGCGGTGATCGTGAACCCGGACTTCGCCAAGGCCCATCCCAAGGAAGTGGCCGGCTTCGTGCGCGCCACCATCAAGGGCATCATCGAGACCGCCCGCGACCCCGACGCCGCCATCAAGTCGGTGATGAAGCGCAACGAGACCGGCGACGAGGCGGTGGAACTGGCGCGGCTGAAGATGGCGCTCAAGGACAATATCGTCACCGAATGGGTGACCAAGAACGGCATCGGCGGGATCGACTATGACCGCATGACCAAGTCCATCGAGCAGATCGCCGTCACCTACGACTTCAAGGCCAAGCCGACGGCGCTGGACATCTTCACCGAGGAATTCCTGCCGCCGGCCGCCGAGCGGAAGGTGAAGTAGGCCGCGATCGGGGGGCGCCCAGCTTCTCACCCCGCCTGACGCCACCCTCCCCCCTGCGGGGAGGGGCGCGGTGCGCGGGAAGCGCGAGCGGGCACCAAGGGCGCGGACACGTCGTTCGCTCTGAGACGCAGGCCCTGCGGCCAAACCAGAAGGCAAACCTCCTTGATCCGCCTCGATGACGTGACCCTGTCCTACAAAGGCCGCAGCGGCGAGGTGACCGCGCTGCGGCACACCTCCATCGATGTGAAGCGCGGCGAGTTCGCCGCCGTGGTCGGCCCCTCCGGCTGCGGCAAGTCCACCTTGATGAAGCTGGTCACCGGCCTGATCCGCCCCACCTCGGGCACAGTGTCGGTGGAGGGCCAGATCGTCACCGGGCCGGTGAAGGTGGCCGGCATGGCGTTCCAGAACGCCAACATGCTCCCCTGGCGCACGGTGCTGGACAATGTGATGCTGCCGCTGGAGATCGTGCAGCCCCATCGCAGCCGCTTCCGCGCCGAAAAAGCCGCCTATCGCGCCCGCGCCCTCGACCTGCTGGGCGTGGTCGGCCTGCGGGATTTCGCCGATCGCTTTCCCTGGGAAATGTCGGGGGGCATGCAGCAGCGCGCCTCGCTCTGCCGCTCGCTGATCCATGAGCCCGCCCTGCTGATGCTGGACGAGCCGTTCGCGGCGCTGGATGCCTTCACCCGCGAGGAACTCTGGGCGGTGCTGCGCGATCTGTGGCAGCGGCTCGGCTTCACCGTGGTGCTGGTGACCCATGATCTGCGCGAGGCCGCCTTCCTGGCGGACACCATCCATGTGATGAGCGCCCGGCCCGGCCGCATCGTCGAGAGCCGCAGCGTCGACTTCCCCCGCCCCCGTCCGCTGGAGGTCTGCTACGAGCCGGCCTTCACCGATCTGGTCCACCAATTGCGCGGCAAGATCGCGGAGGTTCGGCAGGCATGAAAATCGCGGCCGAGGACATCACCCCCATCGCCTTCACGGTGGCGCTATTCGTGATCTGGGAGGCGGCCTGCCGCCTGTTCAAGATCGACACCTTCATCCTGCCGGCCCCCAGCGCCATTTTTGCTGCCGCCGCGCAATATTGGTGGCCGCTGCTGAAGAATTCCTTCGTCACGCTCTGGACCACCGTGGCCGGCTTCATCCTGGCGGTGGTGTTCGGCATCGCGCTGGGGCTGGTGGTGGGCTGGTCGCGCGCCATCTATCGCGGGCTTTATCCGGTGATGATCGGCTTTAACTCCATCCCCAAGGTGGCGGTGGTGCCGATCCTGATCATGTGGTTCGGCATCGGCGAGATCCCGGCCATCCTCACCGCCTTCCTGATCTCCTTCTTCCCCATCGTGGTGAATGTGGCCACCGGCCTTGCCACCACTGAGCCGGAACTGGAGGACGTGCTGCGGGCGCTGGGCGCCTCCAAGCTCGACATCATGCGCAAGGTGGGCATTCCGCGCACCGCGCCTTACCTGTTCGGGGCGCTGAAGGTGGCCATCACCTTGGCCTTCGTCGGCGCGGTGGTGTCCGAGACCATCGGCGCCAATGCCGGCGTCGGCCATCTGATGGTGCAGGCGGGCTCCAACTTCCAGATGCCCTTGGTGTTCGCCGGGCTGCTGGCGCTCGCCATCGAGGGCATCGCCATGTACGCGGTGTTCGCGGTGCTGGAACGCCGCATGGCCTCCTGGGCCTTCCGCTCCTCCATGAGTGCGGCGGGGTAGAGGCGATCTAAGGTGCCCGCGGCCCGATCAGATCGACGATGACGGCGCATAGCGCTGTCTCGTCGCCGCTGAAACTTTGGATCAGCGCCTTCAGCAGGCGATCAGCCGCGACACGCCCGAAATCCAGCGGATGCCCGGCCTCGTGCGCGAGATAGGCCAGACAGGTCAGTTGCGTGCGTCCATTGCCTTCCCGAAACGGGTGGATGGCGTTCAAGGTCGCGAGGAAAGCGGCGGTCCGGACAGCAAATGTGTCGGCGTCGAGGGCGGGCACCAAGAAGGTCCGGCGCAGCCCCTTGAACAAGCGCGCCATTTCAGCCGGGATGTGCTCGGGATAGCAGAACATGCTGCCGCCCTTGGAAATCCGCACCGTGCGGAAGGCTCCGGCCCAGGCATAGACGTCCTGGAAGAGATGGTGATGGATGGCTTGGTAGTGCCGGACGTCGAGGTCGCCGATGGGCAGGGGTTCGTCAGAACGTGTGAGTGCGGCCTCATGCTCGAACGCGTCGAGATCATCCTGCGTCCGCAGATCCAGCAGATTGCGCAGGACGGTCGTGCCTGGATAGCAATAGGGATCAGGATCGCCCTGATACACGGACCGTCAGGCCGTCCTGCGGAACTTGGCGAGGACAAGGGCGCGCCGCTTTTGGGCATCTGCGCCGGTGCGGTCGAAGTCCGCGAACATGCGGGCGGTGTCCGGCGCCGTCGCAATGCCCTCCACCGCGCTGATCTGTTCGAACCGGGCACGGCCGAGAACAAAAGGCGCAGGTGTTGGAGTGTGGGGCTTCTGCTTCATGGCGCCAGTGTACACGCCGGCGGCAGAGCTGTGAACACGCCGCCCCTCCCGCCCCCTTTCCTCCCCGCTGCCGCTGTGCCAGTGAAGGGCCATGCGGATCGACTTTCTGGGCCTGCAGGCGTTTTTGGCCATTGCCGAGCGGGGCTCGTTCCTGCGGGCGGCGGCGCATCTCAATCTGTCGCAGACCGCGCTCTCCCACCGCATGAAGAAGCTGGAGGATGACCTCGGCATCCGCCTGCTGATCCGCACCACCCGGCAGGTGACGCTCACCCCCGATGGCGAAAGCCTGCTGCCCAAGGCCCGCCGGGCGCTGGCGGAACTGGCGGGGGAAGTGGATCTGCTGCGGGAAAAAGCCCGCCAGCATCAGGCGCGCATCGCGCTCGGCTGCCTGCCCACCATCGCCGCCAACCATCTGCCGCTGGCGTTGCAGGATTTCGCCCGCAGCCATCCGGGGGTGGCGGTGAAGGTCTATGACAATTCCGCCTCCGAGATCGCCGGGCTGGTGCGGTCGGGGGCGGCTGAATTCGGCATCGGCATCGTCACCGCCGCGGTGTGGGATCTGGAGATGACGCCCCTGCGCAAGGAGGCGTTCCTGCTGCTGTGCCCCGCCGATCATCCCTTCGCCGCCGGCAAGTCGGTGGCCTGGGGCGAGCTGGAAGGCACGCCGCTGATCCGCATCAGTCCGCAGGCGGGCAACCGGGCGCTGATCGATGATGCCCTCGGCAGCCGGCGCGAAAGCCTGAACTGGCGCTATGAGGTGCAGCATGTGCAGACGGCGGTGAGCATGGTGCTGGCGGGCATCGGCCTCACCGTGGTGCCGAAGCTGGCGCTGGATGTGGCCCGCGCGCCGGGCCTGGCCCTGGTGGCGCTGCGCAACCCCTCGGTCACTCGCACCCTGGCGGTGTTCACCAAGCGCGGCGCGCCGCTGTCGCCCGCCGCTGATGCGCTGCTGGCCTTGATCCGCGCCCGCCTGGGTGGGCGTCGCGCAACGTAAACATGCAAGATTTTCACTAATCCTCGAAAACTAGTCATTTGATTCATCCCGCCCGCTTCCGCCAAGGTCGCCGCAACAGAGCGCGGTCCAGCGCCGGAACGGGAGACGACGCGCCATGGCGCCACGGATAGCGATCATCGGGTTTGGCGAAGTGGGCACCATTTTCGCCACGGATCTCATGAAGAACGGTGCCGCCTCGGTGGCGGTCTATGACATCAAGTTCGCCCGCCCCGATCTCGCCGCCCCGATGCATGAGCGCGCCAAGGCCGCCGGTGCCCGCGCCGCCGCCAGCGCGGCGGATGCGGCGGACGGCGCCGACATCGTCTTCTCCGCCGTCACCGCCGACGCCGTGCTGGCGGTGGCCGAACAGGCCGCCACCTATCTGCGCCCCGGCCAGGTGATGGTGGATCTCAATTCCGCCGCCCCCCACACCAAGATCGCCGCCGCCCAATTGGTGCAAGCCGGCGGCGCCCATTATGTGGAGGGCGCGGTGATGGCCCCGGTGGGCGCACCGCGCATCGCGGTGCCGATTCTGGCCGGCGGGCCGCAGGCCCAGGCGATGGTGGAAGCGCTGACCCTGCTGGGCCTGAAGATCCGCGCGGTGTCTGAGACCCATGGCCGGGCCTCGGCCATGAAATTGTGCCGCTCCATCATGGTGAAGGGCATCGAGGCGCTGATCGTGGATTGCGCCACTGCCGCCCGCAGCTTCCAAGTGGAGGACGAGGTGTTCGGCTCGCTCAGCGCCAGCTTCCCCGGCATGGATTTCGCGACGCTCGCCGACACCATGGCCGAGCGCGTTGCCACCCACGGCATCCGCCGCGCCGCCGAAATGCGTGAGGCCGCCGACATGTTGGCCGACATCGGCGTGGTGAGCGATCTCGCCCGCGCCGTGGCCGAGGCGCAGCAGCGCGGCGCCAAGCCCAAAACCTGAGTCAAGCCCAAACCTGAGTTTCACGCGCCCTCAAAAACCAGCGCCCCAAAAGGGGCCGGACCCACCGGGAGAACGACCATGGCACAGATCTCGAGGCGCACCTGCCTTGCGGGGCTCGCCGCCACCGCCACCGCCGGCCTGCCAACCGCGCCGGCTCTGGCGCAGGACAAGGCCGCCGCCCCTTCGCTGACCCCCACCATCCTGCCGCCGGATCCCAATACCAAGACCCCGACCTACAAGGCCCCCGCGGGCGCGGTGGATACCCACACCCACATCTTCGGTCCCAACTCGAAATATCCCTACGCCGCCAAGCGCAGCTACACCCCGCACGATGCGCCGCTGGAGGCGTTCCGCGAGGTTCATGCCAAGATCGGCATCACCCGCGCGGTGTTGGTCAATGCCACCGTCCACGGCCTGGACAATCAGGTGATCGTGGATGCCATCGCCCAGAGCAACGGCGCCTACAAGGGCATCGCCAATGTGGACGAGACCACCACCGACAAGGAACTGCTGGCGCTGACCGAAGCCGGGTTCAAGGGCTGCCGCTTCACCTTCCTCGGCCGCCTCGGCGGGCGTCCGGACATGGCCAAGTTCAACACCGTGGTGGACAGGATCAAGGGCTATGGCTGGCACGTGGACCTCTATCTTGAGCCGGCGATCATCGAAGAATTCGTGCCCATCCTGCAGAAGCTGCCCTTGCCTTACGTGATCGACCACATGGGGACGATCAAGGCGGCGGGCGGGCTGGAGCAGAAGCCGTTCGTGGCGCTGGTGGAGCTGATCCGGACCGATGAAAAATCCTGGATCAAGATCACCGGCCCCGAGCGCATGACCGCCACCGGCGCGCCTTATGCCGACACCGTGCCGTTCGCCCAGAAGCTGATCGCGGCCGCGCCCGACCGCTGCCTCTGGGGCACCGACTGGCCGCATCCCAATGTGCCGGCCATGCCCAATGACGGCGTGCTGGTGGATCTCATTCCGCAGTTTGCGCCCGACCCCAAACAGCAGCAAAAGCTGCTGGTGGACAATCCGGTCCGCCTGTTCGGCTTCTCGTCCTGATCATCGTTCGCTCATCAAAGCCATTAGGTTCATCATGACCCTGACCCCCGGCCCCATCAAGACCATCCCCGGCCCCGATCCGCACACGCGGACCCCGGCCTTCAAGCTGCCGCCGCTCTCCTGCGACACCCATTGCCACATCTTCGGGCCGGGCGATCTCTATCCCTATGATCCCAAGCGCTCCTATACCCCGCCTGACGCGCCGCTGCCCGCCTTCAAGGCGCTGCATGCCAAGCTGGGCGTCGAGCGGGCGGTGATCGTCAATGCCAGCGTCCACGGCACCGACAACCGGGTGGCGTTGGATGCCATCGCCCAGTCCAACGGCGCCTATCGCGCGGTGGCCAATATCGATGGCACCATCACCGAGAAGGGGCTGGAGGAACTGAATGCCGGCGGCTTCCGCGGCTGCCGGTTCAATTTCGTGCGCCATCTCGGCGGCGTGCCGGACATGAAGGTGTTCGACCGCATCGTCGCCATGGTGGCCCCGCTCGGCTGGCACATCGATCTGCATTTCGATGCCATCGACCTTCCCCAATATGCCGACATGCTGGCCCGCCTGCCGGTGCCCTACACCATCGACCATATGGGCCGGGTGCAGGCCAATGAGGGGCTGGACCAGGCCCCGTTCCGCACCCTGATCGACCTGATGCAGCGCGACGAAAAGTGCTGGGTGAAGATCTGTGGCGCCGAGCGCGTCTCCACCGCGGGCCCGCCGTTCCACGATGCGGTGCCGTTCGCCCGCAAGATCCTGGAAACCGCGCCGGACCGGGTGATCTGGGGCACCGACTGGCCGCACCCCAATGTCAAGGTCATGCCCAATGACGGCGACCTGGTGGACCTCATCCCGCTGTTCGCCCCCGAGCCGGAGCTGCAGCACAAGGTGCTGGTGGACAATCCCGCCCGCCTGTTCGGCTTCGACGCCGCCTGACTCAATAGCGGGCTTGACGGCGCGCCACGCAATGCACCCAGGAGGGTAGAATGTCGGTAACCGGAATGGCCGCCCCGCTGGCGGCCAAAAAGCCCGCCCGGGCCTGGTATGCCCAGCTATGGGTGCAGGTGATCGCCGCCATGGTGATCGGCATCCTGGTGGGCCATTTCTATCCGCAGTTCGGCACCAAGATGCAGCCGCTGGGGGATGCCTTCATCAAGGCGATCCGCATGCTGATCGGCCCCATCATCTTCTGCACCGTGGTGCATGGCATCGCCAAGATGGCGGACATGGCCAGGGTGGGGCGCGTCGCCATCAAGGCGCTGATCTATTTCGAGATTCTCACCACTATCGCGCTCATTCTCGGGCTGGTGATGGTCAATCTCTGGCAGCCCGGCGCCGGCATGAATGTGGACCTGTCCACGGTGGATACCACCTCCATCAAGGGCTATCTGGCCCAGACGGAGAAGACCGACACCATCTCCTTCCTGATGAACATCATCCCCAACACCTTCGTCGGCGCCTTCGCGGAGGGGCATATCCTGCAGGTGCTGTTCATCTCGGTGCTGTGCGGCTTCGGCCTGATCTGGATGGGCCCGCGCGCCAAGCCGGTGGTCGATCTGACCGAAACCGTGTCGCAGATGCTGTTCCAGGTGGTGGGCATCGTCATGTGGGCAGCCCCGCTGGGCGCGTTCGGGGCCATCGCCTTCACCGTCGGCAAGTTCGGCGCCGGCTCGCTGATCTCGCTGGGCAATCTGCTGATCTGCTTCTATGTCACCTGTCTGATCTTCGTGTTCGGCGTGCTCGGCCCCATCGCCTCTTATTGCGGCTTCAGCATCTTCAAGCTGATCCGCTACATCCGCGAGGAATTGCTGATCGTCTTCGCCACCACCTCGTCGGAGACCGTGCTGCCGCGCATGCTGGTGAAGATGACCAAGGCGGGATGCGAGGAGAGCGTGGTGGGCCTCGTCATCCCCACCGGCTATTCGTTCAATCTCGACGGCACCTGCCTCTATCTGGCGACGGCGGCGGTGTTCCTGGCCCAGGCCACCAACACCCATCTCGACATCAGCCACCAGATCGGCCTGCTCTTGATCCTGCTGCTCACTTCCAAGGGCGCGGCGGGCATCGCCGGGGCGGCATTCGTGGTGCTGGCGGCCACCTTGGCCTCCTCCGGCACCATTCCGGTGGCCAGCGTGGCGCTGGTGCTGGGCATCCACCGGCTGATGTCCGAGGGCCTGACCCCCACCAACCTCATCGGCAATGCGGTGGCGACCATCGCCATCGCCAAATGGGAAAACGCTCTGGATGAAGACCGCCTCAAGCGGGTGCTCGATGGCGAGGACGTGGACGCCCTGCCGGTGAGGGCCGCGTGATGAGCAGCCAGTCTTCCATTCCCTGCATGATGATCCGCGGCGGCACCTCCAAGGGCGCCTATTTCCTGGCCTCGGACCTTCCCACCGACATTGCCCAGCGCGATGCGCTGCTGCTGGCGGCCATGGGCTCGCCGGACCCGCGGCAGGTGGACGGCATCGGCGGCGCCCACCCGCTCACCAGCAAGGTGGCGATCGTGTCGAAGTCCGATCTGCCGGGCTGCGACATCGATTTCCTGTTCTGTCAGGTGGGGGTGGACAAGCCGCTGGTGGACACCACCCCCAACTGCGGCAACATCCTCGCCGGCATTGCCCCGTTTGCCATTGAGCGCGGGCTCATCCCGGCCACCTCACCGCAGACGCGGGTGAAGGTGCGCACCGTCAACACCGGCACCATCGCCGAGCTGACGGTGGAGACCCCGGACGGCGTGCCGGTCTATGGCGGCGATGCCCGCATCGACGGTGTGCCGGGTACCGCCAGCCCGGTCGCCATCGTGTTCCTGGATGCCGCCGGCTCGGTGTGCGGTTCGCTGCTGCCCACGGGCAATGTGGTGGATACCGTGGCCGGGGTTCCGGTGACCCTGATCGACAATGGCATGCCGTGCGTGGTGCTGGCCGCCTCCTCCGTCGGCCGCACCGGCTATGAGCCGCGCGACGTGCTCGATAAGGACACCGAGCTGAAGGCGCGTCTGGAGGAGATCCGCCTCGCCGCCGGGCCGCTGATGAATCTCGGCGACGTCGGCCCCAAGGTGGTGCCGAAGATGATCCTGGTGGCCCCGCCGAAGGCGGGGGGCTCGGTCTCCACCCGCAGCTTCATTCCGCACGAATGCCACGCCTCCATCGGCGTATTCGCGGCGGTGACGGTGGCTACCGCCTGCGCTTTGCCGGGCTCGCCCGCCGCCGCCGTGGCGGTGATGCCGGAGGGGCCGGTGAAGACGCTCTCGGTGGAACATCCCACCGGCGAATTCTCCGTGCGGCTGGAGCTGGGCGGCACCGTGGAACGCCCGGTGGTGGAACGCGCCGGGCTGCTGCGCACCGCGCGGCCTTTGTTCGACGGCCGGGTGTTCATCCGCCCCGGCGTCACGGCTGCCTTGCCGGCGGCGCTCGCGGCGGAATGAGCCGCGCCTGATCACAATCTTGCTTGAAGAGGGTCCCATGTCGCAAACCAAGACCGCCCTTGTGGTCACCGCCCATCCCGGCGATTTCGTCTGGCGCGCCGGTGGCGCCATCGCTCTGCACGCCCGCAAGGGCTATAAGGTGAAGATCGCCTGCCTCTCCTATGGCGAGCGCGGCGAGAGCCAGTGGGCCTGGAAGACTGCCGGCGTGAAGCTGGAAGAGGTCAAGGCCCAGCGCAAGGCGGAAGCCGAAGAAGCCGCCGCCATCCTCGGCGCCTCCATCGAATTCTTCGATGCCGGCGATTATCCCCTGCGCGGCACCGAGGCCATTCTTGATCGCCTGATCGATATCTATCGCGAGGAGAAGCCGGCCTTCGTGCTGACCCACTCGCTGAACGACCCCTACAATGTGGACCATCCCGAGGCCACCCGCCTCGCCCAGGAGGCCCGCATCATCGCCCAGGCCGCCGGCCACAAGCCCGATCCCGCCCGCGCCTATTCCGCCCCGCCGGTGTTCCTGTTCGAGCCGCACCAGCCGGAGCAGTGCGACTACAAGCCCAACGTCATCCTCAATATCGACGACGTGTGGGAGGTGAAGCGCAAGGCATTCGAGGTGCTGGCGGCGCAGAAGCACCTTTGGGAATATTACACCCGCGTGGCCTTGAACCGCGGCATGCAGGGCGGGCGCAATTCCGGCCGGGCCATGACCTATGGCGAAGCCTATCAGCGCCTGTTCCCCATGGTTCTGGAGGAATTGGCATGATCGGCGTCGTCGTTCGCAACATTCCCCGCAGCACGCCGGAAACCCTGGCGGCGCTGGCCGGCTTCGGCGTCTCCACCGTGCATGAAGCGCAAGGCCGCTTCGGGCTGGTGAAGCCCTATATGCGGCCGATCTGGCCCGGCGCCCGCATCGCCGGCAATGCGGTCACCGTGCTGGCCCAGCCCGGCGACAATTGGATGCTGCATGTGGCGGTGGAGCAGTGCAAGCCGGGCGATATCGTCGTGGTGGCCTGCACCACCGACAATACCGACGGCATGTTCGGCGATCTGCTTGCCACCTCCATGAAGGCGCGCGGCGTCGCCGGCCTCATCATCGATGCCGGCTGCCGCGACGTGGATACGCTCAAAGAGATGGGCTTTCCGGTATGGCCCCGCGCCATTTCCGCCAAGGGCACGGTGAAGGCCACCATCGGCAGCGTCAACGTGCCGGTGGTGTGCGCCGGCGCCCTGGTGAACCCCGGCGACGTGATCGTGGCCGATGACGATGGCGTGGTGGTGGTGCCCCATGCCACCGCCGAGGCGGTGGCCGCCAAGGCCAAGGCCCGCGAGGAGAACGAGACCGCCAAGCGCGCGGTGCTGGCCGCCGGCACGCTCGGCCTCGACCTCTACAAGATGCGCGAGCCGCTGAAAGCCGCCGGGCTCGTCTATGTGGACGATCTGTCGGAACTGAAAGGCTGAGCCGCCCGACCATAAGGCCCAATCGAGCAGACGCCGGGCCAACCGGCGCCGACCGTCATCCCAGGGAGAACACAATATGAGCATTCTTGCCCGGCTTGCCGCCGGTTGCGCGGTGGCTGTCGCCCTTGCGGCCAGCCTTGCGCCCGCATCCGCCCAGACCGCCTATCCCACCCGCCCGGTGCGCATCACGGTGCCGTTCGGGCCGGGCGGCATCGCCGACATCACCGTGCGGGTGGTGGCGGAAAAGCTGACCGAGAAGCTCGGCCAGCAGTTCGTGATCGAGAACCTGCCCGGCGCCGGCGGCATCACCGCCGCGCGCGCCGCGCTTCAGGCCACCGCCGACGGCTATACGCTGGCGCTGATGACCAACGGCACCGCCATCTCGGTGCCGCTATTCAAGAAGCTGCCGTTCAATCCGGTGAAGGACTTCGAACCCATCTCGACTTTGGGCTATTTCGATTTCCTGTTTGTCACCAATGCCGCCTCCCCGTTCCAGAGCGTGGCGGATCTGGTGGCCTTCGCCAAGACCAAGCCCGGCGTGGTCAATGTGGGCACCGTCAATGTGGGCTCCAGCCAGAATTTGTCGGCGGAACTGTTCAAGTCCCTGGCCGGCATCGATTTCACCATCGTGCCCTACAAAACTACGCCGGATCTGGTGATCGCCGCCACCCGCAGCGATGTGGATGTGATGATCGACAGCTATGCCTCCACCAAGGCCATGGTGGCGGACAAGAAGCTGCGGGCGCTGGCCTCCTCCGGCCCGGTGCGCTCGCCGGTGACGCCGGATCTGGTGACCGTAAATGAAAGCGGCGTGAAGGGCTTCGAGGTCACCTCCTGGAATGCCCTGTTCGCCCCCACCGGCACCCCGAAGGAGGTCATCGCGGTGCTCAACAAGGCGATCACCGAGGTGATGGCGATGCCGGACGTGAAGAAGCGCCTGCTGGAACTGGGCATCGAGGCCAAGGCCAGCACGCCGCAGGAACTGGGCGACCGACTGAAGAGCGACATCGCCAAATGGACGGCGGTGATCGACAAGGCCGGCATCGAGAAGCAGTAACAGGCGGCTCAGGGCAGGCGGCGGCGGGTGAAGACATCCGCCAGCCGCCCGCCCTCCTCCCGCTCCAGCGCCAGCCAATGGGCGAGGTCCGCGCCCTCCCGCCGCACGCCTTTCAGCCGGGCGGTGATGCGCTCTCCCGGCTCGATATTGCCGTGATAGAGAATATCGCGCTCCACGGTTACGGTGCCCGGCGGGGGGCTGAGAAGCTCCCATTCCGCGCGGTCGGCGAAGGCCTGGAAGGCGGCGAAATAGAGAAAGTGGGCGCCGTTGAAATCCTGCGACGGGCAGGGATTGAGCATCATCGTTCCCAGATCCTGGGCGGCGCCGCGCGCGAACCCCTGATGCGCATCCCAGCGGCCGCTGCGCAGCGCCGCCGCCAGCGCCGCGGTGCGGCTCACCTCGCCGGGCACGAACGGCGGCAGGCCCTCCGGCCGCACGCGGGCGGCGGAGCGATTGCGGCCCGGCTCCAGGCGCTTCACGAACACCGAGACCAGTTCCACCTCAGCCACCGTCTGTGCACCCAGGCGCACCACATGGCGGCTGCAAAACTGGGTGCGGGAGACATGGGCGAGCGACGAGGCAAACGTGAGCGTGTCGTTCTCCGCCACCGCGTCCAGGGCCGCCTCCCGCAGGCTCACCCCGCAGAAGGCCGCATAGACCGGGGCGCCGTCCGCATCGCAGAAATCCGGCAGCGCCGCGCCTGCCGCCCCGGCCAGCAGAAACCAGTGGCGGTGGCCGCATTCCTTCAGCAGCCAGCTTTCCGACAGGCCGCCGAGGCTCAGATGCGGCATCCCGACCACCACCGCCGGAGCCAGCGGCGAAAGCGCCTGCTGCACCGGCGAGGGGGCGCTGGCGCGGCGGGGAAACACCAATATGCTCATGAGCGGGTCCTCATCTGCGGGGCGCTATCGGTCGTCAGCTGGCGGCCATCAGCCGGGGCGTACCGTTGCCCGCCAGCGCCTCGGTGATGCGCTCGGCCAGATAGCGCGCATCGCGATCGATGCCGGAGAAGCGGCCAGAGCCCCAGGTGTGCAGCCACGGCAGGCCGAGGAAATAGACCCCCGGCTCCGAGGTGACGCCGCGATGATGCTTGGGCTGGCCGGCGCCGTTGAATACCGGGGCATCCAGCCAGCGGAAATCCGGCTGGAAGCCGATGCACCAGATCACCGCCGCAATGCCTGCCGCCGCCAGATCCAATGAGGCGGGCTCCGCCTCCGGCTGCCACACCGGCGTATAGACCGAGGGCGGCGGGGCGCTGATGCCGGCCTTCTCGATATAGGCATCGATGGCGGCGTTGATACCGTTATAGACCCGGTCCGCCTCATCCAGCGCCGTGCGCAGGGTGGGGGCAAAGGACAGCGCGGTGCCGTCGAGATCGCCGAGCAGGCCGTAGAGCTTCATGCCCTCCAATGCGAATTTGCGCAGATCGATGTCGCGGCCGCCGTCACGGCCGGTGACATAATGGTTGGTGTTGTCGCGCACCCCTTCGCGCAGCGGGTGGCGCTCCACCGGCATGTCGTAATAGCCCATGTCCGCCAGCCAGGTGACCACGTCGCGGCCGCGATAGAAACGGGCGCAGCGCGGCGCATCGCCCACCGCCAGATGCACCTTGCGTCCGGCCAGATGCAGATCCTCGGCGATTTGGGCGCCGGACTGGCCGGAGCCCACCACCAGAACCTCGCCTTCGGGCAAGGCGGCGGGGTTGCGATACTGCTCGGAATGCAGTTGCACGATGGTCTTGGGCAAGCGCTCAGCAAAGCGCGGGATGATCGGGGTGTGATAACCGCCCGAGGCCGCCACCACCTGATCGGCGGTGAAGTCGCCGGCGCTGGTGCTCACATGGTAGCCGCCGCCCTCGCGCGGGCTCACGCGCTTGACTGCCACGTGCTCGAACAAGGGCGCCGCCACCTTGGCCTTGAAGGCGGCGAGATAGGCCAGGATCTCGTCCTTCTTCATGAAGCCGTCCGGCTCCGGCCCGTCATAGGGATGGCCGGGCAAGGCGCATTGCCAGTTGGGCGTCACCAGGCAGAAATTGTCCCAGCGCTGATCGCGCCAGGCGGCCAGCGCCTCGCCCTTCTCGAACACCGCATGGTCGATGCCGCGCTGCTGGAGATAATAGCTCATGGACAGGCCGGCTTGGCCGCCGCCGATGACGATCACGGCGTGATGGGGGATCTGGGTCATGGTTGGGACTCCGAAGGTCATTCGTCGAACGCGTCGACGCTGACGCGCGGGTGGGGGCTGTCGGCAAAGGCGCTTGCCGCCGCTTCGATGCGGGCCAGTTGATGAAGGGCGCGCGAGCACGGCATGCCGTAGCGCGCCGCCACCCGGTCGCTGGCGATCTGTAAGGCGGTGCGGCTGCGGGCGAGGAAATCGGCCAGGTCGTAGCTCTCGCCGGGGACGAAATAGTCCTTGATGACCAGCGAGGGCGAATAGCAGGCCTCCGCCCGCCCATCGGGCCAGCGGATATGGAAGCGCATCTCAGGCATGGGCGGGTTCCCTCAGCTGTTCATAGGCGGCCAGATGGGCGCGGGCGGTGTGCTGCCAGTCGTGGGCGGCGGCCACCAACACGCCCTGGGCTACCAGCCGGCCGCGCTGCGGCTCGGTGCGCACCGCCATCATGGCGTCGGCGATGGAATGGGCGGTGAGCGGGTCGCACCAGGCCGCATCCTGCGGCCCCAGATATTCGGTGAAGGGGGCGATGGCCGGGGCCACCACCGGCAGGCCGCTGGCCATGGCCTCCAGCACCACCAGCCCGAAGCCTTCCTTCAGCGAGGGAAACACCAAAGCATCCGCCACCCGGAAGAGCGCCGGCATATCCGCTTGCGCCAGCGGCCCGGTCTCGATCACCGCGCCGGGGGGCAGCGGGCTGGCGCGCAAGGTGTGGGCGAAGGCGCGGCGGTAGGCGTCATGGTCCAGCAGCGAGGCACCGCCGGCGATGATCAGTTGCGCAGTTGGGATCAAGGCTCGCACCTGGATGAAGGCCTCCAGGATGCGCACGGTGTTCTTGCGCTCCTCGATGCCGCCCACCGCCAGGAACACCGGCCCCGGCCCCAAGGCGAGCCGCTGGCGCAGCGCCGCATCGCGGCCATCGGGACGCGGCGAGAAGCGGGTGCGATCGACGCCATTGCCCACCCGCACGGCTTGGCGCTCGAAGGTCTCGGCCAGATGCGCCTGCCAGGTGCGGCTGACCGTGAACAGAGTGTCGGCGCTGACGATGGAGCGCTGCTGCAGGGCCGCGAGGCGCGGATCGGCGAAAGCATCCATGTGGTGGACGGTGCGGGCGAAGGCGCGGATCAGGCCCTTCTCCTTGAGGGTGGCCAAAGCATTGCCGGAAATGCCGTCCTGGGCATGGAAGACATCGAACGCGCGATGGGCCGGATCGGCGAAGTAAGCGAGATAATCGGCGATGCGGGTTTCCACCAAGGCGGTGGTGTCGCCCGTCACCGCGCGAGCGGGGATGCCCTTGGTTTCGCACAGGGTCTCGCGGAAGAAGCCGCGGCCCGAAGCATCGGGCGCGTGGACGCAGGCGCGATGGCCGAGGCGCACCAGCGCATCGCCCAGTTCCAAGGCATGCACCACCCCGCCGCGCGGATTGGTGGAATGGGCCAGGATGGCGATGGAGAGCGGCGCGCTCATGCGGCGGCACCCTTGGGGGCGCAGCCCAGCAAGGGGCGCTGGGTGAAGTCCCAGATGGTTTCGCTTGCTGAGCCGTCGCTCAGGGTCACGCGCTGGTCCGCGGTCACCGCGCCGATATCGGCGGCGGCGATGCCGCGGGCGGCAAAGCGGGCGATGAGGGCGGGCACATCCGGCGGGTCCGCTGCCAGCAGATAGCCGAAGGAGGGGAAGGTCAGCAGCCAGCGTGCCAGATCCACGCCATCGGGGCGCGGGACAGAGGCAAGGTCGAGGGCGATGCCCACCTGCGAGCATTCCGCCAGCATGGCGGCGGTGCCGACGATGCCGCCCTGGCTGATGTCCTTGGCCGCGCGCGCGAGGCCCGCCTCGGCGATCAGCGGCAGCAATTCCAGATCGCCGCGCAGGCGACCTGTGGGGGCGTCCGTGGCCGCTTCCCAATTGTCGAACGGCGCGCGATAGCGCCCGCGCAGATCCATGGCCGCCACCAGCCGCTGGCCGGGGGTGGCATCGAAGCTGGTGAGCAGATGCTTCGCCCGCCCGAGGATGGCCACCGAAAGCTGGCCGCGATCATTGCGGATATTGGTATGCCCGCCCACCACCGGAATGCCGAAGGCGGAAGAGGCGGCGGCCAGGCCCTCCAGAACCGGCGCGGCGCCGTCTTCGCCATCGGCCCACACCGCATCCACCACCGCCAAGGGCCGCCCGCCCATGGCGGCGATGTCGGAGGCATTCACCATCACCCCGCACCAGCCGGCGAACCAGGGGTCGCCGGCCACGAAGCCGTTCATGAAGCCCTCGATGGCCAGCAGCAGATAGCCCTCCCCATCGGCAATGGCGGCGCAATCATCGCCCACCGGCACGGCGCCGGCGCCCGACAGGCCGAGGCGCGCCGCCACAGCGGCGATGTCCGCCTTGCCGGCGAGGCCGGCGCTGGCCCGCAGGGTTTGGGCGAGGGTGGCAAGCGCCTGTTTCATCACGCCGCCCGCTTCGGGAAGGCCAGAAACCCGGTCTCCGGCGCGGCGAACGGCGGGTAATAGGCCAGGTCGGCCTCCATATGGTGGTGCGGGCGGCCGTGCAGGTCGACCACCTCCAGCGTGCGCCAGCGCAGGCGGCGGAACAGCAAAGCGTTCTGACTCTGCACATGCGCGAAGAAGCGCCGGCAGCCGCGGGCATGGGCGGAGGAGACCGCCAGCCGGATCAGCGCCGATCCCAGCGTGCCGACGTTGCGATAATCTTCCGCCACCGCGAGGCGCGAGCCCCACCAGATGCCCGGCTCCGGCTCATGAATGCGCACGGTGCCCACCACCGCATCCGCCGCCACGCCCCACAAGGAGAGCGCAACGATGGGGATGGCGTGGGTGTCGATGGCGTCCCGGTCGTCGGTGCCGAACAATCCCTGCTCGCCGCAGAATACCCGGCGGCGCAGGGAAGCGGCGCCGTCGCGCTCCCACGGGTCGGTGGCGAACTTCACCTGGAACTCGCTGGCGGTGAACGGCTTGACCGGATCGAACATCAGCCGATCCCCCGCTCATAGGTGGAGAGCGCCGAGCAGGCGCCGCATTTGCCGCAGCCGGCCTTGATGTCGGTGGCGCGGAGGCCGGCGGCGCGGATCATCCCGGCCAGGGGCGCCAATATCTCGTGCATGAAGCCGGGCGTCGGCCCGGCATGGGCTTCCAGCGGCGTGCCGGAAATGGGGATGAACGGCACCACGAACGGATAGACGCCACGGGCGATGAGCCGGGCGCACATGTCCAGGATCGCCTCGCGGGTGTCGCCCAGGCCTGCCAGAATATAAGTGGAGACTTGGCCGCGCCCGAACACCGGCACGGCGGCATCGAAGGCGGCGAAATAGCGCTCCAGCGGCACCTGCGCCTTGCCGGGCATGATGCGGGCGCGCACCGCCGGGGTGACGGCTTCCAGATGCATGCCCAGCGCATCCACGCCCGCGTCCTTTAGGCGGGCGAACCAGGCGTCGCTGTCCGGCGGCTCGCATTGGGCCTGGATCGGCAGGTCCACGGCGGCCTTCACCGCCGCCGCGCTCTCTGCGAGAATGGCGGCGCCGCGATCCTTGCCGGGCGGGGTGCCGGTGGTCATCACCATATGGGTGACGCCGTCCAGTTCCACGGCAGCTTTCGCCACCTCCGCCAGTTGGGCCGGGGTCTTGCGGGCGATGGTGCGGCCTTCCGCCAACGACTGGCCGATAGCGCAGAACTGGCAGGTCTTGGTGCGGCTCTGGAAGCGCACGCACTCTTGCAGCACCGTGGTGGCGAGCACGTCGCGCCCATGCAGCACGGCGATCTTGGAATAGGGAATACCGTCCGCCGTGCTGCGCTCATAGAAGCGCGGCCGCAGCGGGAACGACACCTGGGCGATGGGCAGGCCGTCGCGGGTGATGTGGCTGGCGCCCTTCGCATCGGGCGCCTCCACCGCATAGGGGCTGCGGGCGGCAGGCGCCGTGTGCACCGGCACCATCACGGTCATGCCGTCCAGCGTCAGCGCCTTGTGGTCGGAGGGGCCGGCGCCGCCGCGCCGGCTTTCAGCCCCGGCGGAAGGATCAGCGAGCCGGACCCCGTAGGACTGCAATTCGTTCATCAGCTCCGCCGTCGGCAGCGGCAGGATGGGGGCGGTGCTGGGGCTGGTCTGCTTCATCGCGGCGGCTCCCGAAGGATGGCGGGGACGGAAAGGCGGCGTCGGTGTGCATGGGCAGCGCCGGGCGGGTGTCGAGCACCAGGCTGAGCAGTTCGGGGCGGGCGTAATGGCCGACGCTATCCATCATCCGCTTGCGCTTGGTGATGAGGGCCATGTCCAGATCGGCCACCAGCAGCCCCTCGCCGCTGGTGAGCGGAGGCACAATATGGCTGCCCTCGGGCGAGATGATTGCCGTCATGCAGCCGCCGGTCAGCGCGCGGCGCAGCTTTTCGTCCGGGGAGATGCGGGCCACTTGCTCCTCGGTCAGCCAGCCGGTGGCATTGACCACGAAGCAGCCGCTCTCCAGCGCATGGTGGCGGATGGTGACTTCGATCTGCTCGGCGAAGATCGGCCCCACCAAAGCGCCGGGGAATTGCGCGGCGTGGATTTCCTCGTGCTGGGCCATCAAGGCGTAGCGGGCGAGGGGATTGTAATGCTCCCAGCAGGCCAGCGCCCCGACACGGCCCACCTTGGTCTCGACCACCTTGAGCCCGGCGCCATCGCCCTGGCCCCAGATCATGCGCTCGTGGAAGGTGGGGGTGAGCTTGCGGCGCTTGAGCAGGATCGCGCCGTCGGCGTCGAAGATCAGCTGGGCATTGTAGAGCGAGCCGTGGTCGCGCTCATTGATGCCCAGCACCACCACCATGCCGTTGCGGCGGGCGGCGGCCGCGATGGCCTCGGTCACCGGGCCGGGCACGGTGACCGCATGCTCATAGAGCCGCATGTGCTCGCCGCCGGTCAGCACCGGCGGCAGCACGAAGGAAAAATAGGGGTACCAGGGCAGGAAGGTCTCCGGAAAGACCACCATCTGCACCCCCTTGGAGGCCGCCTCGGCCAGCGCCGCCAGCACGCGGTCCAGCGTGCGGGCGCCGTCGTCGAGATCGGGCGCGATCTGCACCGCGGCGACCCGGACCAGTCTCTTCTCCGCCATGGCGGCCTCCTTTCCGCGCGTCCGGCTCAGAGGGTCCAGGTGTCGAGGATGAAGGCGTTGTCGCGGCGGTGGAGCAGCACCAGGTCCAGCACGTCCAGCGGGCTGATGGGGATGATGCCGGGGATCAGCGAGGGCTCGCCATGGCCGTAAAGCGCCTGGAGCGCGAAGCGGCAGGCATAGACCTTGCCGCCTTCCTCGATGAACTTGGTGATCTGGTTGTTGAAGTTCATGTGGCCGGGGAAGGCCTCGTCGCCCAGCTTCGGGAAGCCGCGCTGCACGCCCAGGGTCACGCCAGGGCCATAGAGCAGGATGGAGGTCTCAAAACCCTTGCGCTTGAGGCGGGTGGCCTGGAGCAGGTTCACAAAGCCGATGGAGCCCTCGAACGCCACCGTATGGAAGGTGACCAGGGCCTTTTCGCCCGGCTGGGCTTTGACGTCCTCGAACTTCTTGTCCTCGTAATCGACGAAGAAATCACCCTTCTGGTGGGCGGGGGCGGTCACGGCGGGCATCGGTTTCTCCTCGTGGGGGAGACCGGCGGCGCTGCTGGGGGCAGGGCGCGGTCACGAGGGGAAATTTGCAATCAATGTGCCAATTGACAGATTGCACATAACATCAGCAATGCATGCAAATTGCAGTCATATATGCAGTCAATGCGACTGATGCGGCGGTTTCGCCTCTGCCGCGCCTGCGATCACCCGCTGCGGAATCGGGCAGGGTTTTGCCTGATCCACGATCAGTTTCCATCCCGCACGCTGCTCAACTTTTCTACGCTGACGACAGCTTCGCCGGATGACAATCGATGACTGCAACACTATACAGTCAATTTTGAACGGATGGAACCTCTTTCGTCCGGCGGAGAAGACACCCCACCCCATGCCCGATTGGACGCCGGACCTCAGCCGAAGCGACAAGCCGCGCTATCTCGCCATTGCCGATGGCATCGCCGAGGACATCAAGGCCGGGCGCCTGTCCATTGGCGACCGGCTGCCGCCCCAGCGCAAGCTGGCGAGCCGCCTGGACATCGACTTCACCACCGTGGCGCGGGGCTATGTGGAGGCGCAGAAGCGCGGGCTGGTGGAATCCCGCGTCGGCCAAGGCACCTTCGTGCGCGGCGTGCCGCGCGCGGCGGCGCAGGTCCGTTCCGCCCGGCCGGATCTGGTGGATCTCACCATGAACCTGCCGCCGGAGCCGGACGATCCCGCGCTCATCGCCCGCATGCAGGACGGGCTGGTGGAAGTCTCCCGCGATCTGGTGGCCCTGCTGCGCTACCAGAGCTTTGGCGGTGCTCCGGCCGACAAGGACGCGGCCTCCTCCTGGCTGGGGCGGCGCGCCTTGGTGCCGGCGCAGGAGCGCATCTTCGTGACCCCCGGCGCCCATGCGGCCCTGCTGGGCATCTTCGGCCTGCTGGCGAAGGCGGGCGATGTGGTGCTGTGCGAGGCGCTGACCTATCCCGGCGCCCGTTCCATCGCCGCCCAACTGGGGCTGAAGCTGGTGGGCCTGCCCATGGATGCGGACGGGATCGATCCCGACGCCCTTACCGAGGCCTGCCGCAGCCTGTCGCCGAAAGCGCTTTATCTTAATCCGACGCTCCAGAATCCCACCACGCTGACCATCCCGGAGCCGCGCCGGGCGGCCATCGTGGCGGTGGCCCGGCGGTTCAATCTGAAGATCATCGAGGATGATGCCTATGGCTTCATCCCCGCCCACGGCCTGCCGCCGTTTGCCGCCATCGCTCCGGACCTCACCTGGCACGTGGCCGGGCTGGCCAAATGCATCGGTGCCGGCCTGCGGGCGGCCTATGTGATCGCGCCCGAGGCGCGGGCCGGCTGGCCGTTTGCCGCTGCGCTACGGGCGGCCAATGTCATGGCCTCGCCCCTCACCGTGGCGTTGGCCACCCGCTGGATCGAGGACGGCACCGCCGACACCATCCTGCGCTTCATCCGCGCCGAGACCGCCGCCCGCCAGGCGCTCGCCACCCAAATCCTGCCCAAGGGCAGCTTCCGGGCCGATCCGCTCAGCTTCAATCTGTGGGTGGAATTGCCAGAGCCTTGGACCCGCTCGGCCTTTGTCGGCCACATGCAGGCCACCGGCATCGGCATCGTCGCCAGCGATGCCTTCTGCGTCGATGGCGCGCCGCCGGAAGCCGCCCGCGTCTGCCTGGGCGGGCCGGTGGGCCGCGATAAGGTGCGCCACGCGCTGGAATATATGGCCCACGCCTTGAGCCATTCGCCGGAGGTGGCCTCGGCGGTGCTGTAGGAAAAAGGGCTGTCGGGGGCGGTTCAGCCGCCGCGCTGGAGCTTCTCGAACCGCTTCACCACCCGGTCGCGCTTGAGGCGGGACAGCTTCTGGGTCCAAAAAATACCGTCCAGCTGGTCGATCTCATGCTGGAGGCAGACGCTGAGCAGGCCGTCGGCGGTGATCTCCTGCGGCGCTCCGGTCAGGTCCTGATAGCGCACGGTGACCCAGGCCGGGCGCTCCACATCCTCGACCACGCCGGGCATGGAGACGCTGCCTTCCGCATGGCGCTGGAGGTCGCCGGAGGCGGCGATCACCTCCGGATTCACATAATAAGAGACGCCCGCCTCCGGCAGATCGAGCACCACCACCCGCTGCGGCACGCCGATATGCGGGGCGGTGATGCCGATGCCCGGCGCCGCCTTCATGGTGTCCAGCAGGTCCGCCGCCAGCGTCGCCAAGGCGTCGTCAAAGCTTGACACCGCCGTCGCCACGCTGCGCAGACGGGGATCGGGAAAGCGGACGATGGGGCGGACCGGCATCTGGGATCAAGGCTCCTGCGCGGGCATCGCCGCCCGCTGAAAGGTGTCATTGCCCGACTTCCGCGGCCAAGGCCAGATCAGCGCCACTGAGGTGCGACAACCGGCATGCCAAAGCCGCAACGCAGCTCACCCCGCGACCCGGTATCCCCTTCGCGCGAAAACGCTCTATGTTATTGTCCTGACGCATTTTCTTCACGCGAACCGGGGTCCACTTCGCTCGAAAATGCTCTAAGCTCCAGCCCGGCGCTGGGGAGTGCGCGCCGGGGGAGAATGGCATGGTTGCGATTTCGGGCGCTGGTTCGCGCGCCAGCAGATACCGCTGGTTCGTGATCTTCCTGTTGTTCACGATCACCGTGGTCAATTACATCGACCGCGCCGCCATCTCTTATGCCATTCCCATGATCGAGCGGGACCTGGGCCTCTCGCCCGCCGCCGCCGGCAGCATTCTGGGCGCCTTCGGCATCGGCTATGCGCTGACCACGCTGCTGGGCGGGTTTGCGGTGGATCGCTTCGGCGCCCGCCTGGTGCTCACCATCGCCGCCATCCTGTGGAGCCTGTCCATTGGCGCCACGGCACTGGCCGGTGGCTTCATGAGCCTTTACGCCGCGCGGGTGCTGCTCGGGGTCTCGGAGGGGCCGAATTTCCCGGCGCTCACCGGCGCGGTCAGCCACTGGCTGGCGCCGCACGAGCGGGCGACCGCGCTCGGCAATGCCCTGGTGGCGGTGCCGCTGGCGCTCGCCATCGGCGGACCCATCGTTACCCAATTGCTGGGCTGGCTGGATTGGCGGGCCACGTTCGCGGTGCTGTTCGTGCTCTCGGTGGTGTGGGTGCCGGCCTGGTATCTGCTGTTCCGGGATGATCCGGCCCAGTCCCGGTTCGTGAATGCCGCCGAGCTGGCGCTCATCCGCGCGCCCGATACCGCCCCCCGCCCGGCGGCACCGGCGCCCGCTCCGCAAGGCGGCCTGATCCGGCTGCTGCTGACCACGCCGACCCTGCTGGCGAATTATTGGGCCTTCTTCGTGTTCGGCTATTTCCTGTTCTTCTTCATGTCCTGGCTGCCCAGCTATCTGGAGCAGGCCTATAAATTGAAACTGTCGGCGGTCGGCCTGTTCACGGTGCTGCCCTGGGTTTCTGCCGCCGTGGCGCTCTGGGCCATGGGGCGGTGGTCCGATCATCTACTGAAGACCACCGGGCGGCTGCGGGTGGCGCGCTCCTATCTCATCGCCGGCAGTCAGTTGGTGGCGGCGCTGGCCATCGTGCCGGTGGCGCTCACCGACAATCTCACCGTCGCCATCGCCGGCATCACCGTGGCGGTGGCCGCGTCCATGGGCGGCAATGCGGCTTATTATGCGGTCAATGTGGACGTGGTGCCGCAGCGGGCGGCGACCGCGCTGGGCCTCATGGACTTCGCCTTCGCCGTGGCGGGCTTCCTGGCGCCGGTGGTGACCGGCGCGGTGCTGAACCTACGGGGATCGTTCGCCGACTGCTTCATCCTGATGGCCGCCATGGCGTTTTCCTCGGTGGTGGTGGTGCTGGCCTTCCACCATCCCGACCGCGACCGGGACCGCCGGGTGGCCTGAGGGGGCCTGCCGCAGGGGCGGCGGTTGAAACCGGGAGGGGAATCGGTATGAACTGCGCGGAGCAGACCCAGGCTCAAGACGCCATGCCCGATTTTCCGTTGTCCAACGGGAAATCCACCGGGCGGTGAGTCTCGTGGTGGTGGCAAACCTGATAAAGTGCGGCCGGCGCGGCGCTTTCGTACGCCGGTGAAGTGAGGGCTGAGGGCCGATGAAGGTTTCGATCGATCTCGGTCTCACGGGCCAGGGCGTGTCCGCGGCGCTTGATCTCGAAGAGCTTCTGGCCACCCGCCTCCTGGTTCAGGGTAATTCCGGCTCCGGAAAATCGCACCTGCTGCGCCGCCTGCTGGAGCAGAGCGTGCCGTGGGTGCAGCAGGCCATCATCGATCCCGAAGGCGATTTCGTCACCTTTGCCGAACGCTACGGCCATGTGGTGGTGGATGCCTCCCGCAACGAGGCCGATCTGCACCGCATCGCGTCGCGCGTGCGCCAGCATCGGGTTTCCGTCGTGCTCGACATGGAGGGCCTGGACAGCGAGCAGCAGATGCGCGCCGCCGCCGCCTTCCTGGGCGGGCTGTTCGATGCGGAGCGCGACCACTGGTATCCCATGCTGGTGGTGGTGGACGAAGCGCAGCTGTTCGCCCCCGCCGTGGGCGGCGAGGTCTCGGACGACACCCGCAAGGCCTCGCTCGGGGCCATGACCAATCTCATGTGCCGTGGCCGCAAGCGCGGGCTGGCGGGGGTGATCGCCACCCAGCGGCTGGCGAAGCTGGCCAAGAACGTGGCGGCGGAAGCTTCCAACTTCCTCATGGGCCGCACCTTCCTCGATATCGACATGGCCCGCGCCGCCGACCTGCTCGGCATGGAGCGCCGGCAGGCGGAGATGTTCCGCGATCTCCAGTCCGGGCATTTCGTGGCCCTCGGCCCCGCCTTGTCGCGTCGGCCGCTGCCGGTGAAGATCGGCGCGGTAGAAACCGGCGCCCGCTCGGTGAGCCCCAAATTGCTGCCGCTGCCCGGCCCGCTGGAGGGCGGCGACGCGCAGGATCTTATCTTCACCGCTGCCCCCGACGAGGAGCGCACCCTGCCGCCGCCCCGCCGGGCGCCGGCGCCGGTGCCCACCGCCGACATTCTGACCCAACTGGCCCGCGCCACCCGCATTCCCGCCGCTCAAGCCCCGGCCGCCCCGGCCATGGAGCCGGAAGAGCGCCAGGCGGCCATTGATCTGGCTTTGCGCGAAATCCTCACCGACCCGGAAGCCGGCTTCCGCACCGCCGCCGTGCTCTACCAGGATTTCCTGGTGCGCTGCCGCATTCGCCGCATCACCGGCGAGCCTCTGAGCCTGCGGGCGTTCCGTCGCCGCCTCGCCATCGCCCATGCGGGCATCGACAGCGCCGAACTGGACAAGGAAGGCTCGCCCTGGGGCGAGGTCATCGCCATGGCCGGGCAATTGCCGGAGGACATGCAGAGCGTGTTCCTGGTGCTTGCCCGCGCGGCGTTCGAGACCCAGCCCTGTCCGTCCGACGCGGCGGTGGCCCATGCCTATGGCAGCCGCTCCTCCGGCCGCGCCCGGCGCATCCTGGCTTATATGGAAGAGCAGGGCGCCATCGTCTGCCGTACCGATGGTCGCGGTCAGCGCATTGTCGCCATTCCGGGCCTGGCCTGGGAAACCGCGCCGGGTGATCCCAACGCTCCTTATGCCGCCGTGCCCCACGGCGAAGCCGCCGAATAGGCGCGTCCGCGCCGTCATCGATCCTGTCCGCGTTCCGGCACCAAGGTCGCGAGCGCCCGCCAACGAGGTGTCCCATGAAAACCCGTGCCGCCGTCGCCTGGGAAGCCAAGAAGCCGCTGACCATCGAGACCATCGAGATCGGCGGGCCCAAGCCCGGCGAGGTGCTGGTGGAGATCATGGCCACCGGCGTGTGCCACACCGACGCCTATACGCTGGACGGGCTGGATTCCGAGGGCAAGTTCCCCGCCATCCTCGGCCATGAAGGCGCCGGCATCGTTCGCGAGATCGGCGCGGGCGTGACCTCGCTGAAGGTGGGCGACCACGTCATTCCGCTCTACACGCCGGAATGCCGGCAGTGCAAAACCTGCCTGTCGCAGCGCTCGAACCTGTGCACCTCGATCCGCGCCACCCAGGGCCAGGGCCTGATGCCGGACCGCACCTCGCGCTTCTCCTGCGATGGCGGCGAGATCTTCCATTACATGGGCTGCTCGACCTTCGCCAACTTCACTGTGCTGCCGGAGATCGCTCTGGCCAAGGTGCGCGAGGACGCCCCCTTCGACAAGATCTGCTACATCGGCTGCGGGGTGACCACCGGCATCGGCGCGGTGGTCTATACCGGCAAGGTGTGGCCCGGCGCCAATGTGGTGGTGTTTGGCTTAGGCGGCATCGGCCTCAATGTGATCCAGGGCGCCCGCATGGTGGGCGCCGACAAGATCATCGGCGTCGACATCAATCCCGCCAAGGTGGAAATGGCCAGGAAGTTCGGCATGACCGACTTCATCAATCCCCTGGAAGTGGGCTCCGACAAGGTGGTCGCTGCCATCCAGGATCTGACCGACGGCGGCGCCGACTTCACCTTCGACTGCACCGGCAATGTGAATGTGATGCGCCAGGCGCTGGAAGCCTGCCATCGCGGCTGGGGCACCTCCATCGTCATCGGCGTGGCGCCGGCGGGGGCGGAGATCGCCACCCGGCCGTTCCAGCTTGTCACCGGCCGCAACTGGCGCGGTTCCGCCTTCGGCGGCGCCCGCGGGCGCACCGACGTGCCGAAGATCGTGGACTGGTACATGGAGGGCAAGATCAACATCGATGATCTCATCACCCACACCATGCCGCTGGACGAGATCAACACCGCCTTCGATTTGATGCACGAGGGCAAGTCGATCCGCTCGGTGGTGATCTATTGATGCAGACCCTGTCCAAGGTCCGTGCCCGCGGCGGCATGCAGGGCGTCTATCGCCACGCCTCTGCCGCCACCGGCACCGACATGACCTTTGCCGTGTTCGTGCCGCCGCAGGCGGCGCGCGGGCCGGTGCCGGTGCTGTGGTATCTCTCCGGCCTCACCTGCACCCACGCCAATGTCATGGAGAAGGGCGAATACCGCGCCGCCGCCGCCGAGCGTGGGGTGATGATCGTGTGCCCCGACACCAGCCCGCGCGGCGAGGGGGTGCCGGACGAGCCGGACAATTGGCAGTTCGGCTCCGGCGCCGGCTTCTATCTGGACGCCACCCAGCCGCCTTATGCTGCCAACTACCGCATGGCCTCCTATGTGCGCGACGAACTGCCGGCGCTGGTGGCGGCGCAATTCCCCGCCGACATGAGCCGCCAGGGCATCTTCGGCCATTCCATGGGCGGGCACGGGGCACTCACCCTGGCGCTGAAGAACCCCGACCGCTTTAAGAGCTGCTCGGCCTTCGCCCCGATCGTGCAGCCCACGACGGCCGACTGGTCGCGCCCGGCGCTGGAGAAGTATCTGGGACCCGATACCGCCGCGTGGCGCGCCTATGACGCCACCGCCTTGATCGCCGACGGCCATCGCGTCCCCGAACTCCTGGTGGACCAGGGCACCGCCGACCCGTTCCTGGACACCGGCCTGCGGCCGGCCTTGCTGGCGGACGCCTGCGCGGTGGCGGGCATTCCCCTCACGCTGAACCTGCGCGAGGGCTATGACCATTCCTATTATTTCATCTCCACCTTCATGGGCGCGCACATCGCCTGGCACGCGGACCGGCTCGGCCTCTGAGACAAGAGCCGCCTCCCCGTCGAGAAATACGACCTTATTGCGCTGCAATAAGGATAAGCGGCGGTATGAAAAGATTATATGGTAAGCGCTGAAAGTTGAAATCACCGTTTCGCCGAAAAGAACTTGAGGCAGGAGCGCTGTTGTGCGCATTATTGCAACCTGACCGTGCGGCATGCGTAAGCTCCACGGTGATTTGCGCAGGCAAAACCTTGGACGGGCCGCGTCGCCTACCAGGGTAATGCTACGTGCCCTTGGGTTTGCAAACTTGAATGCGTTATTTCCAGCTTAGGCATCTTGCGTTTCTCTGCGGTCAGTCCGGTGTACTGCCGGCGGTGACGGTGTCCGATGTCGGCGGGGGGCGCCATGCCCGTCAGACGTAAAAGTGAGCCAAAGGCACTCGACCCGGACGCAGGATCCGACAGGCAAACCCAGTCCCGTTCCGTGTCGCGGCATGTGGGCAAGCTTCCGGTGGCGGACCCTGCCCGGCCGGGCGGCTCGACGGTGGCGTTTCCCGGCCTGGATTTCTCCCCGGTCTTTGTGCATTCCAGCTTTCGCTCCTCCAGCACCTGGCTCTGGAGCAAACTGCGCGCCACGCCCCATACCGCGGCCTATTACGAGATTTTCAACGAGGGCCTTGCCCATATCGACGTGCGGGTGGCGGTAGGGCTGAACCAGGAGGGCTGGGCCTCCGGGCATCCGCCCGGTGCACCTTATTTCCTCGAATTCCTTCCGCTTTTGCAACAGGCCGGGGGCATCGAAGGGTTCCACGAGAGCATGGGCCTGGTCTCTTTCATCCCCGCCGCCGGGCTGGAGGGGGAACTGACCGCCGCCGAACGCATCTATGTGGACCGCCTGATCACCAACGCCCGCGCCAACTGGAAGATTCCGGTGCTGTGCGACACCCGCACCCTCGGGCGCGCGCGCGCCATGCGCAGCGCATTCGGTGGCCGGACCGTGTTCTGCCATCGCAACCTATTTCACCAATGGGCCTCCTATGCGGGCCAGGCGATGGCGGGAAATCCGTACTTCCTGCATACAATTGACACGACGCTCAAGGCGTCGCGGCATGACCCGTTTCTGGCGGTGGTGGACGACTGGACCGCCGGGCGCACCATCTGCCCCACCGACACGAGCCTGTTTCAGGCATTTCTCCTGCTGCATCTCTATCTCTCGGCGCAGGTCTATGACGACACCGATCTCATCGTGGATGTCAGCGCCATCGCCAGCAGCCCTTCCCTGCGCCATCGGGTCGAGGGGGAATTGTCGCGCCTGGTGAGCGCGCCAGTCGACCTGTCCGATGTGCACGTCGCCTTCGATATGTCGCCGGTGGAGGTCCGTTCGCCGGCGGACTTCGTCGACACGATCAATCAATTCACCAAGATGATTCGCGGGACCTGCCGCAGCGCGCAGGCCGCAGCGTTCGTGGAAACGCTCAAGGATGCGGCGCTCTCGGAATGGGAGCGCCACGAATTCTTCATCCGCAAATCCCGCCGGATCCAGAGTGCGATCCTGGCCGAGGCGCAGCAGCAGGCGCGCGAAGCGGCCGGTCTTGCCGCCGGAGCCGCCGAGGCCCGCGACGTGCTCGCGCAGCAACAGGCGGCCGATCAGGCCGCCGCGGCGGCCCTACAGCAGGCCCTCCATGCGCTGGAAGGCGAACGCAACCTACTGCGCGACCAATGCGCGGCGGACGCGGCCATGATCGCCGCGCTCCAGGCCGCCGAGGCGACGCTGACCGCCGATCGTGAGGCGCAAGCCCATCGTGCGCATGCTGCCGAAGCCGAGCGGGATGCACATTGGCAACAAGCGGCCGCCGCAGAGGCGGAGCGCGATGCACAGACCCGGCGGGCACTCGCTGCCGAGGCAGACCGCGAAGCTCAGGCTCGGCGGGCGCAGATGGCGGAGATGGAACGCGATGCCCAGGCTCGGCGGGCAGAGGAGGCCGAGGCCGAGCGTATGGCCCAGAGCCAGAGGGCGGAGGAGGCCAGAGCTGAACATGACCGTCTGTCCGGCGTGTTGGCCTTAGCCAAAGCCGACGCGGCGGATCTCCGGGGGGCCCTGGCGGCTAAAGTCGAGGAGCGCGACGCGCTGGCTGCCCAACTCGCGGCGCTGCCGTCGCCGGGCTCACGGGCCAATTCCTGGACGCGGCTGCGCAAATTCATGGGCTGAACGGATCGGAGCGCCTTCCGGAAGGCCGTCGCCGACAAAAAACGCCGCCGCGGAGCGCTTTTTTCCATGCAGGCTGGCCGTGAATCATCGCTCGGGCGGTCATTCAAACGGATTTCGCCAGGATTTCACACAGGGTCTTGCGGGTGTCGCAATCCTGGGAGAGTATGGCTTCGTCGAAGTTCTCAGCCTTCGCTGTCCACAGCGCGGGTCGAGGATTTGTCACTCGATTTTCGGGTGTTGACAGGGAAAAGGGCTCCCCCTATAAACCGCCCAACGACGACGGGCCGCGGCGAAACGCGGTGCCGGCGCCGCCGATGCTTCTCACGACTTTGGTGTTGTGACGGACGGTCGAGAGACCGGATGATAGGCTGTCGGTTCTGCCTTCGGGTGGAGGGGGATTTGAGCGGTTCGGCTTCGGTCGGGTTTGCTCTTCAGTTCTCAGGCTTGTGTCATTGGGATTTCGGTCCTTGAGGTCTTCGGATCTCGTGCTGTTTGACAGGTTGAAGAGAAGAAAGAGAAACGTGGACGGCGGAGTCCTTGCGGGTCTCTTGGGTCTTCGGGAGTAATCCTGGGGGTTTGAGGGGCCGAGAATGACTTCGGCGGTCGACGTAACTCCGGACCTTCTGTTATCGCGAGAGCGATATGGAAAGGTTCGACCTCGTCATAGATGAGAGTTTTACGTTTTGACTTAGCCAAATCAAACTCAATACAACTTGAGAGTTTGATCCTGG